>DATGJR010000001.1:0-38304 GCA_035295065.1 Steroidobacteraceae bacterium
AGGCATGCTTGGCCCAGCCCGGCGAGCTCAGGTTCAGGTGCACATCTCCCGGACGCAGTCCGAGCCAGTACATGGTCGACAGATGTCCTACCGGATAACTCACGTGGGTGTGCGCCACGAGCTTCGGCCGCGCGGTGGTGCCCGAGGTGAAATAGAGCAGCAGCAGATCCTCGGCGCGCGTCGCAACGGCGCGCAAGTCCGGCTCGGTCTCGTGCGAGCGCTGATAGGGCACCCAGCCAGGCACGGTCGGCCCCACCGCAATGCGCACCGGTGCGCCCGGCAGTGCCGCGAAGCGCAGCGCGAGGCCCGACAGCGTGACGACCACCTTGACCTGACCGCGTTCGAGCCGATCGCGCAGATCCCCGCTCTCGAGCAGCGTCGTGGCCGGAATGATGACGGCACCCAGCCGGACGGCGGCGAGCATCGTCTCCCACAACGGCACGCAGTTCGGCAGCATGATGAGGATGCGGTCGCCCGCGCGCACTCCTTCGCCCGCGAGGAACGCGGCCACCTGCCGTGAGCGGCGCGCCATCTGCGCAAACGACAGCGTCTCGTCTGCACCGGCGTCGTCGATCAGTCGCAGCGCCGGCGCCTGATTTCCCTGCGCGATGTGCTCGAAGTAGTCGCTGACCCAGTTGAACCGATCGAGCGCCGGCCAGCGGAACTCGCGCAATGCGCGGCCGTAATCCTCACGGCAGTGCAACAGCAGATCGCGAGCCTCGAGAAATGCGCGGCCTCCGCTCATGGCGGCAGCTTACACCCGCGGCGGGTTAACATCCGCGCCCATGAACACCGCGCGCCTCGAGGCATTCACCGATGGCGTGGTCGCCATCATCATCACCATCATGGTGCTGGAGATCCGCGTACCGCGGGGCGCCGACCTCGACGCCTTGAGGACCGAGGTCCCGGTGCTGCTCGCCTACGTGCTGAGTTACGTGAACGTCGGCATCTTCTGGAACAACCACCACCACATGCTGCACGCGACCGAACGGGTGAACGGCCGCGTGCTGTGGGCGAACCTGGCGCTGCTCTTCTGGCTGTCGCTGATTCCCTTCGTCATCCGCTGGATCGACGAGGCTGGATTCATGCCGGCGCCGGTCGCGGCCTACGGGGTGGTGCTGGCGTGCGCCGCCCTCTGCTACACGCTGCTGCAGGCGCAGCTCATCGCCGTCAACGGGCGCGAATCGCGGCTCGCCCTGGCGCTCGGCAAGGACCTGAAAGGCAAGCTCTCGCTGGCGCTGTATCTGGCCGCGATCGTGCTGGCGTTCGTGCGCCCATGGCTTGCGATCGCGCTCTATGTCACCGTGGCTGTCATCTGGCTCGTGCCCGACACGCGCATCGAGTCGTTGGCCGGAAGAAAGAGCATCCCTCCATGAACACTCCTCTCCTCGTCACGGCGGTGAGCGATGCCGCCCCGTATACCGTCAACCTCGAGGACCCCTCGGGACACCGGTGGCTTGCGGATGAGCCGCGGCAATCGGGCGGCGCCGACGCGGGGCCCAATCCCCATCAGTTGCTGCTGTCCGCCCTGGGCGCCTGCACCTCGATCACGCTGCGCATGTATGCGGCCCGCAAAGGCTGGCCGCTCGCCGGTATCGAGGTGGCGCTCGAGTTCAATCCGGCCGGTCAAGCGGCCGCAGGCAGCGACATCCGCCGGCGCATCAGGCTGCGCGGCGGCCTCAGCGACGAACAGCGCGAGCGGCTGCTCGAGATTGCCAATCGCTGTCCGATCCATAAAGTGCTGACCGGCGAGGTGCGTATCGAGAGCTCACTCACATGAGCGGGAGAGACCCCAGGCTGCACAGCGGCCCCGAGCGACTCGAAACCCGCAACGCCGAGATCGGCGGCGGGCTCACCATTCGTCGCGCCCTTCCCAACCGTGGCCGCCGCACGGTCGGCGCCTGGTGCTTTCTCGATCATGCGGGACCGATGGAGTTCGGCGCGGGCGGCGGCATGCACGTCGGGCCGCATCCGCACATCGGACTTCAGACCTTCACGTGGATGATCGAAGGCGAGGTGGTCCACCGCGACAGCCTCGGGAATGAGCAGCTCATCACCCCCGGGCAGGTCAATCTCATGACGGCCGGTCGCGGGATCGCGCACGCGGAAGACTCCGCCCCGGGGAGCGGCGGCCGCCTGCACGCCGCGCAACTGTGGATCGCGCTGCCCGAGAAGGAGCGACGCCGCGCGGCCGCTTTCCGCAACTACCCGCACCTGCCGCTGATCGAGAAGGGCGGCTTCGCCGTGCGTGTGCTGGCCGGAAGCGCACTCGGGGAGAGCTCGCCGGCGGAGATCTTCTCCCCGCTCGTGGGGCTGGACCTGAGCTCTCCCGGGCGCGCCTCGCTCGATCTGCCGCTCGATCCGTCCTTCGAGCACGCAGCGCTCGTTCTCAAAGGCGCGGCAACTGTGGCCGGCGAGCCGCTCAGTCCCGGGACACTGCTCTATTTCAGTCCGCAGCGCGCGAAGCTCGCCATCGAGTGTGCCGCAGCGGCGCGCATCCTCCTCATCGGCGGGACACCCTTCGGCGAGGAAATCCTGGTGTGGTGGAACTTCGTCGCGCGCACTCCGGCCGAGGTCGAGGTGGCGACGCGCGACTGGAACGAAGGGCGTTTCGGCGCCGTCAGCGGCAGTCCCGCGCCTGCGCTCGTGGCCCCGAGCCCTGCGGGTCTCGGGCTGAGGCCTGCCCCCGGCGGCCTCACCTGAAATGGATCTCGATGAGGTCGAAGGCCGCACCTGCCGCACCGCTGGCTTCGATCCTCAGGGTATCACCTTCAGCGACAATCGCATCGAGTGACTCGAGCGCGATCGCGAGCGCACCGCTGTGCACCGTGAGGGCCGCGCGCGCGACCACGAGACGCGTGCCGGCACCACCCGCGAGCACCGTCGAAGCATCCGCCGCGCGGCGTGTGAGGGTGGCGCTGCACAGCCCGCGACGGGTCATGACGTTGAGATCCGTGACCGCAGAGCCGAGGGGCTGCGCGAACACCGGCACTTCTCCCGGAAAGCTGACCGCTGCGCTCTCGCGCGAGAGCGCCAGCGGCGGGCGCCCGTCTATGGAGAGCCTCAGGCGTCCATCCAGTACCGCCAAGCTGCGATCGATGCCTGGGAACAGCGAGAAGGGACCCGCGGCTGCGATCTCTGCGATGCTGACACGCCAGTCGAAGTCCGCGATCGCGCTTTCCGGCGGTGATACCGCGACCTGACGCGTGATGCCGCCGCCATTTCTCCAGGCGACCGCAGCTCGCTCGGCCGCTCGCAGCACCTGAACTGCGGCGAGCGCACCCACGGCCGGGTCAACCTCCGTGGAGCTGCTGCTTGAGATAGACGAAGCTCAATGCCCACATCTCTGCGGCCTGGCGGTGATCGGCCGCCGCCGCGTGCCCGCCGTCCGTGTTCTCGAAAAAGAGCACGTTGTGGCCCTGCGCTTCCATGCGCGCCGCCATTTTGCGCGCATGGACCGGAGTCACGCGATCGTCGCTGGTCGCCGTGACGAACAGGACCGGCGGGTAGTGCCGCCCCTTCTTCACGTTCTGGTAGGGCGAGTACTTCATGAGCCAGGCGCGGTCGGCGGCCCTGGCAGGGTCGCCATACTCGGCCTCCCAGGACGCACCCGCGCCGATCTGCGTGTAGCGGATCATGTCGATGAGCGGTACCTGACAGACCACCGCGCCGAAGAGCTCCGGCCGCTCCACCATGTTGGCGCTCACCAGGAGCCCGCCGTTCGATCCGCCCATGATGCCGAGCTGTTTTGCCGTGGTGATGCCACGGGTCACCAGATCGGCGGCAACCGCCTGGAAGTCGTCGTAAGCCTTCTGGCGGTTCTCGAGGAGCGCCGCCTGGTGCCACGCCGGCCCGTACTCCCCGCCGCCGCGGATGTTGGCGACCACGTATACCCCGCCCCGCGTCAACCACAGCATGCCGAAGTTCGCCGAGTAGCTCGGGGTCAGTGAAATCTCGAACCCGCCGTAGCCGTAGAGCACGGTCGGCGCGGGACCGGCGAGCTTGACCGAGCGCGTCACGAAGTAAGGCACTCGGGTACCGTCCTTCGAGGTCGCAAAGAACTGCTCGGTCTCGAGGTCCGTAGAGTCGAAACGCGCCGGAAGCGCTTTGATCGGCACCAGCGTGCCATCGGCGGAACTCGCGTACAGGGTCGTGGGCGTCGTGTAGCTCTCAAAGCGGAACTGCGCCTCCGGTCCCCAGGTATTCGCCGAGACGACGTGGGTCGAGCCTCGGGCGGGAAGGGCCGCAGTGGTCTCACTCCATCCACCGCTCGCGCCGGGACGAAACACATGAATGCTGCCGGTGACGTCGTGATTGATCGACACATACACCGCGTCACGACCTGCGACTACCTCATCGATCGCACTGTGCGGGTCGGGCGTGTAAATCGTCCGGACCTCTCCCCGCACGGAGTCGGGACCGACCTTGAACCGGCAGGCGATCAGGGCCCCCTTCCCGATGACCCCTGAATTCGCGCGGCCGGCCGCGATCTCGGGCGGCGGGCTCCAATCCTCCCGTAGCGTAAAGAGGAGATCCTGCCCTTGCGCGCCTTTCAGGTCGGCGCCGAGGGGGAGCGGCAGTTTGCGTGTCGCACCATCGGGAGCGAGCCAGTAATACTCGGCCGTGAAGAAGGTGACCGCGCGCTGAATCACCGCAATCGTGCCGGCGGGGTTGTGAAACACCGCCGCCCCGGAAGCGACGTCGCTCTGCGCGCCCTCATACACCGTGCGGGCACTCGCCATCGGCTCACCGCGCTTCCAGAGCTTGACGATGCGCGGATAGCCCGAGGATGTCATGGAGCCCGGACCGAAGTCGGTTCCGAACACCACGGTGTCTTCATCGAGCCAGGTGATCTGCGACTTCGCCTCGGCCAGCTCGAAGCCGTCCTTCACGAACGACCTCGCAGCCAGATCGAACTCGCGCACCACCGCCGCATCGCCTCCGCCGCGCGAGAGGGTCAGGAGGCAGCGCTTGAGTGAGGGAGTGCAGTCCGATCCTTTCCAAACCCAGTTCTCGTGCTCATCGTGGGCGAGCTTGTCGAGATCGAGAAGGATCTCCCACGCGGGCGCTGTGTTGGCGTAGTCGGCAATGGTGGTGCGCCGCCAGAGCCCCTTGGGGTGCCCCGCGTCCTGCCAGAAGTTGAAGACGTACTGATGGTCGAGGTCGACGTAAGGAATGCGATCGGTCGCGTCCAGCACCTTGAGGATCGCCTCGTAGTCCTTCTGGTAGTCGGGATCGGCCTGCAGCACCGCGGTCGACCTGGCGTTCTGCGCCTTGACCCATTCCAGAGCCTTTGCGCCGTGGACATCCTCGAGCCACAGGTAGGCATCGGTGGCGGTTGGGTGAGAGTTCTTATCCACACTGGCTCCCGCAAGCGACCCAGCGCCGATGAGCGCCGCCAGCGCTGCCGTTATCGTTCCCGCGTGCCGCCCGCTCATGCGTATCACCTCTGCCCGCACTGCCGTGCGCGAGCCTCGTTCGGATAGAGTGCCACGAGTCGCCGCGTAACGCCGTTGGTCCAACCGAAGCCGTCCTGCAGCGGATACTCTCCCCCGCCGCCGCTGCGTTCGCTGACGACGTCGTACTTCTCGACCAGCTTGTGACTCTCGGCATAGACCCGCCGCACATTGTGCAGCCAGCGGCAGGCGACGGATCCGGCCAGTGCCCGCTCGCCGTAGCGATTGAGACCCGCAATGCCGATCCACTGCAAGGGCGCCCACCCGTTGGGTGCGTCCCATTGCTCGCCGGTGCTGAGCGGGGTGGTGACGATGCCGCCGGCCTTGAGGAGCGTGCGCTCGACTGCCACGCCGACGCTCCTCGCCTGAGGCTTCGAGGCACAACCGGCAAAGAGCGGATAAAGCGTCGCCGCCGACAACCGCTTGAGGCTGGCGTGCTGCGTCCAGAGATAGTCGAAGTAGACGCCCGAATCGCCATCCCACAGCCAGCGGTCGATGGCGGCGCGGCGCTGCGCGGCGCGCCGGCGGAAATCGGCAGCGCAGGCGCGATCGCCACTGCGCTCACAGCCGCGCGCGATCGAATTCTCGAGTCCATAGAGGAGGCTGTTGAGGTCTACCGGTATGATATCCGTCGTGTCGATGGTCGGCTTGGTGCGCGCGTCGGCGAACCAGCGGGAGCTGAAGTCCCAGCCGCTCTCGGCGGCGGCGCGAATGTCGCGAAAGACTTCGCCCGGCGGGCGACCGCTCGCGCGCGCGAGCTCGACATCGTCGCGGTAGGACTCATCGCGCGGCGTATCGCGATCGTCCCAGTAACGGTTGAGGATCGATCCATCGGGGAGTGCGACCACGCGACGGTGCGCATCGCCCGCCTTGAGCTGCCCTGCTCCCTCCATCCAGAACTCGTACTCGCGCTTGAGCTGCGGCAGGTAGCGCGCGTACGCGGCCTCCTCGCCCCCGGGAAGCAGGCCCACCATGGCGAAGAAGAACGGCGGCTGCGAGCGGCTCAGGTAGTAGGTGCGCGTTCCATTCGGGATGTGGCCGTAGCTGTCGATGAGGTGCGCGAAATCTTCCACCATGTCCTGGACGAGATCGCCTCGACCGCTCTGCAGGAGTCCCAGCATCGTGAAGTAGGAGTCCCAGTAGTAGATCTCACGAAAGCGGCCTCCGGGAACCACGTAGGGCTTCGGCAGCGGCAGGAGCGAGGACCATGGGGGCGCGGTGGGGGTGGTGCGCGTCAGCTGAGGCCACAGGCCATCGATGTGCTCGACGAGCGTGGTTTGCGTGGAGGTTGCCACGACGGGCGCCGGCAGGGCGGGGAGCGAGAAATGCGCGTCGGTGAAGCGCTTGAGCGCTGCGGGAGATTCCGGATGCGCCGCGTGGTACTCGGCGAGAATCACCTGCGGCGCCGCATCAGGCACCTCGTCGACGAAGGTCTTGCCGTCGCCGTAGATGGCCGCCATCTGGACCGCGACGAAAAGATCGCCGAACAGCACCTGCGGCGGCTGTGGATAGTCCGCGGTTGCGCTCGCCAGCAAGCCCGCCAGCGCGAACGCGGCTGCGCCCCGGCCGACTATGGCTTCTCCCAGGACTCGGTTGGCATATCGGTCGGCGGCGCGAGCGTGCGCAGGTACGTGACCAGGGTCCACACGCCCTCAGGTCCCAGTGTCCCGCCGAAGGCGGGCATTCCCTTCGGGCGTCCGTAGTAAATGGAGCTGAAGATCTCCCCATCCGCGCCGCCGTAGCGCCAGCGACCGGCGCCGAGATTGGGAGCCACGAAGCCGGCGGCATCGGTCCCGTGGCAGCCGTCGCAGTTCATCGTCGTAAAGAGCAACGCGCCGTTTTTCGCTACCGCGGCATCGCCGGCGTGGGGGTTGCGCAGCACGCCACCCGGAGGCATCGAGCCCCCCGCGGCCAGATGTGCTTCGTAGGCGATTGCGGGCGGGGTCGCGGCAGCGGTCGCACCCGGTGGAGCGCTGGTACGCGCACAGCCGCCAAGCGCCGCGACGCCGAGGAGCGCACATCCCCCCAGTGCGCCCCGGCGGGCGCTTCCACCGCCGATGCGAGCGCCTCCCCTCACAGTCCGAAAATCCAGATGATGCCGCCCTGGCTCGTGTGGCGCGCGATGTCCTTCATATAGTCCGCCGGCAGCCGGATGTCGCGCGGATCATCGGAGCGCGTGTCGCCCACCAGGAGCGCCCAGTCGCCGCCGATGCCCGCATACACCGCCACGTACTGTTTTCCGTCGGGGCCACGAAACGAGATCGGATTGCCGACGACCCCGGAGCCCACCTTGAACTTCGAGAGCTCGGCCCCCGTGCGGGCATCGACCGCTTTGAACCACCCGTCCAGCGTCCCATAGAAAGCGACATCGCCGGCCGTAACCAGCGCGCCGCTCCAGTTCGGATAGCGCTCCTTGTCCTCCCATACCTTGCGGCCGCTCGCAGCATCCCAGGCGATGAAGGAGCCCATGTAGCCGCCGGCCCCCGCCTGATACGGGCTGTTGATTCCCATGTACGGCGTGCCCCGCAGATAACTCACGTGGCCTGCCTCGTAGTCCATGCACAGGTTGTTGGTCGAGGTATAGAAAAGATGAGTGCGCGGCGAGTACGCCGGCGGCGAGTTGGGGCTCACGCCGCCCTCGAGGCACGGACAGATGCCCTTCACGTTGCCCTTCGATACGCCGGTCTGCTTCGTCGGGTCGATGCTCGGTCGACCGGTGGCGAGATCGACGGACTTCGCCCAGTTGACGTTGACGAAGGGCGCGGCGAGGAGGACCTTGCCGCTGGTCCGGTCGAGGGTATAGGCGAAGCCGTTCTTGTCGAAGTGCACCAGGGCCTGCGCGGTCTTGCCGCCGATGTTGAGATCCGCGAGCACCATCGCGCCCGTGGCGTCGTAGTCCCAGCCATCGTGGGGCGTGAACTGATAGGCCCACATGAGCTCGCCCGTACCCGGCCGCCGTGCGAGCACGCTGGCGCTCCACTTGTTATCACCGGGGCGCTGCTCGGAGTTGTAGGGCGCCGCGTTTCCCGTTCCGTAGTAGACGAGATCGAGCTGCGGGTCGTAGGAGAGCCACCCCCATACGGGTGCGCCGCCCGTTTTCCAGCTGTCGTTCCCCCAGCTGTGGGCGCCCTCGTCCGGCGGCACGGCGTAGGCAGGCTTGAAGGTCCCGGCATGGATCAGCATGTCGGCATCGGGACCCATGTTGTGCCCCGTCCACGCCACGCCCCCGGTCTTGAGATCGAGACCTTTCAGCCATCCGAAGATGCCGAACTCGCCCCCGGAGGCGCCAACGATAACGCGCTCGCCGACCACGAGCGGCGCCATGGTCACGGTCTCCCCGCTCCCCATGTCAGCAATCGCGGTCTTCCACAGCTCGCGCCCCGAGTGCGCATCGATGGCGACCGTGTGACCATCGAGCAGGTTGTAGACGATCACGCCGTTCATGTAGAACGCACCACGATTCACGGCATCGCAGCAGGCGACCCCGAGTGCGTTCGAGCTCACGTCCGGCCGATATTTCCAGCGCAGCGGGTATCCCTCTTTTGAAAGATCGAAGGCGTACAGCACGTTCGGCCACGGAGTGACGACGTACATGGTGTCGCCCACCACCAGCGGCTGGCCCTCGTGGCCAGCGAGCACGCCGGTGGAGAAGGTCCACACCGGATGGAGCGAGCGGGCGTTGCTGCGATTGATCTTGTCGAGACCGCTGTAGCGGGTCGCGGAGTAGTTCTTGCCCGGCATGGTCCACTGGCCGTCCTCGGGCTCCACCGGTGGGGCGCCGAAGGCGACGCTTGCCGGAACGACCGCGGCGGCGCAGGAGAGCAATAGCGAAACGACTGACCCCCGCGGCATGGGGAGATTATAGGTGATGCGTCTCATCCGGGTCGCCATGGCAGGTTCTCGCAGGCCGCGGTGGACGCCGTGACCACCGATGTGCTGATCCTCACGCCCTGATTCGCGGCAACCGCCGGCGTATTTTATAGTGGCCGGAAAAGAACACCGCCCCGAGGGGGATCCATCATGAAAGCAGCCGGCAAAACTGCCGCAGCGGCCGTCGCTTTGTGGGCTTGCGCGAGCCTTGCACCCGCCGCGCAGGCTCCGAGCGTGCGCGACCTCATCCGCCAGGTACACCTGTCCGATCCACAGCTGTCACCCGACGGCCGCACGGTCGCAATGGTCGAGGGGCGCGCCGATCTCGAGAGCGACGAGTTCTACACAGAGGTCGTGCTGGTCGATATGCCGGACGGGCGCGTCCGGCCGCTGACGCGCGACCGTCACCATGCGGGCTCGCCGCGCTGGTCACCGACGGGCGACCGGATCGCTTTCATCGCACCGGACTCGGCCAAGGTCGGACAGGTCTTCGTGCTGCCGATGAGCGGCGGGGATGCGCTGCAGCTCACCAAGGCCAAGGACGGTGTCTCGCAATTCGCGTGGAGCCCGGACGGTGCCACCATCGCCTATGCGATCGCCGATCCCAAGCCCGATCTCAAGGGCGAGGAGAAGTTCCGCAACGCTTTCCGCGTCGGTAACGACGATTTCACCATCTCGGAAGCCGTCCGCCCCACACACCTCTGGCTCATCTCCGCACACGGCGGTGACGCGAAGCGTCTGACCAGCGGCACGTGGTCGCTCCCGTCGAGCCTGCCTCCGGGACCGCCCTCCTCGCCCATCATGTGGTCGAAGGACGGCAAGAGCATCCTGATCGTGCGGCAGGAGACGCCTTCCACGGGCGATCAGCTGCGCGCGCGTGTACAGGTCCTGGAGGTCGCGAGCGGTGCGATTCGCTCGCTGACGGGCGACACGACGCTCGAGGGATATCCCAAGCTGTCGCCGGACGGAACCAAGGTTGCCTACTGGCGCAACCGCGATGCACATGCCTGGGAGTTTCAGGACGTGTGGCTCGCCCCGTTCTCCGGCGGCGCCGGTCACGATCTCAGCACTCGGCTCGACGCCAATCTCTTCGGAACCTGGTGGCTGCCGGATGGAAAGTCGCTGCTCGTCGGCGGCAACACCGCGACGACCGTGGGACTGTGGCGCCTCGGACTCGACGGCAGCTCCGCACGGATCGAGCTCGAGGGCATCATGCCGAACAACGCCTACTGGCTGGATCTCGATGTTGGATCCCGCGGGGAAATCGTGTTCGTGGGTCAAACGAAGACCGACCCCTACGAGCTGTACCTGATTCCCCCGCACGGGGGTCAGGCCAGATTGCTCACGCACGAGAACGCCTCGCTCTCCGACCTCACGCTGGCGCGCAGTGAGACCATCAGCTGGAAGGGTCCCCAGGGACTGCCGCTCGACGGCCTGCTGACCTGGCCGGCCGACTACCACGAAGGACACGCGTATCCGCTCGTTCTCCTGATTCATGGCGGACCCAACTCATCTTCGCGCGAGCGCTTCAGCCTCCTGCCCCAGTTGCTCGCCACCCACGGCTGGTTCGTGTTCGAGCCGAACTACCGCGGCAGCGACAACCGCGGTAATGCGTTTTACGCCTCGATCTATCGTGACGCCGGCCAGGGGCCCGGCGAGGACGTGATGTCAGGCGTCGATTACCTCAAGAGCCGCGGCCTCATCGATCCGGGCCACATGGCCGTCAGCGGCTGGTCCTACGGCGGCTTCATGACCACCTGGCTCGCAGGACATTACCCCGTGTGGAAGGCGGCAGTCGCCGGGGCCGCGGTCACCGACTGGATCGAGATGTACGACCTGTCCGACGGCAACGTCACCGTACCGGAAGGCACGGGCGCATCGCCCTACATCGGAGACGGGATGGAGGTGAATCGCCGCCAGTCACCCTCGAGCGCGATGACGAAGATAAGGGCACCGACGCTCATCCTCTGCAACACCGGCGACTTTCGCGTACCCATCACCCAATCCTACGGACTCTACCGGGCGTTGATGGACAACCACGTGACCACGGAGTTCTACGCCATTCCGAGCGGTGGGCATTTCCCCGGCGACCCGGTGCGACAGATGGACGTCTATCAGCGCTGGATCGACTGGCTGCAGCGCTTCCTCTGATATCCATCGCGCGACTGACGCAGTTTCGAATTACATAACCACGCGAACTGCATCACGTCCACGCGATCGCGCACTTCAGGCCGGAGGCGCCCGGCCGATCCCCGCTCAGCGTTCCGAAGCGGAGCTACGCGATGCGCCCTATTGGCCTCATCTGTGCCCTGACCACCCTCTTCGTCACCGCCTGCGGCGGAGGCGGCGGCAGCGGCGGCGACACTACGCCCGCCATCCCCCCTCCGAGCACCTCCGTGTCTGGCAAGGTCACCTCCCAGGGCACCCCGCTCGCCGGGGCCACGGTCGTTGCCTACTCGACCAATTCCAACAACGTCGTAGCCACGGCGCTCACGGATGCCTCCGGCAACTACCGCTTCAGTGGTCTGGATGTCTCCTGCACCGACAACTGCCTCGCCGTCTTCAACTTCTTCGCCTACAAGGCCGGCTACTCGCTGGCACCTGCTCTCGCCGACGATCCGACCGGCAACCACGCAAACCTGCAGTGGGGCGTACAGGCATACGGGTGGAACGTCGCGAGCGGCGATGCCGTGACTCGCGGCGGCTACAACGGCGCGTTCACCAACCCGGACAACAACACCGGCGCCCCGATCAACTTCAGTGTCATTACCTTCACCTCGCTCGCAGGCGACTCGCAGTCGAACGCCGATTTCGTCGCCTACAGCGGCGCGCACCCCCTGGTACGGCTCGCGGCCACGGGCCAGACGGTCAGCTATGCCGCGGGGGACGATGCAGCGCTCGCACAGGGCGTCCCGTGGCCCGGCACGCGCTTCAACGATAACGGCGACGGTACGGTCACCGACCAGCTGACGGGACTCGTGTGGCTGAAGAATGCCGCCTGCTTTGCGCCCGCGAGCTGGGCGAACGCCGTGGCAGATGCCAACCAGCTGGCCAGCGGGCAATGTGGCCTCACCGACGGCTCCGCCGCCGGGCAATGGCGGCTGCCGAACCTGATCGAGCTCGAAAGCCTCATTGACGCCGCAGCCAGCGCACCCGCCGTCTCCGGGCCATTCGCCAACGTCCCCGCCACGGCCTCGGGCAGCGTTTACTGGACCTCGACTCCTTATTGGTCGGGCGAAGGCGCGGCGACCGGCAGCGCCTGGGCGATTCGCCTCTCGGACGGCCGCTACATCAACGGCAACGATGCCAATGGCAACAATCTCATGGCGAGTGCGCTCAATGGCATCTGGGCCGTCAAAGGCACGAGCGGCGCGGCTGTGACGCTCGCCGCGACCGGCTCCATCGAGCCATTCGCACCGCGCGATGACGGCAGTCTCGCCATGGGCGCCGCGCTCCCGCAGTCGCGCATGATCGACAATGGCGACGGTACCATCACCGACACGGTCACCGGTCTCATATGGCTCAAGCAGGCCGACTGCATCCACGACACCTGGACCGGGGCGCTCGCCGACGTCGGCCAGCTCGCCAACGGACAGTGCGGACTGCGGGACGGATCCACTCCAGGCCAGTGGCGCATGCCCAATCGCCGTGAGATGCAAAGTCTCCAGGACCGTGGCCAGAACAACCACGCCCTGTACTTCAACGAGACGTTCGTGAGCGCCTTTCCGAGCGCGATTCCAACCCAGCCGGCCATCTTCAGCGCGATGCCGGAGTTGCAGTATTACTGGACCTCCACGACCAATGCCGCCGACACCAGCGAGGCCTGGAGTGTGTTCAGCTGCGATTTCGGCGTCTACGACATCGCCAAGTCGGCGACTGGCTATTCGCTCGCCGTTCGGTAACCGGCCACAGAGGTCGTGGCGGAGAGGGTGGGATTCGAACCCACGAGGCCCTTGCGGACCCTCCGGTTTTCAAGACCGGTGCAATCAACCGCTCTGCCACCTCTCCAGCGCGTGGCTCGAGCCATTCTACCAGCCCGCCGCTCAGGTCTTGGCCAGGGTGGATGTCAGTCCGGTGCTCGCCCTCGTGGGCGCCGAATCGATCGGCGCCGGACGAGGCTCGAAACGAGGTTTGAGCTTCAGGAACCTGCTCTCAAAAAACTCGAAACTCAAAGCCGCGAGTGTGAAGCTCGCTGTGAATATCGCGGCGCAATACCCAAGAATCATCTCTCCGGAGAGGGGTGTGCGGAAGAAATGTCGCGCCAGTGGCACGCCCGCAAGATGATTCAGCAAACCGTGGAACAGATAGATGCCAAAACTGTAGCGGCCGACGAGCCGCAGCGGTGGGACGCTCAGCCACCGGATCCAGGGTTGCTGCGGCCCGCCATTCGTACGCGCAGCGCCGGCGCAGACGACGACCAGAGCACAGGCCAACGCGGCGAGCGTATAGCCATAGCTTTCGCAGGCGAAGCCCGAATAGCTATACGAGTGAGTCGCGGCACCTCCGAGCAGGAGGATGACGCCAGCCAGCACCACCCCGGTTGTGCCGTGCTTGCGCAGGAGATTCGCTACCGACTCGATTCGAACGAAGCACGCACCCGCGGCACCCAGTGCCAGCGCATCGAGCCGAAAGATGGTGCCGGTGTAGAGGGTCCAGGTGTCGGCTCCTGCCGCGGCGCACGTCGTTCGAACCACGAGAGCACCGAGCGCAACGCATATGCATGCAAGCGCAAGCCGCGGCGCCCGGATCCGCCACACGACCCAGGGCGCGAGTGCGTAGAACTGAATTTCTACGGCTAGCGACCAGAAGTGGGCAAAGCCGCCTGGCGGTGGCCGCGAGAAGTTATTGACGAACAGGCCCAGTTGCCAGCCATCGTCTCGCAAATAAGCCGCCACCCCCGGCATCGCGAGCAGCGCACTCAAGACCGCTACCAGCGCCAGGGTCGAATAGTAGAGAGGCAGAATGCGCAGCGCGCGCCGTGCGTAGAACGCACGCAGATAGTTGGGCGCCCCGCGATGATCCAGCAACTCGCCTACGATGAGGAATCCTGACAGAGCGAAAAACAGCTGCACCCCGATCCAACCGGGGCCCGCAAGACGTGTCAGGACGCGTGCCAGCGGATCGGTTGCTCCGTATGTCGCGTCAACGCAGTTGTGGAAGAGGACGGCAAGGATGGCGAGGCCACGCAGCCCATCCAACGGGGCCAGACGGGTCAGAGCTCTTACTGCAACATGGCTCACCGAGGCCTCCAACGCACGCCAGAGGGAAGGACCGGGAATCCTGTTTCCCAGTCTCGCCGCTGCGCAGCGTTCTCATTCCTGCGATGAGGCAGCAGAATTCATGAGCCGGACAGCCTATTGACTGTCCGGTGTTGGATCCTGCCGGCCCATGCGCTCCCGCTACGGTCAGGCTTGCGCGCGACCTTTGTAGCTTGATCAGTTGGGCTTGAGCCCGTAGACATCGAGCTGCCCCGAGGCGCTGGTCGAGGCGTAACCGCCGCCCGTGTTGTTGCCTCGGTCACCGACGTAGACCTTGCCGTTGGCGATCGTGGGAACGGTGAACTTCACGGCGTAACCGGCAGCGTCCGCGCCCAGCATGCTGCTGTTCCAGAGTTCGCTCCCGAGATTGCCGGCATCGTAGGCATGCAGCACCGCCGGGCCGCAGCCGCTCGACTGGTTGGTGCAGTAATTGTGGGTATCGAGCGCCCACACGATCCCGTCGCTGCCGGGCCCGCTCGCGGATATCGACGGCGTTGCACCCGGCCAGCCGAAAGTCGCGGACGACTCCGAGGCCGGAGTGGTGTTGAGCAGGTAGGTAGCAGTGTTGAGCGCGAAGGCGCTCAGACGGCCGCCTGTGGGCGCGACGTATAGTGTGTCGTTCCAGAAAGCGCTGGTCGAAAAGATGGCGTTTCCGAGGCTGAAGTGCTGGCGCGCCTTGGTGTCGCCGTAACCGCCCATATTGTCGCCATTCAGCAGATAGAGCGTCCCGTCCTTACCGCCGCCGACCAGCAGATGCTGCGGCGCGCCCGAGGTGACGTTGAGCACCACTGCGGAGCCGCCCGAGCCAAAGTCCATATCGTTGGCGCTGTCGCTCGCCTGGTCCGAGGGCGTGAAGTAGCTGAGAACGGTGAGGTTTCCACCGAGCTGCAGGAAGGAGTCGCCGTAGTCGTTCGTAGGACCGCTGCTGTTGGTGACGTCGAAATCGCCGTTGGCCGTGATCACATACAGGTGGTTGTTGGAATCTGCCGAAGGGGCACCCCCGGTCATCCAGATCCCGCCGGAACCGAGGTTGGGAGTGACATTGAGCACCGCGCTCTGCCTGAAGCTGCTGCCGTTGTAGGTATAGCCGATGATCCAGCCGTAGTACGGCGGATTGTCCTCGTGCGAGCCCCACGCGATGTAGATCGTGCCGTTAACGAGCGCCAGTCCCGCGCGCTGATTCTGCTGCCGCGGGCTGAAGGTAACAGTCGACCCCCCGTCACCCGCGCCCGGAAAGGTGGCGGAGATGGCAACCGGAGAGCCTGTCCTCTCATTGCCGGTCGTGATGTCGACCGCGTGCAAACGCTGGTAGAACGTCGTGCCGGCCGCACTCACCGACTTGGAGACCACGTAGAGCGTATGGGTCGTCGGGTCGATCACCGGAGTGCCGGTGACTCCCACCTCGGGCGTAATGTCGCCGAGGCCTGAGCCCACCAGATAGCCGCTGGTGCCATCCGGCACCGTCACCTCGCCGGCCGTGCCACCGTGGTTGGTGCCGATGAGACTGACCTGCCAGAGCTGGACGCAGGAAGTGGCGTCGGCGTCAAAGGCAAACAGGCTGTCGTGCTCGGTGGCCACGAAGACGACGTTGTGCATTGCTCCATTCACGGTCAGGTTGGCCATCCACAAGGGCTGTGCGTAGACCGCGCCGTCCACCGTACAGGAAAACAACTTGCCGAAGGTCGACGTGCCGACGTTGGCGCTCGTCAACGCATACTCATGTGTGTTGGCGCCGTCACGTGCCAGGTCATGGTGCCAGGTATAGACACCTGCCAGATCGGTAACGCCCGCCGTGAAGGAAGCGCTCACGGTCGTGTTCGTGACGCTGGTCGCGGTGACGGTGTAGACACCTCCCGAGGACGGGGCGGTGAAGGCAACATTCGCGCCGCTCACGCTGCTCGCCGGGTTGAACGAGCCGCCCGAGCCGCCCGGGCTCACGCTCCATGTGACTCCAGCGGGGTCGCTCGTGGTCGCCACGACGGTTAGCTTCTGTGTGACGGTAAGAGCGGCGCGAGCGGGCGAGACCGCCACCGTGACCGTCGTGCCCGCGCCGATTGTGAGCGTGACACTGACACTCGCCGACTGCGTCGGGCTGCCAGAGTCGGTGACCTTGAAGGTGAGCGGCGTGGCATTGACTGGCGCCGTCGGCGTGCCACTGATTACGCCCGGAGGGCTCAGCGACAGCCCGGCTGGGAGGGCGCCGCCGGTCCGCGTCCAGCTGTAGGGCGTCGTGCCGCCGCTCGCCGCCAGCATCGCCGAGTACGCCTGGCCTACCTTGCCCGCCGGGAGGGAGCTCGTTGTGACGACCAGCGGTGCAGGCGCGATCGTCAGTGCTAGCGTGACGCTCGCGGTCTGGGAGGGACTCCCCGAGTCGGTCACTTTGAAGGCGAGCTGTACCCCTGAGGCGCTCGCGGTCGGCGTGCCGGTGATCGCCCCGCTCGAGGCGTCGAGTGTGAGACCCCCTGAAAGGGTGCCGCTCGTCAGCATCCAGGCGTAAGGACCGGTGCCCCCGCTCGCCGCCAGCGTCGCCGAGTACGCCTGGCCCACCATGCCCGCCGGCATGGAGCTCGTCGTGATGACCAGCGGTGCAGGCGCGATCGTCAGTGCCAGCGTGACGCTCGCGGTCTGGGAGGGACCGCCAGAGTCAGTCACCGTGAAGGTCAGAGAGTCGGATGAGACGCTGGAGGTCGGGGTACCGCTCAGCGTCGCCGTTGCAGGGTCGAACGACAGGCCCGGCGGCTGTGAGCCCTGCACCAATGCCCAGGTGTAGGGCGTCGTACCCCCGCTCGCACTGAGTGTGAAGAAGTAGACCGTGCCCACAGCCCCGCGCGGAAGCGACGCGGAGGCAGTTTCGATGACGAGCTGCGTCCTCGTCGACACGGGGGGCCCGTTCGGGGAGCACCCCCCGAGACACGCCAGCACCAACACCAGAACCGGCCTCCCAAGGGCTCTCTGCTCCAGGAGCGTCATGAAGCTCGCTTCCCGTTCAGTCCATCCAATGGGGCGACCTGTGTCAGCGGCCGTAGCCGAACAGTGCTCATCGGAGCCTCTCCCTAAGAGCGCTACCCAAGGCTCTGTCGCAGCCTACGGTCTGATTCTTGCGGACAGGCGGACCGAGTCATGCGCCGGAAGGCCTATGCAGACGACAAGCGACCGACCGCCGGGCTGGCCGTGCGCCGCTCAGCGACTCAGTCTTTCGCCGGACCCTTGTAGCCAGGAAGGGACGCTGCCGCGGTCGATGCAGCGAGCTTCAGGGCGCAGCCGACTGCCGCCAGAAAATCTGCGCGCGTCGGGCCGATCGATACCCGCGGGCGGAAGAAAATCCGCCCAGAGGAATTCGCAGAAAGCGCCCGGGGACTTCTCGTAGCCACCTGCATCGCGCACGTAGCCCGCGAGCGAGCGGTACGGATCATCGATGAGCTTCGTGAGGTGATCGGGGATCAGCTCGAAGGAGCGTTGCTGCCCGTGCTGGTCGATCGGATGCGCCCAGTGGGAGGCGCTCATCCTCGGCCAGAACTGCGCGATCGGCAGCTTCGAGAAGTCCTCCTCGACCATGAAAAAGCCCGTGTCGATGCCCGCCTCCTCGCACGCCCTTCCCAGGTGGTGGTGGTCGGTGATGTAGAGCTTGCCGTCCGGCCCCCAGACCGCGGGAATCGCGTGGGCGAGAAGGAACTCCTTCTGCTCGTGCTTCTTCAGGGACTCGAGCCTGGCGCGCTTGTCGTGGACCTCGATCAGGCCGACCGTGATCTGCGTGGGTCGCAGGCGGTGAATCTCTACTTCGTGCAGCTTCGACATCGGCGTTCCCGCTCACACGATCGTAACATCCGGGGCCCGGGGACGAATCCGTTGCCCGCGAGGACGAATCCGCCCCCCTGCGCTTCAAACCTCCGGGCGCCAGGGTGTCTCATAGGGAAGGAAGGTCAAGCCGGGAGGAGGACACCATGAGGCTCGCGGGTTGGGCGATCTTCGGATCCCTGCTCGTCAATCTGGCGTTCGGCGCCATCGTAGCGGGCGCGTACACCGCGGCCCGACCAACGTTGGCCGCATGCACCCACCGGCACCTCGCGCCGCGAAGCGTGAACCGGCCCGTCGTGGGCACGTACCTCGCAGCGGTGCGCATGGGCTGGACCGTCGGTTGAGCGGGTTCAAAACCGGGCGTCACCCCTAACGCGCCCGTCGGCCGGAATCCGGTGCGCAACGGATTCCGTGCCGTTCCCTGCGCTTCGCCGGCCGCCTCAGCGGGACACGGCGGCCGCGGCGCGCGCCGCCACACGCTCGCGCCGCGCCGAGCGCAGCATCGCCACCGCGGAATAGACCACCACTGCGGTGACGAGCCAGCGAATCAGCTTCACACCGTCCGGCCGTTGCAGGACGTATTTGATGATGCTGTACGCCAGCGGCACTCCGACGAAGCTCCCCAGCGTCAGCCCGAGTGAAGCGGTGTGCGAGAAGCGGCCCGAGCGGAAAAAGCCGAGACTCGCCACCGGCTGCAGCAGCCCGTCGCTCGCCATCATGATGGGGTAGGCCCCGATCGGGGCCAGGCCCAGGAGCGACAGCAGGATCGTGAGCGGCGCGTAGTTGCCGATGCCGACACACATCAGCGCGCCGAGCACGAAGCTCATCGCCACGGCGAAAGGGAACTTCCAGCCCGCGAGCGTCAGCGCGGTCCCGAAGGCGGGAAATGCACCGAGGTTGGTCATCGCAAAGAACGTGGCGGCGATCAGCAGTGCAGCGCCCATGAAGAGCTGGATGGAGCGGCGCGGCATGCGACTCACGATCCCGGAGCCGAGCCACGCGCCGAATGCGGAGCTCGCCACCATGGCGGCCAAAAGCGCCGGATCGACATTGACCAGGCCGATCAGCAGCAAGGTCTCGATGAGGGCCGCGGCGTTCAGCCCGACGTTGAGCGTGCCGGGGATCAGCTCGTCGGCAACCTTGCCGCGAAACTTCAGCAGCGCGGTCGTCGGGGCGAAGGATCCGATGCCGAGGGTATCGAGGAACGTAGTCAGGGCGCCGATGCCGGCGTCAGCCAGCTGCGGGACTCCCCGGAGCCCGTGCCGCCGCGCCGCCAGCACCCAGCCGATGACGAACGCGACGTTCACCAGCAACAGCGCGACCACTACCGCTTGCGTTAGGTTCAAGAGGGTCTCCTGCGCAGCCTGTCGCGAGCCCGCGTCACCAGGTCCACGGTTCGAAGATACTGGATGGCGACGCGCGCTGCGAGGCTAGCTCCGCCGTGGAAGGGAATCGGCCGCAACGGGGTTACCGGGAAGGCCAGCTCGGCATCGGACATGCCGAGAGCGCGTTGTGCCAGCAGCCGCCCCATGAGAGTCGCCATCGCGACGCCACGCCCGTTGTAGCCGAGGCCGGCGAGCAGTCCCGGCGCGAGCTCGTGCAGATGCGGCAGGTGATCGCGCGTCATCGCGACGAGCCCCCCCCAGTGGTACTCGAAAGCCACGCCGGCAAGCTGCGGAAAGAGCTCATGAACGGCGCGGTAGTGGTAACGGCACGAAGCCGGTCCCGGCTCTGCGCCGAAGGTGCCGCGCGCACCGAGCACCAGCCGCCCGCCGGCGTCCAGTCGGAAATAGCGCAGCAGGTGCCAGGTGTCGGAAGCCGCCTGACCGCCGGGAAGGATCGTGGCGCGCAGCGCGGATGAAAGCGCAGCAGTGGCCACCTGAAACGACGGAACGGTGACGATGCTCCGGCGCAGCGCTCCGATGAGCGCACCGCTGTAGGCATTGGTCGCGACAATTACGGTTGGTGCGGTAACGGTTCCCCCCGGGACATCGATGCACCATTCCCGCCCCGTGCGGCTCAGTTGCCGGGCGGGGCTGCGCTCGAAGATGCGGCCGCCGCCGCTCAGCACCGCGCGCGCGAGCCCGCGTGCGTACGACAGGGGCTGGACCGTCCCGCCGCGGCGATCGAGCAGTCCGCCGCAATAGCGTTGCGAGCCGGTGAGCTCGGCAACCGCGCGTGCGGTCAGCATCTCCACCGCGGCGCCCCGCCGCAGCCACTGTCCGGCGCGGGCGGCGAGCTGCCGCAGCGCCCCTTCCGAGGTCGCCGGCTGGATCCATCCGCTGCGCCGCGCATCGCACTCGATGTCATGGCGTCGGATCAGGTCGAAGACCAGATCCGGCCCGCTGCCCGCCGCGGCGACCAGACGCGCGCCACGCTCGGGCCCGAAGTGCTCCTCGAGCTCATCCGGGTCGGCCTTGAGGCCCGGAATGACCTGTCCGCCGTTGAGGCCGGAGGCGCGCTCGCCCGGCGCGGCGGCTTCCAGCACCACGACGCTGCGGCCCGCGGCGCCGAGGTGCAGAGCCGCCGAGAGCCCCGTATAGCCGGCGCCGATCACCGCCGCGTCGGCGCGCTGCGCACCCGTGAGCGGCGCGAGCGCAGGTCCGGCGGCTGCGGTCGCAGCCCATAGTGACTGCGAAGACGCAGGCGGCATCGTCTGGCCCCCAATCGAATCGTGTTGGTTGTAAGCGCGATCGACTCTACGGGACGCGAGCCGCGAGGGTCAAACGAGGAGCCTCGTCCATGAGCGGGCGCAGCTTCCGTGAGGCATGCCGATATGCCAGACTTCGCGCGGCTTCGGGATGGGTGTTCGGGGGGTGGCCCATGCAATCCTTTTCGCCTCGGGTGGCGGCGCTGGGCCTCGCGCTGAGCCTCCTCATGCCGGCCTCCCCTGCATCACTTGCGGCGGCACCTGCTGCGCAGCCACCGCTGCCCGCCGAGCATCTGAGCCTCGAGAAGCTGCCGCCGCGCACCCCGCACTGGGTCTACGCCGTCGACTACGCCTTCGGCAACGAGATCGACGGACGCATACACCTCTACGACGCAGATACCTATCGTCGACTCGGCCAGGTGGACGGGGGATTCCTGCCGAGCTTCAACCTCTCGCCGGACCGCGCCACACTGGTCGTCGCGACCACCTACTTCGCCCGCGGCAGTCGCGGCGCCCGCACCGACGTGGTCGAGTTTACCGACAACTCGACTCTCGCGGTCACGCGCGAGATCGTGCTGCCGGCGAAGCGGCTGCAGGCGGTGCCAACGCCTTTCAACGTTGCCTACAGCAGCGACGGTCATTTCCTCTACGTGGCGTACATGACCCCGGCGGCCTCGTTCGGAGTGCTCGATCCGGCCAAGGGTACGGTGCTCGGCGAGATAGACACCGCGGGCTGCGTGCTGACCATCCCTTCAGGTCCCAATCGCGTCTCATCGCTGTGCGAGAGCGGACGCCTCCTCACGGTGACTCTCGACGCTCAGGGTCACGAGGCCTCACGCTCGATGTCCGAGCCGTTCTTCGACCCGGACAAGGACCCGGTCTTCGTGCAAGGCATCCCGAGTGCGCGCGGCTTCATGTTTCTCTCATTCCTGGGCCAGGCGCACGAGGTCGACCTGACGGGGGCACAGCCGGTGTTCGCTCCCCCCTGGTCCCTGGTCAGCGCCTCCGAGCGCGGGCAGTGGCGGCCCGGCGGCGAGCAGGTAGGCGCGATCCATCTCGCCTCAGGAAAACTCTACGTGCCCATGCATCGGGGGGGCGAGGGCTCGCACAAGGACGGCGGCACCGAGCTGTGGGTCTTCGATATCGCTCAGCACCAGCGCCTGGCACGCTGGCCGCTGAAAGGTGCGGGACTGCGGCCCGTGGTGGCGGTCAATGTATCGCAGGATGCAGCGCCCCTGGTGTTCCTTGCCACGGAGGCCGCGGATCTCGCGATCCTCGATGCCGACAGCGGGCACGTGCGCCACGTCGAGAAGAATCTCGGCCAGACACCCTGGCAGCTGCTCACGCCCTGAGATGCGGAAGGTACGCATGCGCTCGCTCGATCAGTTGTTCGAACACTCCGCGCGCGCGCTGGCACGCCGCAGCTCGCGGCGCAGCCTCCTCGCCGTCCTCGGGCAGGCTCTGACGGGCGCGGCGCTCCTTCCGCTGCTGCCGATCGACCGCGCGAGCCGCGCGCAGGCTGCGGACGCGCAGGTAAAGAAATCGGGACCCGAGAATTGCGATTACTGGAAATACTGCGCCATCGACGGCTACCTGTGCGCCTGCTGCGGGGGCACCTCCAGCTCCTGTCCCCCGGGGACCAGCTCCTCTCCCATCACCTGGATCGGCACCTGCCACAATCCGGGTGACGGCCGCGACTACATCGTCTCCTACAATGACTGCTGCGGTAAGACCAGCTGCGGTGCCTGCTCCTGCGAGCGCAACGAGGGCGAGAAACCCCTCTACCGCCCCTCACGCAACAACGATCTCAACTGGTGCATGGCGAACGCCGACTCCAACTATCACTGCAGCGTCTCGGTGATCCTCGGGGTCGCCAGCAAATGAGGCGCGGCTGCCACGCCGCCGTCGCGGCGGCGTGTATTGCGGGTGTGACGGCGCACGGGGCCCGTGCGACAGAAGCCGCATATCCTGCGGGAGCGACGACCTTCCAGGCCAACTGCGCCGTGTGTCACGGGCCCGCGGGTGCCGGTCTCCCCTCGCTGGCGCCACCGCTCCTCTCCTATCCGGCGCGCTATGCCGCGAGCGCTGAGGGGCGACGGCAGCTCGCCATGACGGTGCTGTTCGGCATGTTCGGCGACATCACGGTTGAGGGGAAACATTACGACTTTCGCATGCCCGACTTCGGCCAACTCGACGACACGACTCTCGCGACGGTCCTCAACTTCGTGGTCTTTGACCTCGGTCACGCCGACGCCGATGTGAAGCCGCTCGCGGCCGCCGAGCTCGCCGCCGAGCGCGCTCATGCCCTCGATGGCGCGGCGGTGCGCGAGCATCGCAAGAGCGTAGCGCCCGCGGAGCCCTGAGCATGCGCGGGACATGGTTGCGATCGGCGCTCGCGATCGCGGCGACCGCTGCCATCGCAGTGGCCCGGGGGAGCCCGGCGCAGGACTACATGCTCTATTGCCAGGGCTGTCATGGCGATCAGGCGCAGGGTGTACCGGGAAAAGTGCCGCCGCTTGCCGGCTCGCTCAACCGCTTCATGCGCACAGCCGACGGACGCGACTATCTGCTGCGGGTCCCCGGGGCGGCGAACTCGGCGCTTTCCGACGAGCAGCTCACCGCCGTCCTCAACTGGCTGGCCGAGCGCTACGCCCTTGCCGGAGAAGCCTCAGTGCCGTCATTCACGGTCACCGAGGTTGCGCGACTTCGGCATACGCCGCTCGCCGACGTAGCGGCGAGGCGCGCCGAAGTGGTACGCGCGCTGGCGGCGAGCGGGCCAAGCCCGCCCGCCGGGTACTGAGAGGCGCGGCTGCCTTACTGCCTGAAGATGGCCGTGATGCCGATGGTGCGCGGCCTGAAGGTGTACTCACGCTGCAGCCGGGTGCTGCCATCCCCCGGATTGATCGTCCAGTTGAAATCGGTGATGGCGTGCGTGTTGGTCAGGTTGTCGCAGAAGGCCGCGAGCGACCATTGGCCGAACTGCATTCCGGCACGCAGACTGGTGAACGAGGTGCCGGGAAGCACGTAGTTGTTCTGGTCAAACTGCAGTGTGTTCGGATCCTGTCCGGCGCTCGCCCACTTCGCGGCGCCGTGGTACTCGTAGTCCACCCGCACGAAGCTCTCGTGCGCCACCAGACTGAAGCGGTACTCGAGTCCGGCAGCCACGGTGAGCGGAGCGGTCGGCTGCCCAGCACCCGTCTCGCTGCTCTGCCCGACGATGGCATCGCCGTTCGCGACGACCGGTATGGCCTCGGTGGGGCTCAGCCGCGAGTCCTGCGTGTAGCGCGCCGAGGTGTAACCTCCCGCGACCTCGAGTGTCAGGGCGTCAGTGACCGCGGCGTCGATCTCCAGATCGACGCCCTTGGCGACCGCCTTGCCAAGGTTGGAGATGAAGGAGATCTGGCAGATGGGCGGCACGACCACCTGCTGGATGTTGTTCCAATTGATGTAATAGACGCTGCTGGCGATCTTGACGCGATTGTTGATGTTGTTCTTGGCGCCGATCTCGTAGCTGTCGACGGTGTCGGAGCTATAAGTCGTCGGCGAGTTTGCAATACCGAAATTCGTGAAATCCGTCGAGCAGGCCGCGAACGGCAGCGGGTTGTTGGCACCCCCGGGACGGTAGCCCTTCGCGTACGTGGTGTAGAACATGTTGTTCGGGTCGGCCTGGTACTGCACGCTCAACTTGGGGGTGAAAGAGTTCTCCGAGTTGCTGCCCGAACCGGTCGCCGAGGGTCCGAACAGCTGCGGCCCTCCGGTGAAGGTATCGAAGGAATACTTGTTCTTCGAAACGCGCGCGCCAGCGGTCAATTTCAGCTGCTCGGTGGCCGCATAGGTGGCCTCACCGAACAGGGCGTACTGCTCGTCCTTGGCGTGGGTCTGCAGAAAGTACGAGTCGGTGGGGAAGGCCGGGTCATAGCCGACGCCAAACACATCGACGATGTTCGGATCCCCGGTGAGCGCGTTCTGCAACTCGCTGAGCAATGGGTCGTGAATCTGCTCGAGGTAGGTCTGGCGGTTCTCGCTCAGGAAGATCCCCGTGGTCCATAGGAGCCGTGCGTTCGGATCGCTCGACTGCAGGCGGATCTCCTGGGTGAAGTTCTGCTGGCCGTTGTCGACCGTGGAGGGTGAGAGATAATCCATGGCACCGGCCGGCAGGTGGACACCCGCGCCGTCGAGCAGCGGGTATGACGCGCCGGTCGAATAGGGCGGCAGGAATGCGAAGGCCTGGTAGAAGCCGAGGTTATACAGCGTCCCCTCGTAGCCGTCCTGGTTGCGGCGATCATAATAAGAGGTGTTGGAAATCAGCTGCGCCGCGCCCAGGTCGCCCTGGATTTTGAGCGAAGTCAGAGTGAAGTGGTCGGGCACATGCCGCTGCGAGGGATCGGCATTGACGAAGTTGTTGCTGCTCGGGTTCGAGTACAGCGGCCAGAAGTTGTCGATGTCGTTGCGGCGTTCGTTCTGATAGTAGATCGCCGGGGTTATCTGCCAGTTCGCATTGGGAGCCCACAGCACCGCGAGCCGTGCCAGGTAGGTATCCGCGTAGTTGGCATTCTGCTGCACCGGCGCGAGCGTCACCGGATTGATGTCGTTGATCCAGCCGCCGTCACGGCGGTACCAGATGGTCAGGCGCGCCCCGACGCTTCCCTCGACCAGGGGACCGCCGGCGGCGACTCCTGCCTCGTAGCTCTGGCCGCCCCCTTCGGTGGTGGAGAACTCGCCGCGACCGTAGACGCTGTTCCTGGTGAGCGAAGGCTGGGTGGTGATGTAGCGCACCGTGCCGCCCTCGGAGCCGGCCCCGAAGAGGGTTCCCTGCGGGCCACGCAACACCTCCACCCGGTCGATGTCGAAGGATTTCGGCAGCGCCTCGTCCGGATTGAAGGCAAGCGCGCGCATCTGGATCGGCGTGTCATCCAGATAGATCCCCGTGGTGCCGGCACCACCGGTGCCCGAGATGCCGCGGATCGAGATGTTGTTGGTGCCGGAAGTGTCGAAGTTTATGCCCGGCGTGAAGCGCGCGACTTCGGAGAAGTCCTTGATGCCGCGCTCATCGAGGCTCTCCTGGGTGAGCGCCGTGACGCTGATCGGCACCCTGCTGAGACTCTCTTCGCGGCGCGTCGCGGTCACGACCACTTCCTGAAGCCCCGCGGCAGGGGTTGCCTCCTCGGTGGTCTGGGCCTGTGCCTGCTGCGCCCACGCGGAGGGAGGTGCGCACAGGAGTGCGGTGAGCGACACGGCGAGCGCGACGCGGCCCGCGCCGGCCGAGGTGAGTCTGAAGTCAGGCCGCATGGAGTTCCCCCTGAAGAGTCGGCAGTTTCTGGTATCGCCCCGCAAGGCGATACGGCACTTTAGTCATAACACCGCGATAAGCTCAAGCGTGCAGCCCGCGGCTCACCGGGAGCGTACGCACCCGCTTGCCGGTGGCGGCGTAAATGGCATTGCAGAGCGCCGCGCTCACGCAGGCCGTGCCGGTCTCGCCCACACCACCCGGCGCCGCGCCGCTATTGATGATGTGGACTTCGACTTTGGGCGCCTCCGCGATGCGCAGTGACCGGAAATCGTCGAAATTGCCCTGCTGCACGCGCCCGTTGGCGATGGTGATCTCGTTGGTGAGCGCCGCACTCACGCCGAATGTCACGCCGCCTTCGAGCTGCGCACGCACCCCGGCGGGATTCACCACCTGCCCGCAGTCCATCGCGCAAACCACGCGCCCCACCCGCACCTGGCCCTGCGCGTCCACGCTCACTTCGGCCACCTGCGCCAGATAGCTCCCGAAGGCAAGCTGCAGCGACACGCCGCGGCCGCTGCCGGCGGGCAGCGCGGTTCCCCAGCCGGCACGGTCGGCAGCCAGCTCGAGCACCGCAATCATGCGGGGATCCTTCAGCAATGCGCGCCGGTAACTCACCGGATCCTGCTGCACGGAGGCGGCCAGCTCGTCCATGAAGCTCTCGACGGCGAACACACTGCGCGTGGCTCCGACACCGCGCCACCATCCGGTCGGCACGCCCGGCGGATCGCGCCGTACGAAACTCACCTCGGTATTCTCCAGCGGATAGGCGAGATCGAGTGCCGAAGTGACGGCGTCGGCGTCGACACCGTTCTTGACCGTCTCCTCCCCGTAGTAAAGAGCCCAGAGGCCCGCCCCCGCGATGGTGTGATGCCAGGCGACCGGGCGCCCATGGGGATCGAGCGCGGCCGACAGGTGATCCACATAGTAAGGTCGGTAGCGGTCGTGGCGGATGTCCTCCTCACGACTCCAGAGAACCTGCACGGGCCCGGGCACGTGGCGCGCCACGCGCGTCGCCAGCACCACCCCGTCGACCTCCAGGCGCCGGCCAAAGCCACCGCCGATCAGCTGGTTGTGCAGGATGATCTGCTCGGGCTTGAGATCGAGAGCCGCGAGCTTCGCCACGGCGCGGTCCGGTGCCTGAGTGCCGGTCCAGATCTCGCATTCGTTCGCGCGATAGTCGACCGTGCAATTGACGGGCTCGAGAGTCGCGTGTGCGAGGAATGGCTGGTGGTAGCTCGCCTCGAGGTGGCTTGCGGCGTGCGCGCCGGCGGTGGCGGGTTTGCCCTTGGCGCCGGCGAGCGCTCCCGCTTCGTTCGCCGCTTTCTCGAGCTCGGCGACGATCGCCTTCTGTTGCACGGCGGCGTTCGGCCCGTCGTTCCAGCGCGGTGCGAGCGCCTTCATGCCCTGCATCGCTCCCCAGGTATCGTCGGCCACGACGGCAATGAGATCGCCTTCGTTCACTACCTGGCGAACGCCCCGCACCGCGCGCGCCGCATCCTCGGCCAGCTCCGCGACACTGCCGCCCGTGACCGGAGCCAGCGCGATGACTGCAACCTTTGCCTGCGGCGGGCGCACGTCGATGCCGAAGCGCGCCGAGCCGTCGACCTTCGATGGAGTGTCGAGTCGCGCCGTGGGGCGGCCGATGAGCCGGAAGTCCTTCGCGCTCTTCAAAGGCGGTGGCGCAGGCAGGGGCAACGCGGCCGCCGCCGCCGCGAGCTTCCCATAGGTCAAGTGTCGCCCCGACGCCGGATGCAGCACCGCGCCGTTCTGCGCGCGGCAGCTTTCCGGCGTCACGCGCCAGCTCCTGGCCGCCGCGGCGATCAGCATGACGCGCGCGGTGGCGCCGGCCTGACGCAGCGGCGTCCAGCACTGGATGATGGAGAGAGACGTGCCGGTCGACTGATCCCACTTGAGGCCCTCGTCGGCCGAAGGGTCCGGGACGAACCCGTAGATCTCGGGCTTGGGGGGAGCCGCCTCGAGTGTGACCGCGCTCAAGTCGACCTCGAGCTCCTCGGCAATCAACATCGGGAGCGAGGTGTAGGTCCCCTGCCCCATCTCCACCTTGGGCATCACCAGCGTGATGCGCCCGTCGGGCCCGATGCGCACGAAGGCATTCAGTACGCCCGAGGCATTGGCGGCGCCGGCGCGCCGCCGCAGACGCTGTGCCGTGACGCCGACCACCAGCGCGCCGCCCACGGCGGCCGCCACCAGCACGAATTGACGGCGGGTGATTGCCGGTTGGCTCATGCAGACTCCGGGACGATCATATATATGAATGCCATCCGCGGCCCCTTAGCGCAGCAGTCTATGCAGTGAGCCGCGCGAGACCGCCGAGCCAGGGGCGCAGCGTCTCGGGCACCTCGACCGAGCCGTCTTCGTTCTGATAATTCTCGAGCACCGCCACGAGCGTGCGCCCGACCGCGAGCCCCGAGCCGTTGAGCGTGTGCACGTGCTCGGGCTTCTTGTCGGCTGGATTGCGCCAGCGAGCCTGCATCCGCCGCGCCTGGAAGGCCTCGAAGTTGCTGCACGAGGAGATCTCCCGATAGCGCGCCTGCGATGGCAGCCATACCTCGAGGTCGTAGGTCTTGGCGGAGCCGAAGCCGATGTCACCGGCGCACAGCGCCACGGTGCGATACGGAATCCCGAGCCGTCGCAGCACCGTCTCGGCATGACCGGTGAGCTCTTCCAGCGCCGCGTAGGAGTCGGCCGGACGCACGATCTGCACCAGCTCCACCTTGTCGAACTGGTGATTGCGGATCATGCCGCGCGTGTCCTTGCCGGCGGCCCCCGCCTCCGAGCGAAAGCATGGCGTGTGCGCCACCATTTTGAGCGGCAGCCGTTCGGCTGCCAGGATCTGCTCGCGCACCAGGTTGGTGACCGGCACCTCGGCGGTTGGAATCAGGAAGAACTCCTGCTCACCTCGCACCGCGAACAGGTCCTGCTCGAACTTCGGCAACTGCCCGGTGCCGATGAAAGCGGCACGCTGCGCCAGATAGGGCACGTACACCTCGGTGTAACCGTGCTCGCGCGTGTGCAGATCGAGCATGAACTGCGCCAGCGCGCGATGCAGCCGCGCCACCGCGCCGCGCATCACCACGAACCGCGATCCGGAGATGCGCGCCGCCGCTTCGAAATCCAGTCCGCCGAGCCGCTCACCGATCTCGATATGGTCGCGTGCCTTGAAGCCGAGCCCCCGCGGCTCGCCCCAGCGCCGCACCTCGCGGTTGGCGCTCGCGTCGCGCCCGTCGGGCACCGAATCGTGGAGCATATTCGGCAAGCCCAGCTGCCATTGCTCGAGCTCCGCCTGCACCGCTTCGAGCCGCTGCTCGGCCTCCCCGAGCTCCGCCGTCAGAGTCTCCGCGCGTGCGATCAATGCGCCAGACTCCTCGCCGCGCCCCTTGGCCATGCCGACCGCCTTGGCGTTGGCGTTGCGCTCGGCGCGCAGCCGGTCCACTTCCACGGCCAGGGGCTTGCGCTTCTCCTCCAGTGCCCGCAGCGCCTCGACATCGAGTACGAAACCCCGGCGCGCCAGATTCCGCGCCACCTGCTCGGGCTCGTTGCGCAGCAGTTTGGGATCGATCACTCGCTACCTTTCGGCTTCGGCTGTGAGTTTCGCACTCGCGCGAGTGCCTCGCTGATCTTCAATTCGAGGCCCCGTGGCACCGGTCGATAGTATCGCCGATCCGGCATCTCGTCCGGCAGATAGCGCTCGCCGGCCGCGAAGCCTTCAGGCTCATCGTGCGCGTAGCGGTATTCGCGTCCGTAGCCGAGCTTCTTCATGAGTCCCGTCGGTGCGTTGCGCAGCTTGAGTGGCACCGGCAGCGTACCGAACTGCGTGACGTCCGCCATGGCTTCGCCCATCGCCACGTACACCGCGTTGCTCTTGGGCGCACAGGCCAGATAGACCACCGCCGTGGCGAGGGCGAGCTCTCCCTCGGGGCTACCGAGCCGCTCGTACGCCTCCCAGGCATCGAGAGAGAGCGCGAGCGCACGCGGGTCGGCCAGCCCGAGATCCTCGCTCGCCATACGCACCACGCGACGCGCGATGTAGCGCGGATCGCAGCCCCCATCGAGCATGCGGCACAGCCAGTAGAGCGAGGCGTCGGGATCGGAACCGCGCACGGCCTTGTGGAGCGCGGAAATCTGCTCGTAGAACTGGTCTCCTCCCTTGTCGAAGCGGCGAAACCCGCCGCTCGCGACTTCGCGCGCCTGCTCTGCGCCGAGCCTCCCGGGAGCCCCGGCAGCCTGCGCGAGGCCCACCGCCAGCTCCAGCATGTTGAGTGCGCGGCGCGCATCCCCGTCGGCGGCCTGCGCGATGATATCGAGCGCCTCGGGCTCCGCGACGATGTGCTCCGCCCCCAGGCCCCGCTCCTCATCGCCGAGCGCGTGCTCGAGCACGGCCCGCAGATCCTCCGCCGCCAGCGCCTTGAGCACATACACGCGCGCGCGCGACAGCAGCGCCCCGATCACCTCGAACGAGGGATTCTCGGTGGTCGCACCGACGAAGGTCAGCGTCCCGTCCTCGACGAAGGGCAGGAAGGTGTCCTGCTGCGCCTTGTTGAAACGGTGCACCTCATCGAGAAACAGCAAGGTGGGCCGACCGGCGGCGCGGGACGCGCGCGCGGTCTCGACCGCCGCACGAATATCCTTCACACCCGCCATGACCGCCGACAAGGCAATGAACTCCGCGTTCGCGGTCTGGGCGATGAGTCGCGCAAGAGTCGTCTTGCCGGTGCCCGGGGGTCCCCAGAGGATGAGCGAGTGCAGTTGGGCCGACTTGATCGCAGCGTAGAGCGGCTTGCCCTCGCTCAGCAGGTGACGCTGGCCGACGAATTCCTCCAGCGTACGCGGCCGCATGCGATCGGCAAGCGGCCGCAGCGACTCGGCCGCGGCGGGACTCATTTGCGCGGCGTACCGATGACGTCAGCGCCCGCCGGTGGGGTGAAGCTGACGTCCGCGGGGTTGACCGGCATGTTGCGCTCGACCTTGTCGAAGATGACGGTCGCGGTCTGGTCGAGCTTGTCCTCGAGGATCATGCGCTTGAGCTCGCCATGATCGAAGCCGAAGAGCGCCTCGCGAAAGTCGGCCTCCGCGCCGTGCGGCTCGACCAGCACCCACTCAAGTCCCTGGCGCTCGCCGGCCGCGGTGATCGTGAAGTTCCTGCGCACGTCGACCGCGCCCGACAGCAGCATGGCCGGAGTCGCCGACAAGGCAGCATCCACCGGCTTCACGGTGACCTGATTGAGGTCGCGATCGAGGAACCAGAGATTGCGCCCATCGCATACCATCAGCTGCCCGGCCGAGGCGTCGCTCGCCGGTGCGGTACCGGCACCGCCCGCGGCCTGCGGATGGATCTCCCAGCGAAACTTCCCCGGGCGCTGCACCACGATCGTGCCGGTCGCGCGATCGATCTCGTGGCCCTGGCTGTCGGCGAGCGTCTGCAGGAAGCTGGCGCGCAGCGTCTTCAGGTTATCGAGATAGGCATCGAGCTGCGTCGGCGGCGATTTCACCGGCGCCGCCGTTGGCGCTGCCTGCGATGCGGGGGGCGCCGCGGTCACTGTCGCGGAGAGGGTCAGCGCCAGCGCCAAACCGAGGCCGAGGCCCTGCGATCTCATCACTTTCAGTCCTCCGGCGGCGCGGGCGCCAGAACGTCCCGCGCCCCATTTGCCTGCAGCGGTCCGACCAGCCCCGCCAGCTCCATCGCCTCGAGGAGCCGGGCGGCGCGGTTGTAGCCGATCTTGAGCCGCCGCTGCACATAGGAGATCGAGGGCTTGCGCTCGCTGGTCACGATGCGCACCGCCTCATCGTATAGCGGGTCCTGCTCGGCATCCGCTTCCGTGGCTGCACCCTCCTCGTCGTCCTCACCGGAGAGGCCGGGGATCGGACCGCGCGGACCCGACAGCACCTCCTCGATATAGTTCGGAGGCTGCGGCGACTTCAAGGCTTCCACCACCCGGTGCACTTCCTGGTCGGACACGAAGGCGCCGTGCACGCGCGTCGGCATCGAGGTCCCGGGAGGCAGATAGAGCATGTCACCGTGGCCGAGCAGGGTCTCCGCGCCCATCTGATCGAGAATGGTGCGCGAGTCGACGCGCGCCGAGACCTGAAAGGCGATGCGGCACGGGATATTCGCCTTGATGAGCCCGGTAATCACATCCACCGATGGCCGCTGCGTGGCAAGCACCAGGTGGATCCCCGAAGCGCGCGCTTTCTGCGCAAGACGCGTGATCAACTCCTCGACCTTCCTGCCGACGATCATCATGAGATCCGCGAACTCGTCCACGATGACCACGACGAACGGCAAGGGCGTCAGGTCCTGAATCTGCGTCTGATCGATGGTGGGATCGTTGGCCGCCTTCAGCATCATCACCGGATCGCGGATCGGCCTGCCCGCGTCGATCGCTTCGCGCACCCGGCGGTTGAAGCCGGCGATGTTGCGCACGCCAAGGGCGGCCATCAGCTGGTGACGCCGATCCATCTCCGCGATGCACCAGCGCAGCGCGTTCGCGGCCTGCCTCATGTCGGTGACGACCGGCGCCAGCAGATGCGGAATGCCCTCGTAGACGGACAGCTCCAGCATCTTCGGGTCGATCATGATGAGGCGCACGTGCTCGGCGGTGGACTTGTAGAGGAGCGAGAGCACCATGGCATTGAGCGCCACAGACTTGCCGGAGCCGGTCGTGCCGGCGATCAGCAGGTGAGGCATCCGCGTCAGATCGGCTACCACCGGCTGGCCGCCGATGTCCTTGCCGAGCGCCAGTGTGAGGGGCGAGTGCAGCTCGTCGTAGGCCTTCGAGCGGATGATCTCTCCCAGCGTGACCGTCTCGCGCTTCTCGTTGGCAATCTCGAGCCCCATGACGCTCTTGCCGGGGATCACTTCCACCACGCGCACCGACAACACCGAGAGGGCCCGCGCCAGGTCTTTGGAGAGCGCGGTGATCTGGCTCGCCTTCACACCCGGGGCGGGTCGCAGCTCGAAGCGCGTCACCACCGGTCCCGGCTGCACCGCCACCACCTCGACGTCGATGCCGAAGTCCTTGAGCTTCATTTCCACCAGGCGCGACAGCGCCTCGAGCGCTTCGGCGGAATACAGGGGCTCGCGCGCCGGCGGGTCGTCCAGCAGCTTCAGCGGCGGCAGCTCGTTCGCCTTTGGAGGGTCGAACAGCGGCACCTGCCGCTCGCGCTCGACGCGGGCGCTCTTCTCGACCACCGGCTGCGGGGGCTCGATGCGTGGCGGCGCGCGGGTCGCCGACTTCCTCTGCTCGATCTCCACCGCCTCCTTGCGCGCCTGCCGCCGCTCGCGTCCCTCCGCGAGATCGCGGCCCGAGGCCGAGCGCGACCGCAGCCAGCCGATGCCCGCCCACGTGAGCCGGCCGAGCCGGTCCATGACCGTGAGCCACGACACCCCGAAGGCGAGTGAGATCCCCGCCAGCCAGCCGGCGAGAAGTACCAGCGTCGCACCGAGGAAATCCAGGCCCGTGGCCAGGCCCCGGCCCACCAGTCCCCCGAGCACGCCGCCGGCCGTCTGCCGCAGGATCCCCGGCTGCCAGTGCAGCGTCGTCAGACCGCAGCTCGCCGCGAGCAGCAGGACGAACCCCGCGATGCGCACGGCGCTGTTCATGCGAGAGGGGCTTTCGGCGCGGACCCGGCGCTGCAGACCCCAGGCGGCTGCGGTGAGCACCACCGGCAGCAGGAACGCCGGCCAGCCGAACAGGAAGAACAGCACGTCGGCGAGCCACGCACCCACCATCCCGATGCGGTTGTGGACTGGCGCCATGCCACCCGTGTAGGAGAATCCGGGATCATCCGGACTGTAACTGACGAGCGCCATGAATACCGTGAGTGCCACGATGCCAAGGGAGATCACCGCGCTTTCGCGCAGTGCGCGCGACACCGCCGCGCTCAGCCGGGCGCCATTGCGTGCCTGAACCGACGTCTCAGCCAACCGCGATTCCCCACCTTAAGATAGAAGGCCCGCATTATAGGGCTTGATACCATCCCTCACCGATGACCCAGATGACCCCCAGCAACACCCGCCACAGCCGTCTCATCGTTCTCGGCTCAGGTCCCGCCGGCTACAGCGCGGCCGTTTACGCGGCGCGCGCCAATCGCGCGCCGCTCCTGATCGCCGGCATGGCGCCCGGCGGACAGCTCATGACGACGACCGACGTTGACAACTGGCCGGGCGACGTCGAGGGGCTGCAGGGCCCGGCGCTGATGGAGCGGATGAAGCGGCATGCCGAGCGCTTCGCGACCGAGATCGTCAACGATCACCTCCTGTCGGTGGATCTGTCGGCGCGGCCGCTGCGCCTCACCGGGGAACTCGGCCGCTACAGCTGCGATGCGCTCATCATCGCGACCGGCGCCAGCGCACGCTACCTGGGACTGCCGTCCGAGGAGCGCTTCCGCGGGCGCGGCGTGTCGGCGTGCGCCACCTGCGACGGTTTCTTCTTCCGCGGCCAGCGCGTTGCGGTAGTCGGCGGCGGCAACACCGCCGTGGAGGAAGCGCTGTACCTCTCACACATCGCACAGCACGTGACGCTGGTGCATCGCCGCGATCGGCTGCGCGCCGAGAAGATCCTGCAGGACCGGCTGCAGGGCGAGGTACACGCCGGCAAGATGTCGGTGATCTGGAATCACACCGTGGACGAGGTGCTCGGCGACGATGCCGGCGTCAATGCTGTGCGATTGCGCTCGCTCCAGGGCGGCGCGGCGCGCACCCTCGAGGTCACGGGCCTGTTCGTCGCCATCGGCCACGTCCCGAACACGGGCATCTTCGAGGGGCAGCTCGCCATGCGCGGCGGCTACATCACGGTAAAGAGCGGCCTCGACGGCGATGCGACCGCCACCAGCGTGCCGGGCGTGTTTGCCGCCGGCGATGTGGCCGATCACGTCTATCGCCAGGCGGTTACCTCCGCCGGCTCCGGCTGCATGGCCGCGCTCGATGCCGACCGCTATCTTGAAACGCTCGAGGCACGCGCCCATTCCTGACGGGAAGGAACCCGTAATGCCCCAGGAGCAGGTCGCACTCCACGGCAGCATCGATGAGCTCGATGCCGCGCAGTGGAACGCGCTCGATGCCAGCGGCAGTCCGTTCACGCGCCATGAGTTTCTCGCAGCTCTCGAGCATACCGGGTGCGTCGGGCCGGGGAGCGGCTGGGAGCCGCGCTATCTCACGCTCCGCGACGCGGCGGGGCTCGCGGGAGCGGCCCCCTGCTATGTCAAAACGCATTCCTACGGGGAGTTCGTCTTCGATTTCTCCTGGGCGCAGGCCTACGAGCGCCTCGGCCGCCGCTACTACCCCAAGCTCACGCTCGCCACCCCTTTCACGCCGGCGACCGGGCCGCGCCTGCTGGTACGACCCGGGCTCGATTACGGCACGCTCGCCGCGCGGCTGCTGAGCGCGCTCGAGCGCGACGCCGGCGCTCACGGCTTCTCCGGCGCGCACGCGCTGTTTCTCGATGAGGCGGCACGCGATGCCTGCGCGCAGCGCGGCTGGCTGCTGCGGCGGGACTGCCAGTTTCACTGGACCAACCGTGGCTACGCCAGCTTCGATGACTACCTGGAGTCCTTCACCGCGGAGAAGCGCAAGAAAGCGCGCCGCGAGCGGCGCCGCGTCACCGAGGCCGGGGTAGGTTTCGAGACGCGCTTCGGCGGCGAGCTCGACCCGGCGCTCCTCGAGCGCATCTACGCTCTGCACCGCGACACCTTCCTGCGTCACGGGCACGAGCCGTACCTGACACCGGAATTCTTCCAGGAAGTGGCCCGCCGCCAGCCGCAGTCGCTCATGGTGAAGCTGGCGATGCATGGCCGCACCGTGGTCGCGGTTGCGATCTTCTTCTGGTCGCCGCAGGCGCTCTACGGGCGCTACTGGGGCGCCGCGGCCGACTATCACAGCCTGCACTTCGAAGCCTGTTACCACCAGGGAATCGAGTTCTGCATCGAGCGCGGCATCCCGCGCTTCGAGCCCGGCACTCAGGGCGAGCACAAGGTGAGTCGCGGGTTCGAGCCGACGCTCACCTGGTCGGCGCACTTCATTGCCGACCGGCAGTTCCGCGCCGCGATTGCCTCCTACCTCGAGCGCGAGGGCGCGGCGGTGGAGAGCTACGCGGACGAAGTCCAGGAGCATGTGCCGTACCGCAGCCGCCGTACGGTGCGCACCGGCGCATGAAGACCGTCACCTGGCTCTCCGCGCAGGATGCGCCCGAGTGGTTCCCACCCCCGGAGCAGGCGCTCGAGGATCCCCCGGGGCTGCTCGCGGCCGGCGGAGACCTGTCGCCCGAGCGGCTGCTCGCCGCCTACCGGCGCGGCATCTTTCCCTGGTATTCGCCTGGCCAGCCGGTGCTGTGGTGGTCACCGGATCCGCGCGCGGTGCTGTTCCCCGAGGAGTTTCACTGCTCGCGCAGCCTTGCCAGGACGCTGCGCAACGGCGGATTCGAGACCTCCCTCGACCGCGACTTCAGCGCCGTCATCGATGGTTGTGCCGCGCCACGGGCCGCGAGCCCCGGCACCTGGATCACCTCCGACATGCGCGCGGCGTACCTCACGCTCCATCGCCTCGGTTGCGCTCACAGCCTCGAGGTGTGGCAGGAAGGCGAGCTCGCCGGGGGCCTCTACGGGGTACGACTCGGCGGGGTGTTCTTCGGCGAGTCGATGTTCAGCGCCGTGCGCGATGCCTCCAAAGTCGCGCTCGCGCACCTGACGGCGGTGTGCCGGCGCAACAGCATCGCGGTGATCGACTGCCAGCTCTATTCCCGCCACCTCGGCAGTCTCGGCGCTCGCACCATTCCACGCGCCCAGTTCCAACGCCTGCTGCGCGAGCAGGCAGCGCTGCCCTCGCCTGCGCTGCTCTAGTCAGTCTTCGCGATCGCGATTGGCATCCGCACGGCCTTTGTGCTCCAATTCGCGCCCGTTCAGTCTCTAAGGGCTCTATGTCGAAGGAAGATGCGATCCAGATGGAAGGCGAGGTCGTCGAGACCCTGCCCAATACGACGTTCCGCGTGAAGCTGAAGAACGGCCACGTCGTGACCGCACACATCTCCGGCAAGATGCGCAAAAACTACATCCGCATCCTGACCGGTGATGCCGTCACCGTGGAAATGACCCCTTACGACCTCACCAAGGGCCGCATCATCTACCGCGGCCGATAATGGTTAATTGGCCGGAATCGCCTGCGGCGATTCCGGCAGACATCACTCCGTTGGCCGCCGGCAAAAAGCGGGGCTCGATACGCAGCGGTCGCGGCCACCTCCGCCAGCCGAGCACTCCGTTGCAAGCTTAGCGCACGGGTTTTTGCCGGCTATGCAGTGCCTGCTAAGCAGGTACCGTGGGCACCTGCGACGGCTCACAATGCAGCACCAGCTGCGAGCCGTCCTCGTTGACCGAGACACTCACGTGTCCGCCGCTCGCGAGCCGCCCGAACAGCAGCTCCTCGGCGAGCGGCCGCTTGATGTGCTCCTGGATGGTGCGGGCCATGGGGCGAGCGCCCATCTTGGGATCGTAGCCCTTCCTGGCCACCCAGCGCCGCGCCGCATCGTCGAGGGAGATCGAGACGCCCTTCTGCTCGAGCTGCGCTTCCACTTCCAGGATGAGCTTGTCGACCACCCGCTCGATGGTGGCCTCATCGAGCGCCGCGAACTGGATGACCGCGTCGAGGCGGTTGCGAAACTCGGGGCTGAAGATCCGGCGGATCGCCTCGAGCCCGTCGCTCGCATTGTCGGACTGGGTGAAGCCGATCGAGGGGCGTGCCATCTCCTGCGCGCCGGCGTTGGTCGTCATCACGATGATGACGTGGCGGAAGTCGGCCTTGCGGCCGTTGTTGTCGGTGAGGGTGCCGTGGTCCATCACCTGCAGCAGCAGGTTGAACACGTCCGGATGCGCCTTCTCAATCTCATCGAGCAGCAGCACCGAGTGCGGGTGCTTGGCGATCGCTTCCGTGAGCAGTCCGCCCTGATCGAACCCCACATAGCCCGGGGGCGCCCCGAT
>DATGJR010000002.1:0-3145 GCA_035295065.1 Steroidobacteraceae bacterium
GAGGAGCAGGAAGAAGGTGAACATCACCACGGAGTCGTAGTAGACGGTGCCGCTCCCGCGCAGCGTCGCGACCACGCTCCACACGTAAGCCGCGCCCACCGAGAGCGCGACCGGCACGTCCATCCCGGGCCGCCGCGCGCGCAGGCTCTGCCATGCCGACACGAAGAACGGCTGGGCCGCGTAGAGCACGACGGGAGTGGCGACCAGGAGGCTCACGAATCGCAGGAACTGCTGCAGATCCGTGGCGATGCCTTGCATCACCCCCGCATAGAGCGACACGGCGTAGGTCGAGAGCTGCATCATGCCAAAGCCGGCTACCCCTAAGCGCTTGAGCGCCGTGCGGCGCTCCGCGGTCTCCCCGGCAAGGCCGCCGCTGAAGCACAGGGGCAGCGGCACGAAGCCCAGTGCCTGGATCCTCGCGAGGAGTTGGCTCAGCGCGACGCGTCGCGGGTCGTAACGCAGCTCGGCCCGGGCGGTTCCCGGATTGACGTGCACGTGCGTGAGGCCCGCGATACGGTTGAGGCTGTTCTCGATCAGCCAGGCGCAGGCCGCGCAGTGCAGCCCCTCGATCTGCAGGCTCACCTCGCGCTCGCCGTCGGCGCGCGGGTGGCTGTAACGCCGCTGCGCCGTCTCGCGGTCGAAGGCCGACCAGTCGCGCATCGCCTCGGCCGCCGGAGGCGCGCTCGCATGACGGAAGTCGTAGTAGCGCTCTAGGCCTTGCGACAGGACGAGAGTGGCCGCGGCCTGGCATCCCGCGCAACACACCGGCCGCGCGACCCCATCGACCGTCACCGTGAGAGAGCCGCCTGCGGGGAGCGGACTGCCGCAGTGATAGCAGGAGAGGGAGGGGGGCGATGGGTCCATGCCCGGGATCTTCAGTTCGCGGAGTCCGCGTGCTCCAGCACCACGTCCGAGGTATGCACCGCGAAGTAGAGGCTCACGAAGCTTCCGATCACCGCGCTCGAGAGCATCGCGATGAGAAACCAGGGCCAGAAGTGTCGGTACCAGGGGGCTGCGGGACTGCTGACAGTGCTCATGGGGTGGGTCCTATGAAACGGGTCTTCTCGTGCACGTGGATGCCGGGGGCATCGACGGCGGTCAGGGAGAGCGCAATGCGATGTACCCCTGCGGCGCGAGAGGTCGGAGCATCGAGGCGCGCGGGAATGTTACTGACGCTGCCTGCTGCCACCACGATCGGCGCGACGGGAGCGATCAGCTCGAGGCCTTGCATCCCCTCGGCGCTCAGCAGGTAACTGTGCGGCCGGTCGTCGAGATTGATCACCTTGAGCGCGAAAATGTTCTCGACGCGGTCACCGCGCACTTCGCGGTAGAGGGCGTTGCGGTCGCGGATCACATCGAGGATCAGCGGCATGCGTGTGAAGAGGGAATAGAGGAGCACGCCGCCGGCGAGCAACAGGAGCGCCGAGTACACCAGGACGCGCGGGCGCAGCACGCGCGTCGCCTTGCCGTGCAGCGCGTGCTCGGTCGTGTAGCGGATCAGTCCGCGGGGCGAGCCCATCTTGTCCATGACGTCGTCGCAGGCGTCGATGCACTCGCCGCACGCGATGCACTCGTACTGCAGGCCCTTGCGGATGTCGATGCCGGTCGGACACACCTGCACGCACAGGGTGCAGTCGATGCAGTCGCCGAGGCCCGCGGTACGCGCGTCGGTGCCACGCCGGCGCGGCCCGCGGGGCTCCCCGCGCGCCTCGTCGTAGGAGATGATGAGCGTGTCCTTATCGAACATCGCGCTCTGGAAGCGCGCGTAGGGGCACATGTACTTGCAGACCTGCTCGCGCAGGAAGCCGGCGTTTCCATAGGTGGCGAGGCCGTACAGGAAGACCCAGAAGGTCGACCACGGGCCGAGCGAGAGGCCGGTGATGGCCGCGCCGAGCGTGCGGATCGGGGTGAAGTAGCCGACGAAGGTGAACCCCGTCCAGGCGGCAAGCGCGATCCACAGCAGCTGCTTGAGGCTCTTGCGCAGGACCTTCTCCACGGTCCATGGGCCGCGGTCGAGCTTCATGCGGCGCGAGCGTGTGCCCTCGGTCCACTGCTCGATCCAGACGAAGAGCTCGGTCCACACCGTCTGGGGGCACGCGTAGCCGCACCACAGCCGCCCGGCGAGCGCGGTGAAGAAAAAGAGCGAGAGCGCGGCGATGATCAGCAGCAGCGCCAGATAGAGAAAATCCTGCGGCCAGAGAGTGAGGGAAAAGATGTGGAATTTGCGTGCCGGCAGGTCGAAGAGCAGCGCCTGATGGCCCTGCCAGTCGAGCCACGGCATCCCGTAGAAGAGTCCGAGCAGCGCAATCACCGCGCCCTGGCGCATCCTCGAGAAGCGGCCGCTGATCTCACGCGGGTAGATCTTCTCCGCGGCCGCGTAGAACGCGCCCGACTCGGCGACCGGCACCACGCGCAGGCGCGGGGGCGTCACGAAGCTCCCCGGCCGGCACCGCGCTTCTGCGGGCGGTCGGTGCGGATCAGATAGACACTGAGTGTGCTGGCGAGTGCGCCGATCGCCCAGAAGAAGAGGAATCCGAGCGCGTAGCCGGCTTCGCGATCGAGTCCGGCGAGGAGCCGTGGGCCCGCATCGCGCAGCAGCTCGGGATCCACGGTCGCGAAGAAGAGCAGGCTCGCCACGCAAGCGGCCAGGAACGACGGCCAGACCACGAGGGCGATATCGAGTGAGCTCGGGCGCCGGGGCGCCTCATGGGGTGGCGGAGGGCTGAGGGCCATGGGTGCTCACTGGTGCGAGAGGCTGTAGACGTAGGCGGCGAGCAGGCCGATCTTGTCGTCCCCCAGCCACTGGTGCGAGGGCATCTTGCCGTGACGGCCTTCCATCAGCGTCTTGCGCAGCGTCTCCGGGGAGCCGCCGTAGAGCCAGAGGTCGTCCGTCAGGTTCTTCGAGCCGATCGCGGGATTGCCCTTGCCGTCCGCCCCGTGGCAGGCGGCGCACAGCACGAAACGCGCCTGACCTGCGGCGACCTTGGCGGGATCGGAGGGATGGCCGCTGAGGCTCCTCACGTAGGCGATGACTTCTTCGACTCCCTGTTCGCCGAGTGCGATGCCGAGGGCCGGCATCGTGCCTTCGCGGCCGAAGGTGATCGATTTCACGATGTCATCGGGCGTGCCTCCATACAGCCAGTCG
>DATGJR010000003.1:0-9451 GCA_035295065.1 Steroidobacteraceae bacterium
TGCTCAACGTGATCATCACCGAGAAGCTCTACAACGAGGAGTACATCGCCGCCTACACCGAGAACTTCGAAGCGCTCAAGGCGAGCATCGTCGGCTTCACGCCCGAGCGCATGGCGGAGGTCTGCGGGGTGGATGCCGGGCAGCTGCGCGAGGTCGCGCGGCTCTACGCGAAATCGCCCGCGTCGATCATTTTCTGGGGCATGGGCATCAGTCAGCACGTCCACGGCACCGACAACGCCCGCTGCCTGATCGCGCTGGCGCTGATCACCGGGCAGGTGGGGCGCAAGGGCACGGGCCTGCATCCGCTGCGCGGCCAGAACAACGTCCAGGGGGCATCCGATGCGGGACTGATTCCCATGGTCTACCCCGACTACCAGTCGGTGCAGAAGGACGAGGTGCGCAGGCTCTTCGAGACCTTCTGGGGCCAGTCGCTGGATCCGAAGACCGGCCTCACCGTGGTCGAGATCATGAACGCCGTCCATGCGGGCGAGATCCGCGGCATGTACATCGAAGGCGAGAACCCGGCGATGTCCGACCCGGATCTCAATCACGCCCGCGAGGCGCTCGCCATGCTCGAGCACCTCGTGGTGCAGGACCTGTTCCTCACCGAGACCGCCTTTCACGCCGACGTCGTGCTGCCGGCCTCGGCCTTCGCCGAGAAGACCGGCACCTTCACCAACACCGACCGGCGCGTGCAGCTCGCCCGGCCGGTGGTCGCCTCGCCGGGCGATGCGCGCCAGGACTGGTGGATCATCCAGGAGATCGCGCGGCGCCTGGGGCTCGACTGGCACTACTCAGGTCCCCCGGAGGTCTTCGCCGAGATGGCGCAGGTCATGCCCTCATTCAACAACATCACCTGGGAGCGCCTCGAGCGCGAAGGCGCCGTCACCTACCCGGTCGACGGCCCGAATCAGCCGGGCAACGCCGTCATCTTCACCAAGGGCTTCCCCACCGCGAACGGCCGCGGAAAGATCGTGCCGGCGCACATCCGCCCGCCCGATGAGCTGCCGGATGCCGAGTACCCGATGGTTCTCTCGACCGGCCGCGTGCTCGAGCACTGGCACACCGGCGCAATGACGCGCCGCGCCGCGGTGCTCGATGACATCGAGCCGGAGGCCGTCGCCTTCATGTCCCCGCGTGAGCTCCACCGGCTGAACCTCGAGCCCGGCGACATGCTGCGGCTCGAGACGCGCCGCGGTGCCGTCGAGCTCAAAGTGCGCGCCGACGGCGATGTTCCCGTCGGCATGGTCTTCGTGCCCTTCTGCTATGCGGAGGCGGCGGCGAACCTCCTGACCAATCCGGCGCTCGATCCGGCCGGCAAGATTCCCGAGTTCAAGTTCTGCGCCGCACGCGTCGCGCCTGCCGCGAAACTGCCGCCGTCGGAAGCGGCGCCGCAGCGCCTCGCGGACGTGGAGAGCTAGCGGGGGCGCTCGAGAGCGCCGATCACCGCATCGAGCGGCTCGGCGTGCGTGCGCACGAGTTTCGCGATGGCTGCCAGGTCATCGAGGCCCACGACCGGCACGCGGGCCTCGGGGAAGGCCTGATCCGCGGCGACTGCGACGAAGCGCGGGTCCGCGCTGTGGAGCGGGGGCAGGCCGACCGCGCGCCGGAACACCTCGAGTTTCGGATGCCCCTGGCGCTTGAATCCCTCGACCAGCACCAGATCACAGGGCGAGACGCGGCGCAGGAGATCCGCGAGCGTCGCTTCGGGCTCGGAGCCGAGCTCGTGCATCTGCACCCAGCGGCGCGAGGAGGACACGATCACCTCGGCGGCGCCCGCGGCGCGAAACTCGTACGAGTCCTTCCCCCGATGATCGACCTCGAAGGAATGATGGGCGTGCTTGAGCGCCGCCACCGTGAGGCCGCCGCCGGCGAGGAGGGGGATGAGGCGCGTGATGAGCGTCGTCTTGCCGGACCCGCTCCAGCCGGCGATGCCGAGTACGCGTGTGGCGCTCATGGCGAGGCGGGAATGAGCCCCTCGCGCGCGACCATGGCCTGGCCCTTCTCCGAGAGCAGGTAGAGCGCCAGGCGCATCGCGGCGGGTTTCCCCGAGAGCACGGCAAGGCCATCGACCGGATGCGGGTCGAGCTGTGGCGGCACCGGCAGGCTCACGAGGTCGGGCACCTCTTTCGCGAGGTTGGGGAATCCGCTGCAGTAGGTGATCGAGAGATCGATCTGACCTGAGGCGAAGAGCGCCGCATACGCACTCTGGCCCGCCGCAGGCGTCGCGGTGAGGCTCATGAGCGAGCGCGCCTTGTCCCTGAGCACCGCGCCGGCCCCCGGGCGCAGCGTCTCGATGCGCTCGAAGATCGCCCAGGCATAGTCGCCGCCCGGATCGGCGATGGGTGCCGAAGTCTTCACGCGCACTTCTTTCGCGAGCAGGCGGTCGATGAGATTGGCCGCCGTCACGCCGGCTTCGCGCCGCGAGACGATGCACATGCGGTTGCGCGCGATCAGCACGGCCGGGACGACGGTGCGGCCCTGCGCCTCGAGCTTGCGCGGTGAGGCGAGATCGGCCGACAGGAAGAGATCGGGCTGCTCGCCCTTCTCGATGCGCTCGCGCAGGAGCCCCGAGCCGCCGAAGGTCGCCTTCACCTCGATGTTGAGAGCGGGCCCGACCTCGGTTGCCAGATCGTTGACGACACCGCGCAGGCTCCCGGCCGAGAACACCTCGACGGTTTCCGGCGCCGCGAGCGCGACCGAGGCGGTGAGGCCGCACAGTATCCCCGCAAGCATTGCCTCGATTCGCACGGCGCCTCCCATGTGAGTGCAGTCATCGTACACTGAGTCGTGAGCGGCGATCCCCAACATGAAGAGGCCGGGCTTGCGGGCGTCGTGCTCGCGGGCGGCCGCTCGGTGCGCTTCGGCGGAGAGAAGGCGAGCGCGCTGCTTGGCGGCAAGCCCCTCCTCATGTGGGCGGTCGAGCGGCTGCGATCCGTGTGCGCAGTGGTTGCCGTCAATGCCCGCCCCGGGACCGAAGCCGAGTCGTTGGCGCAGGCCGCTGGACTTGCCGTGCTGCACGATGCGCCGGGCGATGCCGCAGGTCCCCTCGCCGGGGTGCGCGTGGGTCTTCAATGGGCTGCATCGCTCGGCGCCCGCGCCCTCGCCGTGAGTCCCTGCGATGCTCCGCTCTTACCGGACGATCTCTACCGGCGACTGGTGGCCGCGGCGGGCGAGGGCGCGGCACTCGCCGAAACCCGCGATGGCCCGCAGCCTCTTTGCGCGTTGTGGCCGGTGAGCGCGCTTCCCGCACTCGTCTCGGCACTCGCCGGCGGGGCGCATCCGGCCACCTGGCGCATGCTCGAGAGCCTCGGCGCGCAGCGCGTACGCTTCGAGGACGCGGCGGCCTTCGCCAACCTCAACACCCGCGCCGACCTCGAATCAATCGCGCAGCGCTACCAGCGGTAGAGGCTCGCGACATAACCCGCCGGGAACTCCTCGGCCCGCGGCGGCAGCTCGACGAAACCATCCGTGCCCGCGAGCGCCAGGAAGTCGCCCGGCCCGTTCGGCCGCCGCGGCTCCGCGCGCGTCTGTGCGCGCTCGTCGTGGCGCACCGCCACCGGCATGAAGGAGCTCATCGAGCGGCCGAACTTCACGGCGCTCGCCAGCGCGATCGGCTCAGGGGTGGCGCGCGCGGCGCCCATCGCGGCGGCGATCGCCGGCACTACGTAGCGGATCAGGCACACCAGCGTCGCGACGGGATTCCCCGGAAGCCCGAACACCAACTGGCCGCGCGTGCCGACACCGAACCACATCGGCCGCCCGGGGCGCTGCGCCACCTCGTGGAACACTTCCGTGACGCCGAGGCGTTGCAGCGCCTTCGGTACCAGGTCGAATTTGCCCTTGGAGATCCCGCCGCTCAGGACCAGCACGTCGCGCTCGGCGAGGTGCACCGTGAGGCGATCGACGAGCTCGCGCTCCTCGTCGCGCAGGTGATCGCTGGCAACGCCGGCGAGCCCGTGCTCGCGCAGCGCTGCGACCAGCGCGTAGGCGTTCGAGCGGCGCACCTGATGCTCGGCGATCGGCTGGCCGGGCTCGACCAGCTCATCACCCGTCGAGATCACCACGACCCGCGGCTGGCGACTGACGCGCACATTGGCCATGCCCGCCGAGGCCGCTACCGCGATCTCGGCGGCGCCGAGGCGGGTGCCGCTCGTGAGCATCGCCACGCCCGGCCGGCTGTCCTCGCCGCGCCGCTGCACGTTGCGGTACTGCCGCCCGCTGGCGTTGGGGTTGAGATCGATGAGGCCGTCGGCGAGCACGTACTCTTCCAGCGGGATCACGCTGTCGGTGCCGCGCGGCATGATCGCGCCGGTCATGACCTCGATCGCCTGCTCGCGACCGGAGAGTGTGAGCGCCGGGACGCCCGCGGCCTGCGTGGCCTGAAGACGAAAGCGGCGCACGCCGGCGTCGAAGGCGGCGCTGTCGATCGCAATGCCATCCATGCAGACGCGATCGAAGGGCGGGTTGTCGCGCTCGGCATAGATATCCTCGCGCAGAATCGCCCCGATGCACGCCTCGAGCGGGCGCGCCTCGGCAGGCAGTGCAATCAGCCGCGCGTCGATCGCGGCCTCGGCCTGTTGCGGTGTGGGAGCGGAATCCTTCATCGAGCGCTGGAATCAGGGAGCCACGTCATATTAGCCGACCCCACCTATGCGTGGGCGTTCATATCGTTAACGCGCATCAAGCATGGTAGCTTTCTGCGCCTCCCGCGCGGCCCCGAAGCGCGGCCGTAACCACAACACCAACTTCCGCAACAACATGACGGCTCGAGCTCTTCCGTGCGCGCTGGCCGCGCTCGCATTCCTGGCGCTCACCTGCGCGGCCCGCGCAGACGATGCTCCGCCTCCCCCGGACTCGACCGACCAGTCGGATCTCAAGCGCGTGGTCGTCTCCGCCGAGCGACTGCCGCAGCAGACCTATCGCGCCCCGACCCTCGACTCGCTCGGGCCGCTCGGCACGACGCCGGTGCTCGACACCCCCTACACCATCGGCATCCTCACCAACGACATGATCCAGAATTCGCAGGCGATCGACTTCAAGGACGTGTCGAAATACCTGCCGCTGGTCGCCTACCAGGAGCAGCAGGGGCCCGACATCCTCAGGCCGCAGACCCGCGGCATGCAGGGCGGCAACTTCCAGAACACCAAGCTCGACGGGATGACGATGTTCATCACCGTGGCGATGGCGATGGAGCAGTTCCAGCAGATCGAGGTCCTCAACGGCCTGTCGTCCTCGCTCTACGGGCCCGCCAATCCCGCGGGCATGTTCAACTTCGTCTCCAAGCGCCCGACCGACTATGACCTGCGGGAGCTCACGGCGAGCTACGACAGCGACGGCATCGGCACCGCCAAGGTCGATCTCGGCGGCCGCATCGACAGCGGCGGGGTGTTCCGCTACCGGCTGAACGCGCTCTACGGGCAGGGCGAGGGCTTCGTCGATCACAGCCACCAGCGCCGCGCCCTCGGGGACCTCGCTCTCGACATCCACCCCTGGCAGCACGGGGTGCTCGAGCTCAACTATTCGAGCTACTCCCTCGATACCTTCGGTTACCCCGGCTGGTTCACCTACGGCGAGAAGATCCTGCTGCCGCCGGCTCCCGATCCGACGCGCCTCGGCTACGGGCAGGAGTACACGGGCGTCGACCTGACGACGCAGCTCGCGAGCGCGCGCCTCAGGCAGGACTTCGACTCCGGCTGGCGCCTGGTCGCGGGGATCCTCAGTCAGGATTCCGCGCGCGACATCAACACCGCGATCAACAACCTCACCAATAACGGCGGCAGCTATACCACCTCGTTCGCGAACGGCTTCGCGCCGCGCTTCATCATCACCAGCGACACCGCTTACCTCGATCGCAGCTTCAGCGCCTTCGGCGTCGGCAACGACCTGACCCTCGGTACGGCCGGTTACAAGGCGCGCACCTTCGTGCCTCTCAACAAGGCGAGCGCCGCGAGCGTGCTGCTCGGCAGCGCGAGCATCGCCGCTCCGGCGATCTTTGCGGAGCCGCCGCAGGGGCCGCCCAACACGCTCATCAACTACGACTCCTCCGACAACTATCAGCAGGGTCTCAACTTCGGGGACACGCTGCGCTTCAGCGACCGGTGGCTGGCGCGGCTCGGTGCCAGCCAGGACTGGTTCAGCACCGACAACTACAGTACCAGCCGCGTGCGGACCACCGAGTACAGCGACCACGGCCTGAGCCCGACCGGGAGCCTGATGTTCAAGCCGCGCGCCGACATGACGACCTACTTCACCTACGCGCGGAGCCTGCAGGCCGGCGACCTCGCGCCCGCGGGAACCGTGAATGCCGGAGAGAGCCTGCCGCCCTATCGCAGCACCGAGTACGAGCTCGGCTACAAGGCCAGCCTCGCCGGCATCGATCTCGGCGCCGCCGTGTTTCGCATCGAAAGGCCGTTTGCCAACATCGATCCGACCGACGACGTCTTCAAGATCACCGGCGACCAGGTCAACAGGGGCCTGGAGCTCTCGGCCGTGGGACAGGTGGTGGACGGACTCACGGTGTACGGCGGCGTGACGCTGCTCGATGCCCGCCTGCAGCACACCCCCCTCGCGAGCACCAATGATCAGCTTTACGTGGGCGCGCCCAAGGTCAAGGGCAACGTGCTGCTCGAGTACGGCATCGCCGCGGTCCCGGGGCTGGTGGCGACCTTCGACTACCAGTTCTCGACCGATCGCGCCGGCAACGACACCAACTCGCTGATCGTGGCCGGCTACAACCTCTTCGACGTCGGCCTGCGTTACGTGATCGATCGGGTCACTCTGCGCCTGGCGGTCGACAACCTGACCGACCGTTCCTACTGGAGCACGGTTGCGCCGAGCAACCTGACAGGCGCCAACACCGGCAGCCTCATCGGGCACCTCGGAGCTCCGCGCACCGTGCTCGCCTCGGTGAGCGTCTTTCTCTGACGGCGCCTTTTCCTGAGGAGGCGCGGCCTGCTGCGGCGCTGGCGGGAACGCGCTAAAGTGCGCTGATGCAGCCCATCGCGGGAGCGCCGCAGCCGGTTTCCCCCAAGGCCGACGCCCAGCGCGAGGGGCCGGCGCCACCGCGCATCCACCTGCACTACTCGTACGAAAGCGACGAGCAGTCCGGCGCCACGCTCGGCAACCCGCTGTTCGAGCTCCTCGCGGCGGTGGTCGAGGCGGGCTCGATACGCCACGCCGCGCGCACGCTCGGCATGTCCTATCGTTACGTCTGGGACTCGCTCAGGAGGTGGGAGCGGGTACTGCGTGCGCCGTTGATCGACTGGGCGCAGGGACGGCGCGCCCGACCGACCCCTTTCGCGCTCAAGCTTCTATGGGCCGAGCGGCGAGTGCGCCTCGGCATGCAGTCCGAGATTGAGACGCTGCGCGCCGACCTCGCCCGCGTGCTCGAGGAGGCGCGCGATGAGCGCCACCAGCTCCTGCGCCTGCGTGCCAGTCACGATCTGGCGCTGCCGGTGCTGCAGAAGCACGTCGCGGTGAGCTCCGATTTGCACCTCGAGCTCGGCTTCCAGGGCAGCGTCGAGGCTCTGCGCGCGTTGAATTCCGGCGAGTGCCAGGTGGCCGGTTTTCACGTGCCGCCCCTGCGTGGCGCGGCTCCCGCCTTCGCCCGCGCTCTGAAGCCGCTCCTCAAGCCCGGACAGCACCAGCTCATCGCCTGCTCGCGCCGCATGCAGGGCCTCATGGTGCGCGGCGAGCACGCGGGCGCGGTGCGCATCTTTCCCGACCTCGTGACCCGCGGGCTGCGCTTCGTCAATCGCCAGGGCGGATCGGGCACCCGCATGCTGATCGACCATCTGATGTACGAGCACGGCATCGCGCCTGAGGTCCTGGCGGGCTATGCCGGGCACGTCGAGCACTCGCACGTGGCGGTGGCGCTGTGCGTGGCGAGCGGCGTGGCGGATGCCGGAGTGGGGGTCGAGGCGGCGGCGCTGCAGTTCGGGCTGCATTTCGTGCCGCTGGTGGAAGAGAATTATTTCCTCGCCTGCCTCGATGCGAGCCTCGGGCTCCCCGCGGTCCAGCGGCTGCGCGAGGTGCTCGCGGGCCCGCGCTGGGGCGAGATTCTCGCCAGCCTTCCGGGCTACCAGCCGGCTGCGGCGGCCGGGAGTCTGCTCGTGATCGAGGATGCGCTGCCCTGGTGGAGGCACTGCCCGAGGCCCGCGCACAGTTGATCCGTTTCGATCGCATGGAGTGGGCGGGTTCCTTCGGCGACCTCGGGACCTTCATTCCTTTCGTGGTCGCCTACATCGCCGTGGTGAAGGTCGACCCCTTCGGCATCCTCCTTTCATTCGGCGCGGCGATGATCGCCTGCGGCCTCTACTATCAAACTCCTTTTCCGGTCCAGCCCATGAAGGCGATCGGCGCCGTTGCGGCCACGCAGGCCGCGCAGACCGCCACCATCACCCCCGCAACGCTCTGCGGCGCGAGCCTCGCGACGGGCATCATCTGGCTGGCGCTGGGACTCACCGGCACGGCCCGCTACCTCGCGCGCCTCGTGCCGCGCTTCGTAGTTGTCGGCATCGTGCTGGGACTGGGCATGGGCTTCATGCTCCAGGGCGTGCGCACCATGAGCGGCGGGTGGATCATCGCTGCCATCGGTCTCACCGGGACGGTGCTGCTGCTGGCCAACCGCGCCCTTCCGGCGATGTTCCTGCTGCTGCTCTTCGGGGTCGCCTGCGGATCGGCGCGCAGTCCCGAGCTGCTGCGAAATCTCCTGGCCGCGCGGCCGACGCTGCGCCTGCCGGGCTTTGCGCTCGCAGGTCTGAGCTGGCATGACCTCGTGATCGGCACGACGCTCCTCGCCCTGCCGCAGCTGCCCCTGACCCTCGGCAACGCCATCATCGCGATCCGCGAGGAAAACAACCGGCTCTTTCCCGACAAGGCCGTGAGCGAGAACACCCTCGCCGCATCGACCGGGCTCATGAATCTCGCGAGCGCCGCGCTCGGCGGAGTGCCCATGTGCCACGGCGCGGGCGGCATGGCCGGGCACGTCGCCTTCGGCGCACGCACGGGCGGCGCCCCGATCATCCTTGGGACGCTGCTGCTCGTGCTGGCGCTCTTCTTCAGCGACTCGGTGAGCGCTGTGTTCGGACTCTTCGCGCGGCCGGTGCTCGGCGTCATCCTCTTTCTCACCGGCGCGCAGCTCGCGCTCGGCTCATGCGATTTCAGCAAGGAAAAGGGCGAGCGATTCGTCACGCTGGCGGTCGCCGCCTTCTCCATGTGGAACGTGGGCGTCGCATTCCTCGCGGGCCTCGCGCTCGCATTCATCCTGCGGCGCGGCTGGCTGCGGCTCTAGGGCGATTCAGAACTGCCAGCTGACCGTGCCCGCGAGGCGCTTGGCCACGGGGTAGGGGAAGAGCTCGCCCGCCTGGCTCTGGGCCGCGAAATACCCGAGGTCGATGCGCCAGCGCCGCCACGCGAGGGCCACTCCCGCGTTGCCATAGAGGTAGTC
>DATGJR010000004.1:0-7456 GCA_035295065.1 Steroidobacteraceae bacterium
ACGCCTGCTCGCGCACGATGCGGCCTACGCGACTCGCGCGCGGCGGGTGAGTACCGCGGCGCGCGACCTCGGCGAGTTCCTGGAGGAGGAGCGCCCGGCGCTCGAGCGGCTGGCGGGGACGCCGTCCGTAGTCCGCATCGCTCTGCAGCAGCCCTGCACGCTGCAGCACGCGCTGCGCTGCGCCGATGCGACCGAGAAGCTGCTGCGGGCACTGGGCGCGGAGCTCCTGCCGGTCGCGGACGCTCACATGTGCTGCGGCTCGGCCGGCACCTATTCGCTCCTGCAGGGCGGGATTTCGCGTGCGCTGCGCGAGCGCAAGCTCCAGTGTCTGTCCGCCGGAAATCCGCAGATGATCCTGTCCTCCAATATCGGCTGCATCGCGCACCTCGGCGGCGCGAGCGAGGTGCCGGTGTTGCACTGGATCGAGTGGCTCGACGGCGTGCTGGCCGCGGGCGCCAGAGGCTCATCGGCCGCCTGAAGGGCGTCTAGGCGATCGGGCTCGAGGTGTAGCGCGGATCGTGCGGCGTGCGGGCGAAGATCCGCCGCACCAGGGGCTCAAATGCGCTGAGGGGCTCGGAGCGGTAGTCGGGGTCGAAGGAGCACTGGTCCCAGGCGGCGCAGAAGTGCTGGCAGGCCCCGTACCACGGGTGATCGCGATAGCGCTCGCGCGCGTTGCGATCGCCGCCGAGATGATGCACGTAATAGTAGTTCTGAAACAGCCCGTGCTGCGCCACGATCCAGGTGACCTCGGCGCGCACATAGGGCTTGAGGATCGCCGCCGCGAACTCCGAATGATTGTAAGGCGCCAGCTCATCCCCGATGTCGTGCAGCAGTGCTGCGGCGATCAACTCCTCATCGGCCCCGTCGCGCATCGCCCGGGTCGCCGTCTGCAGCGAGTGCCCGAGCCGGGTGAGCGGATACCCTTCGAGCGTGTGATCGAGCCTGGCGAGCTGTCCGAGCACGCGATCGGCGAGGCCCGCGGCGTAGGCGCGCTCGGACTCATCGAGCAGCAGGTAATCCTCGCGCGTGCCGTCCTGCATCGCGCGGAAACTCACCACACGGCTCATGCGCTGCGCCTCACGGCGCCCGCGGCGGCGCGCCGACGCCGCAGCACCCGGTAGAGACTGCGCGGGCCGTCGATGTCGATGTAGCAGCCCTGCAGGTGGCGCAGGCCCTCCGCCGGGTCGAAACCCGTGCGCCCGTGCAGCAGACGGCAGTTATCGAACATCACCAGATCGCCCGCCTTGAGCAGAAAGCGTATCTCGAAGTCGCTTCCCCGCAGCCGGTGGTCCAACTCCCGGCGCGCCCGGTAGTAGGCCTCGAGCTGCACCGCCGGATAGAGCGGCACGTAGTCCACCCGCGGACTGAAGTGAATGGCTTTGAGACCGCCCGTGACGTCGAGCTCGATGGGCGGGGCGCTGGCGGTGAGCTCGGTGTCGACATCGATGTATTTGAAGCGCACCGGGGTGCTGGACAGAATCCGGAAAGCCTCGGGCTCGCGCGCGCGCAGGGCCTGCGCCACGGCGAAACCGTCGACCAGCGTCGACAGGCCCCCGCGTGTCTCATTCACCAGGCAGTGCAGCAGCTGAATGCCGGGGACCGGCGTGCGGTAGGGGTTATCGGTGTGCGCATCCAGTGCGAGTGAGGTGTAGGCGAGATCGTTCGCATCGGGCGTCGAGCGCACGTTGAAGAGCGCCCCGAAGTTCGTCTCGCGCGTGAAGCCAAAGCGCGCGCCGACTTTGAGCACCATGCCCGGCTCGGATGGTACGCCCTCGAAAATGATGAAGCCGAGCGTGAGGAAGGACTCGAGCCACGACATGAGCTCCTCATCGCCCGGATCTGCGCGCCAGCGCGCCCGCGGGAGCTCGGTGAGCTGGCTGTCCCAGAGGCGCGCCTGCGGACAATCGTGGCCGTTGGGAGCAAGCGCGGCCTCTTCCAGAATGTCGGCGGCGTGGAAGCTTGCCTGGTGACCGTCGCTGAAGCTCACCTGAAAGACTCCCGGCGAGGGCTGCGTCACTCCCGTGACCCGCAGCTTCAGCTCGAAATCCGATGGATCCTGGAGCCGCTGCTGCGTCCGCAGATCGATGCTCGCGGCATCCCGGCAGCGCTCGCGCAGCCACAGGGGGTGCAGCGGCTCGAGGCTTCCATCGGCCCGCTCGAACACCAGCTCAGTCGGTCCATTGAGCCGCACTCTCGGGGCGCGTTGGTTGCTCATGCTCCGGAGTCTAGCGTCGGCCGTTCGCCAGTGTCCACGCGCGCCTCCCGCTTTCAGAACAAGCCGCCCCGGGGGGGCGTGTGACTCTGAGTGGGGCAACCAGCCGACGCCGGTAAGCACCGGTTGAGCTGAATGCTCAGTCCTCAGGAAAACATGGCGCGCCGCTCCGGCGGCGCATCGAGTCCCGCCGCCGCAAAGCCCCTTGCCAGCTGGGTGATCAAGTGGGTACGCAATTCAGCCGCATCCGCCTGCGCACCAGGGGTCAGGCGCAGCTCGAAGACCGCGCTCGCGGCCTCGAGTGCGGTGAGCACGCAGCTGACCGGGGTGTTCGCGCCCGCGGTCTCGCGTGCAATGCGTACCGCGAGCTCACGGGCCGCGTCGAGGTCGCTCTCGCGGGCGACGCGGATGACGACCTTCACCGGCGTTGTCGCTCCAAAGTGAGTGAGATTGACGGTCACCTGGCTCGCGGCCACGCTGTTGGGTAGCACCACATAACGCCCGTCGTCGGTGCGCAGCGTCGTATAGCCGAGAGAGATCAGCTCCACATTGCCCGTCTCGGTGCCGCTCGGCGCGGTGACCTGCAGCTTGTCGCCGAGGCGAAACGGTCGGTAAAGCGTGATCGCCACACCCGCCACGAGGTTGCCCAGGGTACTTTGCGCCGCAAGGCCGATCACGACTGAGGCCACGCTCGCCCCGGCGAGCAGCGCCGTACCCATGGCGCGCAGTGCCGGGATGAGGTGCGCATAGAGAATCAGCATGAGCACCCAGACCGCCGCGGTGCCCATTTGCTGCAGAAAGCTGACGGTGGTGCGGTCGATGTGCGCCGCATGGCGCTCCATGGCCGTGCCGAGCGCCAGTCGCAGCACGCGCGACAGAATCAGCGCCAGCACCAGGAAAATCAGCAGATAGACGCCCGCGCCCAGCAGGCTGTCGGGACTCAACAGCCCGAGCAGATCGTGCTCTCCTGCCTGGAGGTCGCGCATGGGTAGCGCCTCGCGTCCTTGCCTCACCAGAACCATAACACAAGCGCAACGGCGGCGATGACCCCGCCCCAAGCCATAGCCAGCGGTCGCGTCCGAGGTGTATTTTTACGGCGACTCGCAACCCACGAGAGCGCCCAAGATGCACCTGAGCCGCCGTGATGTTCTGACTGCCTCCGCAGCGTTGCTGGCAGCACCCGCAGGGGCCTGGCGCACCGCTCTTGGCGCCGCCGCCAGTGGACCCATCATCCTCTGTTGGAACGAGAACCCTTACGGACCGTCTCCGGCCGCGCGCGCAGCCGTGAGCGAGGCGATTCCCGCGGGCTGCCGGTATCCGGATGACGAGATGGACACGCTGGTCAAATTGCTCGCATCCCGCGAGGGCGTAGCGCCCGAGTGCATCGTGAGCGGTACCGGGTCGGGGGAGCTACTGCGCGCGCTCGGGATGCTGGCCGCCCGCGGCGGCGGCGAGATCGTCGCCGCCCAGCCCACCTACACCGAGCTCACCCGCTATGCCGAGGCCTGCGGCGCGCACATCACTTTCGTGCCCGTCGACAAGAGCCTGCGGCATGACCTCGCCGCCATGCACTCGGCCGTCAGTCCCCGCACACGCGCGGTGTACCTGTGCAACCCGAACAACCCCACCGGCACCACGGTCGCCACGGCTGACATCCGGGCCTTCGTGGCGGCGCTTCCCGCTCATGTGACGACCATCGTCGATGAGGCCTATCTCGACTTCGTGGTCGCCCCCGAGGTGAGCTCGGTGGCGGACCTGACGGCCGGGACGCAACGCGTCGTGGTGCTGCGGACCTTCTCGAAGATCCACGGCATGGCCGGGATCCGCTGTGGCTACGGTATCGCGCGAGCCGATGTGGCGAAGGAGCTGGCGGCTGCGCGCATGACCACGCCCAATATCTTCGCTGTGCGCGCTGCCCGCGCGAGCCTCGGCGACCAGGCCTTCCTCGCCGATACCCGCAAGCGCATCCTCGCGAGCCGCGTGCGTATCACGACGGAGCTCGCCAGGCTCAATCGCCCGTACGGCGAGCCGCAGGGCAACTTCGTGTTCTTCGACACCGGCATGCCGCTCAAGCGCTTCACCGAGCTCATGCGGGCGCGCAACATTCTCGTGGGCCGGCGCTTCGCGCCCTTCGACAACTGGTGCCGCATCACCATCGGGACCGAGCCCGAGGTCGACGCATTTCTCACCGCGCTGCCCGAGGTGCTGCACAGCGCATGAGTCCGCGGCACAGCGGACAAGAGTCGAGCGTCTTAGCCGCTAGTCGAGGATGAGACTCATGCAGGTGAGGGCGGCTTCGGCCTTCTGCAGCTCGCTCACATCGAGCGCCCGGGTCGTGACCCCGGCCTCTCGCAGGCGCCGCTCGGTTTCCGGGAAGGCTGCGCTCAAGAGCGTCACACCGCTGACCGTGAGCGTGTTGGCCGCGAAGGCTTCGCCCTCGGCCACTTCCACCACCGTTCGCGCATCGAAGGCGCCCGGCTCGACCCACGCCGGGTTCGCGAGGACGATATCCGGCGGGACGAAGGTGGCAGCGCTCTTGAGGTGCAGGCAATCGCGCATCGGGACAGCGCGCACCCGATACCCGAACGTGGCGAGGCTTGCGGCGAGTTGCGCAATACCCTCGCGGTTGCTGCGGCCGGAGTTGCCTACATAGAGAGTGCGACCGATTCGCAGTACATCCCCGCCCTCGAGCGTCCCGGGCGCGGTGATGCGTGCCAGCGGCCGATGGGCGGTGAGCCCACCGGCGGTGCTCGTCACCTCATCGCGCCGTGATGCGATCCCGGGCCGGGTGATCACCGCGACCTCCGGGAGCACTACCGCCGTATCCTCGACGAACACGCCATCGGCATGGGCGGGGAGCGGCTCGAGCCACTCGAGGCTCAAGCCGAGCGATGCGAGCTGCGAGGCATAGCGGGCGTGCTGCTCCCGTGCGCCCTCGATATCGATCGGCGCGCGGCTCATCAAGCTCAATTCGCACTCGGCCAGCCGCGGGCTCACCTCGCGCAGGAGGGCAATCATGCTTGCACTCTCATCGCTGCGGCACCTCTTTGCGCGCCAGCCGCAGGCATTCCAGCAGCGCCGTGGCAGCCGGCGGAAGCTTCCCCGGAGCCCGCAGGATGACGCCCACCGGGCTCTCGATCGATTTGAGCTTCACCGGCAGTATCGACAACAGCCCCTGCTCGACGTCATCGAGTGCCACGTGGTAAGGCATCACGCCGAGAAAATCGGATTTGCGCAGCAGTGCGCGGTTGGTGAGGATCGACACGGATTCGATCACATTGCGCGGCAGCGGCACGCCGGCCTCGGTGAAGGCGCGCTCGATCTGGCGGCGTAGCGCCGTCTCGGGCAGAGGCAGAACCCATCCCTCGTTGGACAGATCGCGCAAGTTGAGCCGCCGCCGGCGCGCGAGCGGATGAGCGCGCCGCGACACGACGCAGATCGGCTCCGCGTAGAACTCCTCGTAGACGAGGGCGCGACTGCGACCCTCCTCGGGTAGTCGGCCGAGCACCATGTCGAGGTCGCCGACGAGGAGCGAGGGCATGAGAATGTCGTAGGTGCCGACCACCACGCTGATCGCGACCCCGGGGCGCTGCTTCTTGAGGAGCGCGATGGCATCGGGGAGGATGCTCGCCGATGCCGCCAGCAGCGTCCCCACGGTCACCTTGCCGCTGTAGCCGGCGCGCAGGCTCTCGAGCTCCTCGGCCGCATGCCGCAGCTGCGCCAGCACGATCTTGGCATGCCGCGCAAAGATCTCCCCGTAGGGGGTGGGCTCGAGCCCGCGGTTGCTGCGCTCGAACAGCTTCACGCCGAGCGTCGACTCGACATCCTGCAGCGCCTTGGTCACCGTGGGCTGAGTGAGGCTCAGGCGTTTGGCGGCCTTGAGGATGCTGCGGCAATCATGGAGCTCGGCAATCAGCTCGACGTGGCGCAGGCGGAACTTGCGGGTGATCCAGCGCTCGAGCCGTGCCGAGGTCATGCCTCGATCATAACGGGTCGGCGTGCTGCGCGTTTCTCAGGCGCGCCGGCGTGCCTGCAGCGGGATTGCCGTGGCGCGGTCCCCGAGGCCGAAGAACGCGGCGGCATTGCCGTGCAGCAGTTTGTCGCGGGTCACCGGGCTCAGGCGCGGATGCGAGCGGATGAGACTGCCGACCTGCTGCTCGCCGAGCGGGTAGGGATAGTCCGAGCCCAGCATGACGCGGTCCTCGCCCATGGTGCGCACGAGGAACTCGAGCGCCTCTTCGCTGAAGACGGTGGCATCGACCGAGAAGCGGTCGAGGTAGGTGGAAGGCGGGTGCGGGCAGTCCTCGCGCACGATGTCGCGGTTGCGCCAGGCGTTGTCCACGCGGCCGAGGAGGTAGGGGAAGCTCCCCCCGCCATGCGCGAAGCACAGCTTGAGTGAGCGCGGGAGGCGCTCGAAGGCGCCCGAAAGAATGAGCCAGAGGATCGACAGCTGCGTCTCCGCCGGCATGGCCACCAGCCACGGCAGCTGATAACGGGGCATGCGCTCCTGCGCCATCATGTCCCAGGGATGCACGAACACCGCCGCGCCCTCGCCGGCGCAGTGCTCGAGGAAGGTGACGATTCCCTCGTCGTTGAGCTCGCGAGCCCCGACATGATTGCCGATCTGTACGCCGACGTGGCCGTCGGCCATCGCCCGGCTGAGCTCGCGACAGGCGAGCTCGGTGTCCTGCAGCGGCACCTGACACAGCGATTTGAGCCGCCGCGGGGCGTGGCTGCAGAGCTCGCGAGCCGCATCGTTGAAAATGCGCGCGCACTCGAGCGCCTGGGCCGCCGGACGCTCATAGGAAAAGAGCAGGGGCGTCGCGGACATGATCTGGACCTCGACGCCGTCCCGGTCCATGTGCTCGAGGCGCAGCTGCGGATCCCAACACGCAGCTCCGACCGGGCGGAACTCCCGCTCGCCGACCATCAGCATCGCCTTGCCGCCCGCACCGTGGCGCATCCAGGGCCAGTCGGCCGTGCCGAAGCGGGCCGCGAGGTCCGGCCAGCTGCGCGGCAGAAAGTGCGAATGAATGTCGATCGTGCCCATGGGTGTATGCCTCCTCAAGGCGCCGTGCGGCTGCCGCGTGCCTTCCATGCCACCGCCTTGATCTCGATGAGTAGCTGCGGGTGCGGCAGCTGCGCCACCGCCACGGTGGTGCGCGCCGGCCCGTCGACGCCGAAGAACTCGCCGTAAACCTCGTTGTATCCCGCGAAATCGTCCATGCTCAGGAGGAACGTACT
>DATGJR010000005.1:0-5479 GCA_035295065.1 Steroidobacteraceae bacterium
GCAGCTCGCGGTGCTCATCGTGCCCACCACCGCTCCCGAGGACATCTTCCAGTATTCCTTCCGCGTCGCGGACAGCTGGAAGCTCGGACGCAAGGAAGTCGGCGGCAAGCGGGTGGACGACGGCGCGCTGCTCGTCATCGCGAAGAATGACCGCAAGCTCTTCATCCAGGTCGGTTACGGCCTGGAGGGTGTTCTGACCGATGCCATGTGCAACCGCATCATTTCCGAAACGCTCCGCCCGGCCTTTCGCCAGGGGAACTACTACGCCGGGATCGATGCCGCCCTCGACCAGATGATGAAGCTCATCCAGGGCGAGCCGCTGCCGCCGCCCGAGGAGCAGTGGCAGGGCGCGCGCCATGGGCGCGGTGTGGGCGGAGCGCTGCCTTTCATCCTGTTCGCGGTGCTCGCGGGATCGGTGGTGCTGCGCGGCATTTTCGGGCGCACGGTGGGTTCGCTCCTCACCGGCGTCGGGGCGGGACTCCTCACCCTGGTGGCCGGCTACGCGATCGCGCTCGCGGTGCTGGCGGCAATCGGCGGCTTCCTCCTGACGCTGCTCGGGGGCCTCGCCCGCGGCAGCGGCTGGTCGAGCCTGCCGCGCTCGGGCGGGTGGGGCGGTTTCGGTGGCGGACTCGGAGGGGGCCTTGGGGGCGGTTTCGGCGGCGGCGGATTCAGTGGTGGCGGCGGTGGCTTCGGCGGCGGTGGCGCCGGTGGCAGCTGGTAGCCTCATGAAAATCACGCGCCTCTTCCGCCACCTCGCCAGCACCCGCTACCTGACGCGCCGGCACTTTCCCGCGCCGGTGCGCGCCGCGATCGAGCAGGCGATCAGGGAATGCGAGGGCCGCCATGCGGGCGAGATACGCTTCGTGGTCGAGACCGCCTTCGATCTGCCGGAGCTGTGGCATGACCTGTCGCCGCGCGCGCGCGCGCTGCAGCTGTTCGGCCAGCTCGGGGTATGGGATACCGCCCACAACAACGGCGTGCTGATCTACGTGCTGATGGCCGATCGCATCGTCGAGATCGTTGCCGACCGTGGAATCGCGGCACGCGTGCCCGCCGCGGAGTGGGCGGCCGTGTGTCGCCAGATGGAGCACCACTATCGGGAAGGACGGTTTCGCGAGGGCTCGGTCGTTGGAATCCTCGGAGTGGCGGCGATCCTCGGCCGGCATTTCCCCGGGAAGGGCGCCGCCGAGCCCCAGCTTCCCGATCAACCGGTGCTCCTGTAGCCGCGCGGCGACGATCGGGGAACTCCGGCATGGGTCATAATTCAATCTGATGATGATGCGAAATCTCCCCCTTTTATCCGCGGCGCTGCTCGGAGCCTGCCTGATTGCCGGGTGCTCGCTCTTCGGACCACTCCATCGCGGCGGTCCGCCCGCGGCGCCCGCCGCGCCGCCCGCCGCCCCGGAGCTGCCACCGCCGACCGCCAACGAGCGCTTCGAGCTCCAGGCGGGTCAGAACGTGGTCGGCGTCGTGCAGATGGTGAAGGCCGGAAAGGACGACACCCTCACCGACATCGCGCGGCGCTTCAACGTCGGCTACGAGGAGATTCTCAGGGCCAATCCCGATGTGGATCCCTGGCTCCCGGGCGAGGGGCGCGAGATCGTCGTGCCGACGCAATTCGTGCTGCCGAACGCCCCCTATACCGGCATCGTGATCAACATCGCGGCGATGCGCGTCTACTACTTTCCGCCGGTGAAGAAGGGCGAGCCGACGGTGGTGATTACGCACCCGATCGGCATCGGCAAGGTCGGCTGGCGCACGCCCGAAGGCGTCACCAAGATCGTGCGGCGCCAGAAGGATCCCACCTGGCGCGTGCCGGTGTCGGTGCGCAAGGAGCACCACGAAAACGGCGAGGACCTCGACCCGGTCATCGGTCCGGGGCCCGATAATCCGCTCGGCAAGTACGCGTTCTACCTGCAATGGCCGAGCTACCTCATCCACGGAACCAACAAGCCCGCAGGCGTCGGCCTGCGCTCGAGCCACGGTTGCATCCGGCTCTATCCGGAAGACATCGAGCAGTTCTTCAACATGGTGCCGATCGGAACTCAGGTACGAGTGGTGAACCAGCCATTCCCCTTCGGCTGGAGCAAGGGCCAGCTGTACGTGCAGCCCTATGACGTGCTGGAGGACGACGCGCGCGACTGGAGCAAGGCGCAGCGCAAGCTCCTCGACAAGTCGCTGTCGCCGGCGATGCAGCAGCAGCTCAAGAGCCGCGGCGAGCACATCGACTGGAACCTGGTAGCCACGCTCACCCACAGTCCGCGCGGCATTCCCGTTCCGGTATCGACCGCGGATGCGAGTCTCGCGCAGGTGCTCGCCGGCGCCCCGCGTGTTCAGAACGTGCTGCCGCAGGGCTCCACCTGGGATGGAACGAGCGATCTGCCGATGGACGAGGCCTCCTTCAAGCAGATCATCTCGGAGATCGAGCCGGGGACGGATGCCGCGGCGCCGGCTGCCCCGGCGGCTACAGCGAACGATGGGGTCGGAGGCAAGACGGCGCTGCCGGTTTCCAAGGACAGTGAGTGACCTCTTCGGCGCCATCGGAGCCTTCGGAGCAGGACCCGCACATCCCGCCCGCCGCGCCCTTGTCGTTCTGGCTTCAGCTGATGCTCGCCGAGATCGCCTCCAAGCGCGAGGCGCTCGAGCGTGCCCGCGCCGAAGAGGCGCTGCGGGGCTCTGAGTTAAGTCGCACCGAGCCATAGCCGGCAACGGCGGCAATCCGCTGTGTTAGAGTCCGCGTGAAGAACGAGAAGAGGCTTTGAGTGGCCAGCAGCCGCGCCTCCGGCGCACAACTCGCCCGGCAAGAACGTGACCTGCACGCGATCGAGGGCGTGGCGACTGGTGTCACCGCCTTCGTAGGCCGTACCCTCAAGGGTCCGGTTGCGCAGCCGCTCACGGTGCGCAGCTTCTCGGAGTTCCAGCACCACTTCGGCGGACTGTGGCAGCCCGCGCCGCTCTCGTACGCCGTGGAGCAGTTTTTCGAGAACGGCGGTCGCGAGGCGCGCATCGTCCGCGTCGTCAATGGCGCGCGGCCGCCGACCCTCACGCTGCCGGCGGGTACGGAGGTCTTCACGCTCGTCGCCGTCAATCCCGGCTCACGCGAATACCTGCGTGCCTCGGTCGACTACGACGGATTGAGCGCCGCTGAGACCGATCGCTTCAACCTGGTGGTGCAGCGCGTACGCACGGCCGGCTCCGAGCTGGTCGAGGACCAGGAGATCTATCGGCGCGTGTCGGTCGCGGCGGGGTCCGGTCGCTGGGTGACGAATGTGCTGCTGCGGTCGAGCCTGGTGCGTGTGCACGGCGCGGTGCCGGCGCAGCGCCCGGAACGCTCCGCGGGTGGACCGGGCGGTGTCGCCGTCGGCTACACCAACTCCAATCCCGATGGCGACGACGGTGCGCCGCTCACCGACTACGACATCATCGGCTCGGGCACGGCCCGGACCGGGGTATTCGCTCTCGAGGGCGCCCCGCGCTTCGACCTGCTGTGCATTCCGCCGCTCGGTCGCGAGCAGGATGTGGGGCTCTCGACGCTGCTGGTCGCGGCCCGCATCTGCCGGGAGCGCTGTGCGCTGCTCCTCGTCGATCCACCCTCTTCCTGGACCAGCGCCCCGGTGGCCCTGTCGGCGCTGCGGGTGTGGCCGTTCCGCAGCGATTGCGCCGTGATGTACTACCCGCGGGTGCAGGCTTTCGACCGGCTGCGCGGGCGCATCGAGATCTTCGGATCGAGCGGTGCGGCCGCCGGGCTCATCGCACGGAACGATGAGAGCCGGCCAGTGTGGGGGACGACGGAGCCCGATGAGGCGGCGCTGCGTCCGGGCCTGCGCCCGGCGGTGGCGGTGAGCGAGTCCGAGCGCGTGCGCCTGGCGCAGGCCGGCGTCAACACGCTCCTGGCCGTACGCGGCACGGTCCCGGCCGGTGTGAGCCCGCGGACACTCGCCGGGGGGTCGAGCGGGGCGTCCGAGTGGCGTTACCTTTCCGCACGGCGCCTGGCGCTCTACATCGCCGCCAGCATCGAGAAGGGTACGCGCTGGGTGCTGCTCGAGCAGAACATCCCGGCCACACGCGAGCGCGTAGGCAAGTATGCCGAGGAGTTCCTGCACGCGCTCGCAGAGCGGGGCGCGTTCGCCGGGGCTAAAGTCGATGACAGCTATTTCGTCATCTGCGACGAACGGGTCAACGGCGCGCAGGCCGTCGCCGAGGGAAAGTTCAACCTGCTGTTCGGCTTTGCCACCACCCGGGCCGGGGAGTTCGACACCTGGCTCGTCACCCACCGCGCGGGGAAGAGCCGCGTGCGTCCGGTGTCGGTGAACCGCTCGGCCACGTCGCAAAAGCGCGTCGAGTGGGAGATCGAGACTTCGATCCTGCGCGGGGGACTCCGTAGCTGAACAGGCGGGGAGGCTGGCTCGGGATTCGTGTTTCCCGGGACGCCGTGAATCCATTGCGCTGCGCAGTCCCTGCTGCGCGCAAGCCCTGGGCGGCCATCCCTGGCCGCCCGCTCGCCGCATGCGGCTCGCCCCTGGAGTCTGCGGGAAAAACGTCCCTGTTTTTCACGCCCCGGGAAACACGAATCCCGAGCCATCCTCCTCGTGTCTCCGTGCGCTCCCCCGCGCACGAGCCGTCTCAAGTGGGGGCGCCGAAGCCGCCGCCGCCGGGGGTGAGGATCGTCAGCTCATCTCCCGGGGCGACGTCGAAGCGGGCGGTGGCGCCGAGGGTCTCGATGGCGCCTCCGGCGCGGCGGATGTGGCCTTCACCGCGTGCGCCGGGCTCACCCCCGGCGAGCCCGAACGGGGCGATGCGACGGTGATTGGCGAGCAGTGCTCCGGAGAAGGGAGCGCGGAACTCCAGGCGCCGCACCACGCCGTCGCCCCCGTGATGGCGGCCGCGGCCGCCGGAGCCGCGCCGTATGGCGAACTCGCGCACCAGCACGGGGAACTGTCCCTCGAGAATCTCGGGGTCGGTGAGGCGCGAGTTGGTCATGTGGGTGTGCACTGCGTCGCAACCGTCGAAATCGGGACCCGCGCCCGCGCCGCCGGCGATCGTCTCGTAGTACTGCAGATGCTCATCGCCGAAGGTGAGGTTGTTCATGGTGCCCTGCGAGGCGGCGAGGATCCCGAGCGCGCCGTAGAGGGCATCCACGATGCACTGCGAGGTCTCGACGTTGCCGGCAGCCACGGCGGCCGGCGGCTGTGGATCGAGCATCGAGCCGGGCGGGATGACGATCTCGAGCGGCTCGAGACAACCCTCGTTGAGCGGAATCGGCCGCTCGATCAGCGTGCGGAACACGTACAGCACGGCCGCGAGGCACACCGCTCGCGGTGCATTGAAGTTGTGAGGCCCCTGGGCGGAGGTGCCGGTGAAATCCACGCGCGCGCAGCGCGCTGCGCGGTCGATGTCGATGCGCACTACGATGGCCGCGCCATCGTCCAGCTCATAGCGGAACTGCCCGCTCAACTGCGCGGAGATGGCATTGCGCACC
>DATGJR010000006.1:0-36694 GCA_035295065.1 Steroidobacteraceae bacterium
AACCTCACCGGCTCGATCGGCTCGGAGACCGTCACCGCGAGCGATCTGTTCAAGACCGGCACCGCCGCCTGGAACATCGGCGGCTCGCTGATGCAACCACTGTTTCACGGCGGCGAGCTGCTCGGCCTGAAGCGTGCGGCCCGAGCGGATCTCGAGCGCGCCACGGCCGAGTACCGCCAGGCGGTGCTCGCCGCGCTGCAGGACGTGGCCGACACGCTGCGGGCGCTCGAGGCCGATGCCCGCACGCTCCAGGCGGACCTGATCACTGAGACGGACGCGCAGGACACCCTCAACATGACCAAGCTCCAATACAAGGTGGGCGGCGTCAGCTATCTGCAGCTGCTCAACGCGGAACGTGTGTTCCTGCAGGCGCGGCAGAACCGCATGCAGGCGGAGGCGGCGCGCTATGCCGACACCGCGGCGCTCTTCCAGGCGCTCGGCGGCGGATGGTGGAATCGGCAGGGGAATCTCAAGGAGAACGGGCAGTGAATGAGCGCACAACGAACCTGGGCCCCCTCGCAAGACGACGTCTGATCGTCGTCGTAGCGGTCGTGGGCGGGCTGCTCGCGCTGCTGGTGGGCGGACACCTCTTCATCGGCCACATGATCAATCAGGCCATGGCGAAAGGCTCAGCGCCCCCTCAGACCGTGACGGCCACGGTAGTCAAGTACTCGGACTGGCAGCCCGAGATCACGGCGGTCGGCAGTGTGCGCGCCGTGCGCGGTGTCGACATCACCACCGAGGTGACGGGGCTGGTGCGCAGCGTCGACTTCCGCTCGGGCGATGATGCGAAGCGCGGTCAGGTGCTGGTGCGGCTCAATTCCGACGCCGACGTCGCCACGCTCCACTCGCTCGAAGCGGCCGCCGATCTCGCCGCCACCGTCTATGAGCGCGACAAGATGCAGTTCGAGGCGCAGGCCATCAGCCAGGCGCAGCTCGATGCGGATGCCGCGGACCTCAAGAACCGGCGCGCACAGGCTGCCGCCCAGGCTGCGCTGGTCGAGAAGAAGATCCTGCGCGCGCCCTTCGACGGGCGGCTCGGCATCACCACCGTCAATCCCGGGCAGTACCTCAACACCGGTGACAAGGTCGTGACGCTGCAGGAGCTCGACCCCGTCTATGTGGACTTCCGCCTGCCGCAGGAGCAGCTCGCGCAGGTGCGTCCCGGACTCGAGGTGCGGGTCACCCTCGATGCCTTCCCCGGCGAGGGCTTCGCCGGCAAGATCAATGCGGTCGATCCGCTGGTCGATTCCTCGAGCCGCAACTTCCAGGCCGAGGCGACGGTGCCGAACCCCGCGCGCAAGGTACTGCCGGGCATGTTCGTGCGCGTCACGGTGCTCTCGGGCGCGCAGCAGCACTACCTGACGCTGCCGCAGACCTCGATCACCTACAACCCCTACGGATCGACGGTGTTCCTGGTGGAGAAGAACGCGCAGGGCGCACGCACGGCGCAACAGACCTTCGTCACCACGGGCGCGACGCGCGGCGACCAGGTCGCCGTGCTCAGCGGGCTGAAGGAGGGCGACGAAGTGGTCACCAGCGGGCAGCTCAAGCTCAAGAACGGCACACCGCTCGACATCAGCACATTGGCGCAGCCTGCGGACGCGCCCAACCCCACCCCGCAGGAGCATTGAACGGAGTGCGGCGATGAAATTCACGGATCTCTTCATCGAGCGCCCGGTCCTCTCGGTCGTGGTGAGCCTGCTGATCCTGGTGCTGGGCGCGCGCGCCGTGTTCCAGCTGCCGGTAAGCCAGTACCCGAAAACCGAGAATGCCGTGGTCACGGTGAGCACCACCTATTACGGGGCGGACGCCCAGACGATTGCCGGCTTCATCACCCAACCGCTCGAGGCGGCGATCTCCCAGGCGCAGGGGATCGACTACATGTCCTCCAACAGCATCGCCGGCGCCTCGATCATCACCGCGACGCTGCGCCTGAACTACGACGCCAACCGCGCCATGACCGAGATCAACACCCAGGTGGCCTCGGTGCGCAACCAGCTGCCTCCGGCTGCGCAGCAGCCGGTCATCACGGTGCAGATCGGCCAGCAGATCGATGCGATGTACCTCGGCTACTTCAGCGACACCATCCCGCCCAACAGCACCACCGACTACCTGTTGCGGGTGGTGAAACCGAAGCTCGACTCCATCGACGGCGTGCAGACCGCGGAGATCCTCGGCGGGCGCACCTTTGCGCTGCGCGCCTGGCTCGACCCGCAGCGCATGGCGGCCCGCGGCGTGTCGGCCGACGACGTGTACGCGGCGCTCGGCTCCAACAACTACCTGGCGGGCGTCGGCTCGACCAAGGGGCAGATGGTGAGCGTCGACCTCAAGACCAACACCGACGCGCAGTCGCTCGATGAGTTCCGCCAACTGGTGATCAAGCGGCAGAACGGCGCCCTGGTGCGACTCGAGGATGTCGCCAACGTGGTGCTGGGAGCGGAGAACTACGACTTCAACGTCGCCTTCAGCGGCCAGCGCTCGGTGTTCATCGGCATCAAGGTCGCCCCGAAGGCCAACATCCTCGATGTGGCTGCCCGGGTGCGCGCTGCGCTCCCCGACATCGCCGCGCAGCTGCCGACGGGGGTGACCCAGAAGCTCGCCTACGACGCCACTATTTTCGTCACCAGCTCGATCAAGGAAGTCATCAAGACCCTGGCGCAGGCGCTGATCATCGTCACGGTGGTGATTTTCCTTTTCCTCGGCAGCGCGCGCGCCGTCGCCGTGCCAGTCGTGGCCATGCCGCTGTCGCTGATCGGCGCCTTCTTCCTGATGCAGGCATTCGATTACTCCATCAACCTGCTGACGCTGCTCGCGCTGGTGCTCGCGATCGGACTGGTGGTGGACGACGCGATCATCGTCGTCGAGAACGTCGACCGGCATCTGAAGGAAGGGGCGTCGCCCTTCAAGGCGGCGCTGCAGGCAGCGCGCGAGCTCGGCGGTCCCATCATCGCCATGACCGTCGTGCTGGTCGCGGCCTACGTGCCCATCGGCCTGCAGGGCGGTCTCACCGGGGCTCTGTTCACGCAGTTCGCCTTCACGCTGGCCGGAGCGGTGACCGTTTCTGCGGTGATCGCGCTCACGCTCTCGCCGATGATGTGCTCGAAGGTTTTCCGCCCCGAGCAGGAGGAAGGACGATTCACGCATTTCCTCGACCGCACCTTCAACCGGGTACGCAGCGCCTACTCGCGCACGCTCGCGAGCTGGCTCACCACCTGGCAGGTGGTGCTGGTGTTCGGCGTGCTGATCCTCTCGGGCGTCGTCTATCTCTTCATGACCTCGAAATCCGAGCTCGCGCCGCAGGAAGACCAGGGTATCGTTCTCGAGGCGACCACGGGGCCGCCGGATGCGACCCTCTATCAGATGCAGGCGTATTCGGATGCCGAGTTCGAGATCGCCAAGAAGCTGCCGGAATACCGCCAGATGTTCCAGCTGACGGGACAGCCTACGGTTAACCAGGGCTTCGGTGGCGTCGTGTTCGCCCCATGGGACCAGCGACACCGCAGCGCCGCCCAGCTGCAGATGCTGCTGCAGAACGAGTGGAACAAGATTCCGGGTGCGCGCGTCGCGGCATTCCAGTTCCCGACGCTGCCCGGCGCGTTTGGGCTCCCCATCCAGTTCGTCATCACGACCACCGAGCCGATCGAGAACCTGAATGAGGTCGCGACGCAGGTGCTCGACAAGGCGCGCGCGAGCGGCATGTTCTGGTTCGTCGACTCGGACCTGAAGCTCGACAAGCCGCAACAGACCGTGAGCGTCGACCGCGACCTGGTGAGCGATCTCGGCCTCACCCAGCAGAACGTGGGCAGCTCGCTCGCCGCCGCACTCGGCGGCGGCTACGTCAACTACTTCTCGATCGCCGGCCGCTCCTACAAGGTCATCCCGCAGGTGCTGCAGGTCGATCGGTTGAATCCCGACCAGGTGCTCGACTACTACGTGCACTCGGGCAACGGCACGCTGATCCCGGCGCGTACGCTGGCCACCCTCAAGACCTCGACCGTGCCCGAGACCATCGGCCACTTTCAGCAGCTGAACGCCACGACCATCGGCGGTGTCCCGCGGGTCGCGGAGGCGGATGCGCTCAAGTTCCTGCGCGATACGCTCAAGCAGGTCGCGCCCACCGGATACAACGCCGACTACTCCGGCGAGTCCCGCCAGTACATGCTGGGATCGGGCAGCTTCGTCTTCACGCTGATCTTCGCCCTGGTGATCGTGTATCTGGCGCTCGCCGCGCAGTTCGAGAGCTTCCGCGACCCGGCCATCATCCTGGTGTCGGTGCCGATGGCGCTCTTCGGCGCGCTGCTCTTCATCAACCTGGGGAGTCTCTTCGGCGGGGTGCTGACGCTCAACATCTACACCCAGGTTGGGCTCGTCACGCTCCTCGGCCTGGTCAGCAAGCACGGCATCCTCATCGTGCAGTTCGCCAACGAGCTGCAACGCGCGGGGCACGGCAAGCTGCGCGCCATCGAGGAGGCAGCGGCGGTGAGACTTCGCCCGATCCTCATGACGACCGCGGCCATGTGCTTCGGCGTGATTCCGCTGGTCATTGCCTCGGGCGCAGGGGCCGCAGGCCGGCGCAACATGGGCATCGTGCTCTTCACGGGGCTTGCCATCGGGACGCTCTTCACGCTGTTCGTCGTGCCCGCCATGTATCTGCTCATCGGCGCCGACCACGGACACGAGGCGCGCGCCCGCGGCCACCAGGAAGACGGCGGCACGCTCGAGCCGGCGCCGAGCACCTGAGTGATTGAGTGAGGGACCACCACCATGATCGACGTGTACTACTGGGGCACCCCCAACGGACTGAAGATCAAGCTGTTCCTGGAAGAGGCGGGACTTCCCTACCGCATCATTCCGGTCGATATCGGCAAGGGCGAGCAGTTCCAGCCTGATTTCCTGAAGATCGCGCCCAACAACCGCATCCCGGCGATCGTCGACAACGAGCCGCCGGGAGGCGGAGCTGCGATCTCGCTGTTCGAGTCCGGCGCCATTCTTTTATATCTGGCGGAGAAGATCGGGCGCTTCATTCCGGCCGACATCCGCGGCCGCGCCCTCACTCTGCAGTGGCTCTTCTGGCAGGTGGGGGGCTTGGGTCCCATGGCGGGGCAAAACGGGCACTTCGGCCACTACGCGCCCGAGAAAATTCCCTACGCCATCGAGCGCTACACGAAGGAAACCAATCGCCTCTACGGCGTTCTCAACCGCCGCCTCGGGGGTCGCGAGTACATCGCCGATGAGTACTCGATCGCCGACATGGCCTGCTATCCCTGGATCGTCTCGCACGAGCGTCACGGACAGAACCTTGCCGACTTCCCGGACCTCAAAGCCTGGTTCGAGCGCATCCGCGCGCGACCGGCGTGCGAGCGCGCCTATGTCGGCGTTGCGCAGTCCTACAGCCGCAAGATTTCCGAGGAGGAAAGGAACATCCTGTTCGGTCAGACCGCCGCGTCGGTGCGCGGCTAGCGGTCGGCGGCGATCAGCGCCGAGAGCGGCGGCAGCGTCCACGGAGTCGCACCGCCGATTGACTCGAGAACGCGCCAGTTGCCATCGGGGGGCGAGGCGACCGCCGGCGCATCTCCCAGGTTGAAGACGCACAGCAACCGCTCGCTCCCCAGGCATCGCTCGAAGCTCAAAAGGGCGTCCGATGCCTCGAGCAGCCGTAACGTTCCAAGCCGCAGCGCGGGATGGCGGCGGCGCAGCGTGATGAAGCGTCGGGTGAGCGCCAGCGTCGAGCCGCCATCGTGCTCCTGTACATCGACGGCGAGAGCGACGTGCGCGGCCGGCACCGGTAGCCACGGCCGTGCGGTCGAGAAACCCGCATTGGGGGCGCGTTGCAGCCACGGCATCGGGGTACGCGCCCCATCCCTGCCGAGGGTCTGTGGCCAGTTGGCGATCGCCTCGGGGTCGCGAAGATCCGCAAAGGCAACTTCAGCCTGCGGTAGCCCGAGCTCCTCACCCTGATAGAGAAATACATTGCCACGCAGACTGATGAGCAGCAGCAGCGCCAGCCGCGCCAGCGCCTCGCGATCTGCGGACACCGACCAGCGCGATACGGCGCGCGGCGCGTCGTGATTGGAGAACGCCCAGCTCGGCCAGCTGCCGGCATCGTCGTCCCACGCCTCGAGCGCCGAGCGCACCACGGCCGGCGTGAGGGTGTTGGCCAGGAGGAAATTGAAGCCGTAGGCGGTGTGCAGCCGCTGGTCGCCGGCGGTCAGGAGCTTCATGACGGGCTCCGCCCCCTCGCCGCCGATCTCGCCCACCGTGAATCGCCCGCCGAAGCTCTCAGTCAGCGCGCGCACGCGCTCGATGAAGGGGACCAGGTCCGCGTGCCCCTTGTTGTAGCGCAGCTGTTGAAAATCGATCGGGCGGGCGCGGGCCCGGCCGTCCGCCGCTCGCGCGGGGTTGTCGGTCAGAGCCGGATCGTGCATGGCGTAGTCGATCGCATCGAGCCGGAAGCCGTCGACACCCCGTTCGAGCCAGAACCGCCCGCACTCGAGCAGCGCGTCCTGCACCGCGCGGTTGTGCACGTTGAGATCCGGCTGCTCCGTGAGAAAGTTGTGCAGGTAGTACTGCCCGCGGCGCGCATCCCATGCCCAGGCCGGACCGCCGAATACCGATTGCCAGTTCGAGGGCGGCGAGCCGTCGGGCTTGGCGTCGGCCCAGACATACCAATCGGCGCGCGGGTTGCTGCGGCTGCTGCGACTCTGCTGGAACCAGGCGTGCTGATCCGATGTGTGCGAATAGACCTGGTCGATGATGACGCGCAGTTGCAGGGCATGCGCACGTTCGATGAGGCGATCGAAGTCTGCAAGGGTGCCGAATATGGGATCGACGTTGCAGTAATCGGCAATGTCGTAGCCGAAGTCCCTCATCGGCGAGGTGAAGAAAGGCGACAGCCAGACTGCATCGACGCCGAGGGAGGCGATGTGTTCCAGGTGCGCGGTGACCCCCGGCAGGTCACCGATGCCATCGCCATTGGAGTCGGCGAAGCTGCGCGGATAGACGTGATAAATGACGGCGCCGCGCCACCACGACGCCCGCTGCGCCGCCTTGCTCTCCTGAACGCTCAAGGGCCGGCCGCCGCGGCGCACACCAGATAGTCGAGGGGCGCTATCTCAACGCGATAGCTGCCGGGTGCGGGCGGTTCCGGCGCGCACGCCCCGTGCAGCGCCTGGAACTGCCTCGAGGTCGCCTCGATCGCCACCTGGGCACTCACAGGCCGGGTCGAAGTATTGAAGGCGATGAGGATCTCCCGACCGTTGTCCGGGTCGATGCGAGACACCGCGAAGAGCCCCGGGGCGGCACCGTAGCTGCGAACCAGCTGCCGCCCCCGCCGCAGTGCCGCCTCGGCCCGACGCATATTCGCCAGCTCCGCAATCGCGCGATACAGCGGATGTTGCGTGTCGAAATGCGCACCGGCCCCGTGCGTCCGCAGCGGCTGCTCGGCCAGGTAGGAAGGCACGCGGCTCGCGAACATGTCCTGGCGCGCGTCCTGATCTCCTCCCCGCCCGGCGAAGCCCTGCTCGTCCCCGTAGTAGACGACCGGCACCCCGCGCAGCGTCAACAGCATGGCGTGCGCCAACAGCACGCGCCGCGAGACCTCCTGCTCGCTCATTCCAGGATGCCCACGGCGTACGAAATAGGCGAAGCGCCCCTGATCGTGATTACTGATGAAGGTGGGCAGCTGCTGCGCCGCCTGCACTCCGCCTTCGTAGAGGGCGTCCCCGTCGAAGAGGCGCGCCAGCTTTTCGGTGCCGGCCTCTCCGGCGACGGTCGCGCGCACCGCGGCCGCGAAGGCGAAATCGAGGACGGCCGGCAGCCGGTCGACGCGGGTGTGCACGGCGAGCGAGCCCGGATCGACCTCGCCGGTGTAGACCTCGCCGAAGATATGGAAATTGGGAATGCCGGCGGCACGCGCATGCGCCAGCATCGCCGGCACGAACTGTTGCCAGAATTCGGGATTGACGTGCTTGGCCGTGTCGATGCGAAAGCCGTCGAAGCGCAAGCGATCGATCCAGCCCGCATAGATCTCGATGAAGCCCTGCACCACGCGCGGGTTCTCGGTCATGAGATCGTCGAGACCGAAGAAATCGCCGAAGGTGGAGCTCTCACCCGAGAAGGTGGAGTTGCCGCGGTTGTGATAGTAGATCGGGTCGTTGAGCCACGCCGGCACCTTGAGGTGCTCCTCCCCGGGTGGCACATAGGGGGTGTAGGCGTAGTCGGGGCGCCTCAGGTGCGCGAAATTCTCCACGGTCTGGTGAGGGGCGTCGTCGCCGAGAAACCCCTGGTTGATCGGCTCACCCTGAATGCCGCCGCGACGCGTGTAGGGATAGTCGGCACGCGAGCGATAGGGACAATCGCCGTGAGGACACTCGCGGTAGCGGATGACGTCGGCAGTGTGGTTGACGACGATGTCGAGATAGATCTTGATCCCGCGCGCATGAGCGGCCGCGACCAGACGCTGCAGATCCTCCTCGCTCCCGAAGTGCGGGTCGACGCGCGTGAAGTCGGTGATCCAGTAGCCGTGGTAGCCCGCCGACTCGTGGCCCGGCGCGCCCTGCACCGCCTTGTTACTGAATACCGGCGCCAGCCAGATCGCGGTCGCGCCGAGCGACTGAATGTAGTCGAGCCGCTCGGTCACTCCGCGCAGGTCACCCCCATGGTAAAAGGCCTTGGAGGTCGGATCGAAGCCGGTCTCGAGCCGTCCGCCGCTCAAGCTCCCGCGATCGTTGGCAGGATCGCCGTTCTCGAAGCGATCGGGCAGCAGGAAATAAATCACTTCGTCCTGCGGCAGCCGCTCGCGGAAATCCGCGGCGCCGACCGCGCTCGAGAGTGCGGCTGCGCCCACCGCCGCCCACAGGTGGACGCAGCCTGCAGGCGCGCGGCTCGCTCTTTGCTCCATCTCGGTTCTCGCGCACCCGGCCGGCGCACGCGCCGGCCGGCTGCGCGGGTGACTCTAGAACTTGTAGTTCAGGCCGAAGAAGATCTCACGCCCGAAAGTCTCGTAGTCACGCGTCTGGGTGACGTTTCCCGAGTAGTCGATGAACGGCGTGTTGGTGAGGTTGTTGACCTGGAACAGGATCATGAGCCCCTTCGCCGGACCGTTCTGGAACTCGTAGCTCGTCTGGAAGTCCGTGATGAGCTCGTGGCGCACGTACTCGAGCGCGCGGTCGCCCGCAAAGTCCGTGATCTCGCCGATGTAGTCCGAGCGATAAGTCGAGGCGATGCGCGCCGCGAAGCCGTTCTTCTCGTAGTACAGCGTAGCATTCACAACGGTCTTCGAGAGCCCCGGCAGCGTGATGTTGGCCGAAGGCTCGCCTGAGACCTGCCCCTGGACCTTGATCGAGCTGTCGGTGAGCGACACGTTGGCACTCGCGCCGAAGCCGCTCAGCCACGGGGCGACCATCTCGCCCGGAGCGGATACCGTGAACTCGGCACCATCGAGCCGCCCGCCCTGCCCATTCAAAGGAACGGTCAGGTAACCCGTGTTGACATAGGGATGCTGCCCCGCCCCCGGCGGCGGCAGCTGAGCGACCAGCGAGGAGAGATCCGTCAGGACGGTCTGGTCGTAGATATAGGTCTTCAGGTCCTTGTAGAAGAGGGCCGCCGAGAGATAGGCCTTGTTCTCGAAGTACTTCTCGTACGAGAGATCGAGCGCGTCGGCGCGCCAGGGATCCAGCAGCGGATTGCCGGCGGTGTTCGACGGAATGCCGGTCGTGGTCGCCACGCTGAAGTCCTGTCCGGCCGTCATCTGGTCCATGCGCGGACGCACCATTTCCCGCGCGGCGCTGAAGCGCAGCAGCTGCTGCGCCGGCAGCTCGAAGACCAGGTTCATCGCCGGCAGTACGTCGTTGTAGGACTTGCCACCCTCGATCGGCACGCTCGACTGCGTCGCCTCGTCATAGGAGAAAGACGTCGAGCTCTGCTGCGTATGGATGACCTGCAGGCCGATATTGCCCCTTAGGGTCACATCGGGAGAGAGCGGGTGGTTGAGGTCCCCCTTGACGTAGAGGGTAGTGAGTTTCTCGAACACGTCCCAGAACTTGCCGGTGAGGTAGCCGTAGCCGGGCTGGTTGGGGTACCCGGGCACGACGGGGTTGAAGTAGGCAGCCAGCACGCCGGGCACGTTCCAGGAAAGTGACGACGGGGTCCCGGAGAAGCTCAGATTCGCCGGTCCCAGCAGGTACTGGCTGCCGATCTGATCGAAGGTGCCGCCGACGGTGTTCAGCCCGGTCTCCGGCTGGATCTTGTCCTTGGAGCGGTCGTCGTAGTTGGCGCCGAGGATCACGTCGCTGAACCACCCGCCGGCCGGGCGCGAGCCCTCGAGGCGGAAGGACTTCAGCTCATCGGTCACATGAGGAAAACGGCTGTAGCCGCCGCCGTAGATGGTCGGGCCGACCAGCACCTTGCTGGGATCGGTATAGGAATTCTGCGCGGTGAACGTCGGCTGCGAGCCGTTCGGCAGGAAGTAAGTGATCGTGTCGGTCACGCCGCCGATGTACTGCCCCTGGGTCTCATAGTCGTGCTCATCGCGCGTCGCGCGCGAGTAAGCGAGATCGCCCATGACGCTCCAGGCATCGCCCTTCCACTTGTTGTTCCAGCCGGCCTGGAAGATCTGGTCGCTGGTGAGGTACAGGAAGTTGCGCGCGAGCGGCACCACGTTGCCAACGGTCGCCCCGACGACCGCGTTGTTCACGATCGTGGTGTTGGAGAAGTTGGCCGTGCCGGTGCACACCGGACAGGTGGCATTCGGATAGCCGTTGTAGTTGCCGAGGTTGACTTCGAGGCTGCGCCGGTTGTTGTTCTGCAGCTCGGAGGTCCAGTAGACATCCAGCGTGCTCGTGTAGGAGCTCGTCGGCCGCCACTCAATGGTGCCGAGCGCACCGTCGCGCACGTCGCTCCCCATGCTGGCGAGCGATTTGATGCCGTCGGTCACGTCGACGGTCGGGGACAGGTTGGCATGTTCGGTGCCGTTCGCGTGCCACGGGTCGTAGAGCCCGAGCTCCCGGCCGACCACCGGCGTGGACAGGCGCGCATAGCCCACGGCGACTCCGAGGGTGTTGTCGAGAAACTGGTCGATGAAGGAGAAGCTGCCGCGGTAGCCGTTGTTCCTGGAATCAGCGCCCATGCTGGCGTCGGAGTTCTTCACCATACGAAAGTCCAGCACCGTGGTGCGATGGCCGTACTCGAGCGGACGAATGGTCTGCAGCGCAATCGTGCCAGACAGCCCCTGGCCGATGAGCGACGCGTCGGGCGTCTTGTAGATGACCACACCGCTGATCAGCTCGGCCGGGTACTGGTCGTACTCGATGTTGCGGTTGTCACCGGTGCTCACCTGCTCACGGCCGTTGAGGAGCCCGGTAGCGAATCCCGGATCGGTGCCACGGATGCTGATGTCGGACTTGCGGCCGTCGGAGCGCTGCGCGGTGACACCGGGCAGGCGCGAGATCGACTCGGCGATGCTAGTATCGGGCAGCTTGCCGATGTCCTCCGCCGAGATGGCCTCGACGATGTTGTCGGCTCGCTCTTTCACGTTGATGGCGCTCTCGACCGCCGCTCTCACGCCGGTGACAGTGATGGTCTCGAGCGCCGACTCCGCCGAGCTGGTCGTCGTCGCGGCCTGCTCCTGCGCCCAGACCGGTGCGGCCATTACCAGTAGTCCAAGCAACGAAAATCGAATGCAAGTTATGCGATGCACGCTGCGTCCCCCTGAAGTTAGTGCACGGCAGGCGGCTGTGTGCGCCCCTGCGTCTTGCGCACAGGCGCGCGCAACGCGCGTCTGCGAGCTTTGAGTCAGCTTAGCGAGCGGGCCGGGAGCATCGGAAGGCTCGACATACGTATTCATGTGCAGGACGCGGCTGTTGCGTCCACGCTGGTCGGGTCCTGCGGCCGAAGGTTCGCCGCGGTGGTGCTTTGCGCCTATACTCCGCCCCTGCAGGAGGGGGCGAAGAAATGAGCGGCGACAAAGCTCATGGCCGTGCGGCGGGCAAGGCCACGTCATTTGACATTGCGTATCGTGCCGGCGTGTCGCAGCCGACGGTGTCGCGCGCACTGCGCGGCAGCCCGCGGGTGAGCGAGGAGACCCGCAAGCGCGTGCTGGAGGCCGCGCAGCAGCTCAACTACAAGGTCGACAAGAACGCTTCCAATCTGCGATTCCAGCGCTCCAACACGCTCGCGCTGCTGATCTTCGAGGATCCCACCTCGGACGATTCCGCCATCAATCCGTTCTTCGTCTCGATGCTCGGCTCGATCACGCGCGCCTGCGCGCAGCGCGGCTATGACCTTCTGGTCTCATTCCAGCAGCAGTCAGGGGACTGGCACGAAGAATACGAGGACACCCGCAAGGCCGATGGCCTGATCCTCCTCGGTTACGGCGATTACCTTGCGTATCGCGCGCGGCTCGAGCGCTTGACCGAGCAGGGTACCCACTTCGTCCGCTGGGGCGCGGTGGAGCCGAGCCAACCGGGGCTATCCATCGGCTCCGACAACGCACAGGGCGGGTATGAGGCCGCCCGACATCTCCTCGCGCTCGGCCGGCGGCGCCTGGCCTTCATCGGCGGGGCTTCGCGCGGCTGTCCCGAATTTCTGGACCGCTATCGCGGCTTCGTGCGCGCGTTGGAAGATGCGGGCTTCACGGCGACCCCCGAGCTGCAGGTGGACGCCATTACCACCGAAGAAGCCGGATACGCAGCGACTGGCGAGCTCCTGCGTCGCGGCGTCGGCTTCGACGCCGTGGTGGGCGCAAGCGACCTGATCGCGCTCGGCGCGATGCATGCCCTGCAGGAGCACGGCGTCGATGTGCCCTCCGGAGTCGCCGTCGTCGGTTTCGATGACATACCGGCCGCCGGGCTCGCGAATCCTCCGCTGACCACGATTGCGCAAAACACGCGCCTGGCGGGCGAGGTCCTGGTCGACACGCTGCTGCGGCAGATTCGTGCGGAGCCAGCGGAAGGCCGGATGCTGCCGACGCGACTCGTCGTGCGCCGCTCATGCGGCTCGACTTCAACCTCGGCCCCGCGACACGCGCGGCCGGCGGCCCCGACCAGATAGCTCAGCTGCGCAACGCGCGCACGGCCGCGGCCAGCCTGGCGGCAAACTGATCGATCGCCAGGCGCGCATCTGCCCACGCGTCCAGTGAAGCCGAGCCCAGCGCAATCGTCGGCGGAAAGTAGCGGTGGCTCACTTTGGTCAGCACACGACCGCTCGCATCGCGCACCTCGCCGCTGAGCGCCGCGCCGCCCAGGAAATGGGTGCGGGTGGGGTCCATGGCGGGGTCCGCCATCAGTTGAGCGCGTGTAGGGTGCGAGGGCGCGAGCTCTTCGAGCGTCACGTGGATCGTGACCCCACTCGGGAGCGAGGAGCCTCGCAAGGCACCGGCCAGCGCCGTCTCAATGGCCGACTCGAGCGTCGTGCGCTCGCCTTCCCCGTAAGTCGCCATGCGCCCCGCCACCGCCGGCGCAAAGCTGACCGTGGTGGGCGGCTCCGCGGCCTGCAACGCGGCCGCGAGCATCATGGCCCCGATCAACCCGGTTGCAACGAATGAATATCGCATGGCTGATACCTTCGATCCGTCAAGCCGGCACGGGTTCCGGCCGCGGAACGCGCAGCGCCAGCAAACCCGCAACGATGAAGCTCGCGCCGCCGAGCGCGAGTGCATAGATCGGCGCACCGCCGAACAGTGCCCGTAGCAGGAAACCGAGCACGGTGGCGGCCACCATCTGCGGCAGCACGATGAAGAAATTGAACACGCCCATGTAGAGGCCCATCTTCTGCGCCGGCACGCTATCGGACAAGAGTGCGTAAGGGAGCGAGAGGACGGACGCCCATGCGAAGCCCATCCCGACCATGCTGACGAGCAGCCAGCCTGGCTCACGAATGACGAGGAACGAGAGCAGCGCCGCGCCCCCGAGCCACACGTTCACCAGATGCGTGAGTCGCAGCCCGAGCCGTCGCACCATCGAGGGAATGATTGCGGCCGCGAGCGCCGCGAAGCCGTTATAGGCCGCAAACAGCACCCCTACCCAGTTGGCGCCTTCGTTGAAGGCCGCGGAATGCGCGTCCGCTGCACCGAAGTGCACCTGCGCCACCGCAGGCGTCGTGTAGATCCACATGGAAAAGAGCGCCAGCCACGAGAAGAACTGCACCGGCGCGAGCCGCCACATGGCGCGCGGCATGCCGGCGATGTCCGCCACGATGGTGTTGAGCATGCCCGTGTGGCTCCGCGGGGCGGGCGCATAGTCCGCGGGCACCGCGTCATCGAAGCCGAGCAGCTCCTGCGATGTGTACTCGCGCGAGCGCAGCGTGGTCCAGAGAATCGCGAGCAGCAGCACCATCGCTCCGATCTCGAAGGAGTAGCGGACCGAATCGGGCACGCCACCGTGCGCCGCGCTGACGTTGCTCACTCCGCCGTGTGCGAGCAGCCAGGGCAGGAACCCGGCCACCACCGCTCCGACGCCGATGAAGAAGCTCTGCATCGAGTAACCGGCGGGCCGCTGAGCCGGACCCAGCTGATCGCCGACGAAAGCACGGAAGGGCTCCATGGAGATGTTGATCGCACCGTCGAGCAGCCACAGCAGCGCCGCCGCAACCCACAGCGTCGGCGCGCGCGGCATGAGAATGAGCGCAGTCGCGGCGAGCACGGCGCCGGCAAGAAAGTACGGGCGGCGACGGCCGAGCCGCGTCCAGGTGCGGTCGGAGGAGTAACCGATGAGCGGCTGTATCAGCAGCCCGCTGCAGGGAGCGGCGATCCACAGGAGCGGCATCTGATCCAGATCGGCGCCCAGGGACTGGAAGATGCGGCTGACGTTGGCATTCTGCAGCGCGAAGCCGAACTGCAGGCCGAGGAAGCCGAAACACATGTTCCAGATCTGCCAGAAGGTGAGAACAGGTTTCGGCTGCGGCATTTGCGCGTACTATTTGCGGGCGATTTTCCGGCAAACGAGGGCGCGGCGATTTATGCACACAGCTCGTGAGTGGTCAACGGCCCGGGCGCGAGCGCGGCTGCGCCGCCTGCTGCAGGTCCCGGCATGGCTCGCCTTCTGTCTGAGCGCCTCCCTGGTGGGTGCGGCGCCCGCAGCCGCCGCCAGCCCCGATCCCTGGTGGAAGCACGCGGTGATCTACGAGATCTATCCTCGCAGCTTCCAGGACTCGAGCGGCGATGGCATCGGCGACCTCAACGGCATCGCGCAACGGCTCGATTATCTCGAGGCGCTCGGAGTGGATGCGATCTGGATCGCGCCGATGTATCCCTCACCGCAAGTGGACTTCGGTTACGACATCTCCAACTACCAGGCCGTCGATCCGCAATACGGCACGCTCGCGGACTTCGATCGCCTGCTGAGCGAAGCGGGCAGGCATCACATCCGCGTCATTCTCGACATGGTGCTGAATCACACCTCGGACCAGCACCCCTGGTTCCTCGAAGCGCGCGCCTCGCGCACCTCGCCTCACCATGACTTCTACGTCTGGAACGATGGCCGCACCGATGCCGCCGGCCGGCGGGCGGCACCCAACAACTGGGTGAGCCTGTTTGGCGGCTCGGCCTGGCAGTGGGTGCCCGCCGTGGAGCAGTTCTACTATCACAAGTTCTACCGGCAACAGCCGGACCTCAACTGGCGCAATCCCGAGGTCGAGAAAGCCATGTTCGGCGCCATGCGCTTCTGGCTCGACCGGGGCGTGGCAGGCTTTCGTCTCGATGCCATCACCGCGCTCCTCGAGGATCCGCAGTTGCGCGATGAGCCGGTGCTCGGCGGCACCAATGCACAGGGCGACCCCAACCTGAAGGAGATCTACACCGACAACCTTCCCGGTAATCACGAGATCATCCGCCGGATGCGCGCGATGACCGATACCTACCCCGGGAACCGCCTGCTGATCGGCGAGACTTATGTCGCCCGCACCGCGCAGCTCGATCCCTGGTACGGGGGCGCGCGGCACGACGAGCTGCAGCTGCCGATGGACACTCTCGTCGGACTCGGCCGGCGCCTGGATGCCGCCCTCTTCCGGCGGCTGCTGAGCGAGGCGCAGAGCGAGCTGCACGGCTCACCGCCGCTGCTGGTGTTCGACAATCACGACAACCAGCGCAGCTGGGACCGCTTTGGCGACGGCGTACACGATGCGGCCATCGCCCGCATCGTGGCGACGCTGCTCCTCACCTCGCGCGATGCGGCACTCCTTTATCAGGGTCAGGAAATCGGCCAGACGACTGCGACGCCCACGCGCATCGAGGACGTGCGCGATCCGATCGGCATCACCGGCTGGCCAAAGGAGAAGGGCCGCGATGGTGAACGCACGCCGATGCAGTGGAGCGACGGCCCACAGTCAGGCTTCAGCACCAACCCGCAAACCTGGCTGCCGGTGACCGCCAACTATCACACCGTCAACGTCAGGACCGAATCCGCCGATCCGCAGTCGCTCCTCAACTGGTACCGGCGGCTGATCGAGCTGCGGCGCGGCAACGCCGCAATGCGCGAGGGACGCACCGTCATGCTCGACCGCGGGAATGCCGCAGTGCTCACCTACGCGCGCGTCGCCGACGACGGGAGCGCCGTTTTCGTGGCGCTCAACATGTCGCCGCGCTCCCGGACGATCGTGCCCCGCCTCGGGGAGGCGGGCCTGTCGGGCACGCACCTCGAGACGCTGCTCGCGAGTCCCGCGCCCATCGACGCGGGCGCACCCGGCGCGGCCGTGACACTCGCGCCTTATGCAGCGTGGGTCGCAACCGTCACCGGCGCGCGCCACTGAAGACGGACGACTCCACGGCGACCACCCTCGAGGTGCGCGACGGCCTCACCGTGTCCGCACGGTGGCTGGCGCCGCTCGCCGCGCGCGCCTGTTATGTGATGGCGCACAGCGCCGGAGCGGGTATGGACCATCGGTCGATGCGCGAGATCGCCGAGGGTCTGGCGGCACTCGGCGTGGCGACGCTGCGCTTTCAATTCCCCTATATGGAGCGTGGCTCGCGCCGTCCCGACCCGCCACCGCTGTGCCACGCGACGGTGCGTGCCGCGGTGGCGGCGGCCTCGCGATTAGCCCCGGACCTGCCTCTGGTGGCCGGCGGACGCTCCTTCGGTGGACGCATGACGTCCCAGGCCCAGGCGCTCGAGCCGCTCGCGGGGGTGCGCGGACTGGCGTTCCTCGGCTTTCCGCTGCATCCCGCCGGGGCACCGGCCGACACCCGCGCCGCGCACCTCGCACAGGTGCGCCTGCCAATGTTGTTCCTGCAGGGAACGCGCGATGCGCTGGCGGAGCCGGCGTTGCTCGCGGCGGTCGTGGCCCGGCTCGGAACGCGCGCCACGCTGCACCGGGTGGAGGGCGCCGACCATTCCTTTCATGTGCGCGCGGGCAGTGGCCGCACGGATGCGCAGGTGCTGACGGAGCTATTGCAGCGGCTCGCCGCCTGGATCGACGCGATATAACATGGCGTGACCGTGCCCAAGCGCGCCCTCGAACGCTACGCTGCCAAGCGCACTTTCACGCGCACCCCCGAGCCGCCGGCGAAGCTGGCCGGGCAGCGGCAGGGACCGCTTCTCTTCGTGGTGCAGAAACACGCGGCCCGCCAGCTCCACTACGACTTCCGCCTGGAGCTCGACGGCGTGCTCAAGTCCTGGGCCGTGCCCAAGGGCCCATCCCTCGACCCCGACGACAAGCGCATGGCGGTGGAGGTCGAGGACCATCCCTTCGAATACGCCTCCTTCGAGGGCGTCATTCCGGCGAAGCAGTACGGCGCCGGCAATGTCATCGTCTGGGACTGTGGCGCCTACTCGCCCGATGAAGGCGGCCACTATTCATTCGGCGACCGCGCGGAGGCGCAGGAGCGTCTGCGCAAGGAATACGCCGACGGCAAGATCAGCTTCCTGCTGCGCGGCGAGAAGCTGAAGGGCTCGTTCACCCTCGTCCGCACGCGCAGCGGCAATCAGTGGCTGCTGATCAAGCATCGCGACCGCTTCGCCCGTCCCAACGACGTGCTGGCGCAGCCGGCCTCGGTACTCTCGGGGCTGACACTCGATGAGATGACGCCGCAGAGCACGCCGCCGCGCCTCGATGCAGCACTGCTCGCTCCGGCGGGTCCGCCGGAGGCGCTGCCGCGGCGGCTCGAGCCGATGCTCGCCGAGACCTCCGACGCGCTGGAATCGGACCCGCAATGGCGTTATGAGCCCAAGCTCGACGGCTACCGTGTCATCGCCTTCGTGGACGGTAAGGAAGTAAGGCTGCAGTCGCGGCGAGGCCTCGATCTCACGCGATTCTTTCCGGAGCTCGCCGAAGAGCTCGCCGACCAGGCGGTCGGGCAGATGATCCTGGACGGTGAGATCGTCGCGCTCGATGCCTCCGGTCACCCTTCCTTCAACGCATTGCAGAACCGCGCTCAGCTCAAGAGCAGCGCCGAGATCGCAGCCGCACGGCGCGAGAGCCCGGTGGTGCTGGTGTGCTTCGATCTGCTGCACTTTGCCGGGCTGAATCTGCGCGGCGCCCCCTACCTGGCGCGCCACCGCTATCTCACTCAGTGCCTGCTGCCCTCGGCGCATCTGCAGCTAGTGCACAACTCCGCCGACGCCGAGGACCTCTACCGCGTGGCCCTCAGCCTCGGCTTCGAGGGCATCGTCGCCAAGCGCATCGACGGCACCTACCAGGCGGGTCGCCGCTCGCGCGCCTGGCTCAAAATCAAGACCGCGAGCACCGCGGAGCTCGTGATCGGCGGCTACACCCGCGGCAAGGGCGCACGCGAGACTCTGGGAGCGTTGCTGCTCGGCTACTTCGAGGGCAAGGCGCTGCACTATGCGGGGCACGTCGGCTCGGGACTCGATGACGAGATCATCGGCAGGCTGCTCGAGCGCGCCGCGAAGCTCGAGCGTCGCGACTCACCGTTCGCCGAGGAAGTCCCGCTGCATCGCCCAACGACCTGGCTCGAGCCGCAACTGGTCGCGGAGGTGACCTACAGCGAGTGGACCCGCGCGGGCTCGCTCCGTGCGCCGGTATTCGTGCGGCTGCGCGATGACATCGAGCCGCACAGCGTCCGCAAGACACGAGCCGCACGCGGCGTCGCCGTGACGACCGAAGCGCCGTTGCCCGATGCCGCACCCGCGGACGCCGCGGACGAGGTCGCCTCGATCCTGGCGCAGCTCGAGAGCCCTGCAAATCGCATCGATCTCAAGGCCGGCAGTGCGCGCATCCGCCTCACGAACCTCGATCGCATCTACTGGCCTCAGGCCGGTGCGCGCCGGCCACCCGTCACCAAGCGCGATTTGCTGCGCTATCTCGCGCGCGTCGCGCGCTTCATGCTGCCGCATCTCGTGGACCGGCCGCTCACCATGATCCGCATGCCCGAAGGGATCGGCGGCGAGCGCTTCTTCCAGAAGCATTGGGAGCAGCCGCTCCCGGACTTCGTCGAGACCGTCACCGTCTTCTCCGGGCACAAGGATGAGAAGCATCGGTATCTGCTCGCCAACAATCTGCCGACGCTCCTGTGGCTCGGCCAGGTCGGCACGCTCGAGTTCCACATCTGGCACTCGCGCGCCACGCCGGGCCCGGACGCGCCGCAGGCCGGCACCGACTATGCGAGCTCGCTCGCCTCGCTCGAGGCCTCGATCCTCAACTACCCCGACTATCTCGTCTTCGACATCGATCCCTACATCTACTCAGGCAAGGAAGCCAAGGGCGAGGAGCCCGAGCTCAATAAGAAAGGCTTCGCCATGGGCAAGCGCGTCGCCTTCTGGCTGCGCGCGCTCCTCAAGGAGATGGGACTCGAGGCGGTGGTGAAGACCTCGGGCAAGACAGGGCTCCATATGTTCGTGCCGATAGAGCGCACGGTGACCTTCGATGAAGCGCGGCAGATCTGCGAAAAGGTCGGGCGGCACGTGCTGCGGGAGCACCCCAGGGACATCACCATGGACTGGGCGGTGGAGAAGCGCACCGGCAAGATCTTCATCGACTACAACATGAACGTGCGCGGCAAGACGTTGAACGTGGCCTACTCCCCCCGCGGGGTCCCCGGAACCCCGATCTCGATGCCCCTGACCTGGGAGGAGCTGGAGGGCGCCGAGCCGACAGAATTTACGCTCAATAATGTGCCAGACCGCTTGGAAAAGCGGGGTGACCGGTGGCATGATGTACTTGAGTTAAAACAGAGCCTTACGAAGGCTTTTGGTATCAGTAGTTAGAAGTGAAGGTGAGGCTATGGCTGCTCCTACCCGTTCCATCGGCTCGCTGACCGTCTCTTTCGGTCTGGTCGCAATTCCCGCGAAGCTGTTCACGGCGAACCAGTCCTCGGGAGGCTCGGTCTCCTTCAACCTGCTGCACAAGACCTGCGGCTCGCGCCTGCGGCAGCAGTACCTCTGCCAGAAAGAAGGCGTGGTCGTGGAACGCGACGAGATGGTCAAGGGCTACGAGTTCGCCAAGGACCAGTACGTGCGCTTCAACCCCGAGGAGATCAAGGCACTGGACGAAGTCGGCACCCACGCGGTCGAGATCTCCGAATTCGTGCCGATCGAGTCGATTGATCCGGTTTATTTCGACAAGACCTATTACCTCGCGCCGGACAAGGGGGCCGCGAAGCCTTACTCGTTGCTGGTTGCAGCCCTCAAGCAATCGGGACGCTGCGGTGTCGGGCACTGGGCCGCCCGCGGCAAGGGCTATCTCGTCATCCTGCGCCCGATCGGCGACGTGCTCGCCATGCAGCAGCTGCACTACGCGGCGGACGTGCGCCGCGCGAGCGAGGTTGAGGTGCCCAAACCCGAGGTGAAACCGGCGGAGCTGAAGCTCGCCCAGCAGCTCATCGACCAGCAGACCAACGAGAAATTCGACCCCGATTCCTATAAGGACGAGCTGCGCGGGCGCATCGAGGCGGCGATCCAGAAAAAGGTCGAGGAGGGCCAGGAGATTACCATGGCCGAGCCCGCCCCGGCGGGCGAAGGCAAGGTCATCGACCTCATGGAGGCGCTGCGCGCCAGTCTGGAAAAGAAGGGTCGTACTGCTGCGCAGAGCGAGAGTCTCGGGGGGCGCAAGGCGCCGAAGCGCGTCGAGGAGTCGGCCAAAGTGGTCCGCAAGGCGGGTAAGCGCTAATCTCGCGCCCTTAGGTCTTAGGTCTCAGAGATAAAGAATGCCTTCGTACAGTGTGCGGGACGTCGAGCGAGTCCTGCGGCTGTCGCCTGCGACCACGCGCGGCCTGGTGCGCGCCGGATTCGTCAAGCCCGCGCGCGGTCCACGCCGTGCCTACCGCTTCTCGTTTCAGGACCTGATCGTGCTGCGCACGGCGCGCGCACTGATCGATGCCTGCGTGCCCGTGCGGCGCATCCGCCGCTCGCTCGAGCGGCTGCGGCGCGACCTGCCGGCCTCGATGCCGCTCTCGGGGCTCGCGATCAGCGCGGTGGGCGACCATGTCGTGGTGCGCGACGGGGAGATGCGCTGGCAGGCCGATAGCGGCCAGTATCTTCTCGGGCTCGACGTCACGCTCGAGAACGGCGCGCTGCAGGTGATCGAGCACCGCGCGGCTGCGCAGGCCGCCGCCGCTGCCGCGGAACCCGCCGCATCGCCCGCGCGCGACTGGTTCAGTGAGGGCCTCGCTCTCGAGACCATCGACCCCGGCAGCGCCCTCGCCGCCTACCGCCGCGCAGCGCACGAGAATCCGCGCAATGCCGCAGCCTGGATCAACTGGGGACGGCTGCTGCACGCGCTCGGCAAGAATCGCGAGGCCGAGGCGGTCTACCGGCAGGCACTCGTGCTGGCGAGCCCCGACGCGCTGCTGCTCTTCAATCAGGCGGTGCTGCTCGAGGATGTGGGCAAGACCGCAGCCGCGCTCGAGGCCTACAGGCAAGCGCTCGCCGCCGATCCGAACCTCGCCGACGGTCACTACAATCTCGCGCGGCTGTACGAGTCCCTCGGCAAGCCGCAGCATGCGATCCGACACCTCGGTGAATACCGGCGCCTGACGGGCGAGCGCCACTGACTCGACAGGCGGCTGCGCATGCGGCTCTGGGTCGGCACCTCCGGGTACAACTATCCCGAATGGAAAGGCAGCTTCTACCCGGAAAAATTCCCGGCCTCGAAGATGCTGCCGTACTACGCCGAGCGCTTCACGACCGTTGAGATCAACTACACCTTCTATCGCATCCCCAACGAGAAAATTCTTTCAGGCTGGGATCAGGAGACTCCGCCCGGGTTCCGCCTGACGCTGAAGGCACCGAAGCGCATCACCCACATCGCAAGGCTCCACGACTGTGCGGACCTCCTGCAGTACTTCCAGAAGACCGCGGCGACGCTCGGCAAGAAGCTCGGGGCGCTCCTCTTCCAGCTGCCGCCCTACTTCCGCAAGGACCTGACGGTTCTCGATGAGTTTCTGCGGGCGCTGGCGCCGGGGACCTGCGCGGCGTTCGAGTTCCGGCACGCCTCATGGATGGACCCCGAGGTGTTCGCACGGCTCAGGTCCGCGAATCTCGCCCTGTGCGTCGGCGACAGCGAGAAATTCTCGACCCCGGTGGAGATCACGGCCTCGTACGCCTACTTTCGCCTGCGGGATGAGGGATATACACCCGCGGACCTCGAGCGCTGGGCGGGCCTCATCCGCACCAGCACGAGGCAGTGCGAGGACGTGTTCGTCTATTTCAAGCACGAGGAGTCGGGCAAGGGCCCGCAGTTTGCGCGCACGCTGCTCGAGGCGCTCGGGACCGGCGGCGGCTGAGACTTTCGCTCCCGGGTGCATCCAAAAGCGCCCCGGCCCGCATCTATAGCTCCAGGCAGACCTTTACATCGAGGCATCTCATGAGTGCTCATCTCGTCCCCATCGCATTCCTGGTGTTCGTTACCGTCTGCGCCGTGGCCGGCATCGTCACCGACTACAAGAAGCGCAAGGCGGCGCTCGAGCCGCTGCGTGCCGCAATCGAGCGCGGACAGCAGCTCGACCCGGCCCTGGTCGATCGGCTCATGGCCCCGGAGAAGTCCTCCGGACTCGCCCCGATCAGCCTCATGGTCGGCGGCATCATCGCCTGCGCCGCCGGCATCGGTGTCGTGATCCTGTCGATCTTCATTGCGCAGGTCGAGGCGGCTGCGCTCTATCCCGTCATGGGAGCCGGCATCGTGGCGGTGTGCGTCGGCACGGGGCTGATCCTGGCCTCGCGCGCGGTCGAGCAGTACCGCCTCCGCCACGCAGGCGGCCCCAACGGCAGGTAACCCACGGATCCTGAGGCGTGAGTGGCTCCTCAGCGCGCGGGCTCGGCGAAGCCGCGGAAGCGGCCGTCGTCGCACTCGCGATGAGCGGCGATCGCGAGGCGTTCTGCGAGCTCGTCAGACGCAGGCAGGGGTGGCTGCGCAACTTTCTGCGCCGGCTGTGCCATGACGCGGCGCTCGCCGACGATCTCGCGCAGCAGGTATTGCTGCAGGCATGGCGCTCGCTCCCCACGCTCAAATCCGTGACCGCCTACGGGGCCTGGCTGAGGCGACTGGCGATCAACGCCTGGCTCGCCCACCGGCGCAAGGTATCCGAATCCGCGCCCGCTCAGCCGTTCGAGGAGGCATCGGCGCCCCTGGTCGCCCCTTCCGTGGTCGAGCGGCTCGATCTCGACCAGGCGCTCTCGCGCCTCGCACCCGATGAGCGGCTGTGCGTAGTGCTCGCCTACAGTGAAGGAATGAGCCATGGCGAGATCAGCGCGGCCACGTCGCTCCCGCTCGGGACCGTCAAGTCGCATGTCCGCCGCGGCGCTCAGCGTCTGCGCGGACTGTTGCATGCCTATCAGCCTCGCGAGGAGCGGACCTATGTCGGATGAGCTCGACCCGTTGCTGTTGCGAGCGTTTGCACAGAGCGAGCGGCCGCTCAGCGACGCGGAATTCGTCGCGCGCATCGCCGCGCAGATGCGACCGCACGCAGGAATCCGTGGTTTCATGACGGCCGCGCTGCGCGGCCTCGCCACCGGCATCGCAGCGCCGCTGCGCCTGCGCTACGCCATGCTGCTGGCCGGCACCGCCGCCGCCGTGACGCTCGGCAGCGTATTGCTGAGTTCCCTGTAGAACCCACTTTCGCGTTCCCGGCCACATACACCGCGTCATTAACGCGGGTGTCACCCCGCATCATGGAAGGGGAATCACAATGAGGGTCAGAAGCGTCGCGACGCGTCTCGGGAACGCGCTCGCCTTGTCAGCCGCGATCATGGCCGCACCGGCGATCGCGAGTGCAGCGGTACTCCCTGCACTGCAAACGAATACCACCATCGCCTCGACCGTTCCCGGTAATGGCGATATCAACCCCTACGGCATGGCGCGCGTGTTGCGCTCCACCGGCAACCTGGTCGCCGGTCACATCCTGATCAGCAATTTCAACAACTCGCAGAATCAACAGGGCACCGGCACCACCATCGTGGAGATGGCGCCGGACGGCACGCTGAGTGTGTTCGCCACTCTGAGCGCCGGCAGCCTGCCCGGCTCCTGCCCCGGCGGCGTGGGACTTACCACCGCGCTGGTGGTACTCGAGTCCGGCTGGGTGATCGTCGGCAGTCTCCCGACCTCTGACGGCACCTCGGCCACCGCACAGGCGGGATGTCTGATCGTTCTCGACAACATGGGCAACCCGGTTGAGACCTTCTTCGGGTCGCTCATCAATGGTCCCTGGGACATGACGGCCCTGGACGGTAAGAGCCACGCGACGCTGTTTGTCACCAATGTGCTGAATGGCACGGTCGCCGCAGGTGGCGCGGTGGTGAACGGCGGCACTGTGGCGCGGCTCAATCTGAACGTATCGACAGGTGCAATGCCCGTGCTCGAGTCCATCACCGTGGTCGGCTCCGGCTTCGCCGAGCACACCGACCCCGCAGCTCTCGTCATCGGGCCCACGGGCGTCGGTCTGAGCGCCCACGAGGGAGGCGACGAGGATGACGCGCTCCTCTACGTGGCAGATACGGTCAACAACCGCATAGCGGTCATCGACCATGCGCTCACCCGGAGCACTTCGGCCGGCACCGGGCACACGCTCAGCTCCGGTGGCAGTCTCAATGGGCCCCTGGGGCTCACGGTGACGCCCGGCGGCGAGATCCTCACGGTCAACGGTGGGGACGGCTTCATCACCGAGATCACGCCTTTCGGACATCAGGTCGCGAAGGCGCAGCTCGACTCGAGCGGGAGCCCGCCGGGCGCAGGCGCGCTCTTCGGACTGGTGTTCGACCCGGCGCATGGTGTCTATTACGTGGACGACGCGACCAACACGCTCAACCTGTTGCATCACTGAGCCGGGCCTCGCCGCAGTGAGAGAGGGCCTCGCGCAGTGAGAGAGGCGTGCAGGAGGTTCCCCGGCACCGTAGTTAGATGGACGTCTAACTCCTCGCCGCAGTGACCCTTCAATCAAGGGCTTGCGGTGTCAGCTAGATGAACGTCTAACTACGGTGCGCAGGGCTCATTCAATCAAAGACTTGCGGACGCGGTTAGATAAATCTCTAACTATGGCCCGGCGGACAGGTGTGCGCGCCCCGGTCGAGACTCTTCAGGTGCTCCAGATGTCCGCGAGAACCCGCGCGAAGTTCGCGCCGGCCACTTTCTCGACGACCGCGCTCGGGTAGCCGCGCTTCAGCAGTCCGTCAACGATGATCTCGATCCGTCGCGGAGTGTTGAGACCCACGACATAAGGCGGGCGGTCCTCTTCCGGCGCCGCGAGGCCCGCCGTGCGCCGTTGCTCGAGCTGCTGGTTGAGCTCGGCGATACCTTTCTCGCTGAGGTCCATCGGCAGGATATCGGTGTCGCTGCCGATACCGACGTGATTCTCGCCGGCCACCTTGAGCGCGTGCTCGAGATGCTCCAGGTAGTCCTCGACCGTCGGCTGCTTCGGCGAGGCCGTCAGATACGGCAGATCGAAGATTCCCACCACACCGCCCCGATCGGCGAGTGCGCGCAGCTGCTCGTCGGTCTTGTTGCGCGGGTGCGCGTGGATGGCCGCGCAGGCCGCGTGCGTCATGAGCGGCGGCTTGTTCGAGAGGTCGAGAACGTCCGCGGTGGTCGCGGCATTGGCGTGACTCACGTCGATGGCAATCCCGAGCCGGTTCATCTCCGCGACCGCCTGGCGACCGAGTGGCGTCAGGCCGCCGCCCTCAGGCTCCATGACGCCCGCAGCGAACGGGGACTTTCGGTTGTACGACAACTGCATGACGCGCACGCCGAGATTGCGGAACACCTCGAACGACTCCAGCTTGCCGGCGAGCATCTCCGCGCTCTCGAAGGACAGGATGATGCCGAGCTTGCCGTCCGCCTTGGCGCGCGCGAAGTCGCCCGCCGTGCGCACCTGCGTGAAGTAGGCCGGGTAAGTCTCAATCAGACGCTGCACCTGCCCGATCGCGGCGACGGTCGTCGGAAAATCGTCATTGATCCCGCCGAGGGAGTACTTGATGACATTGATCCCGCTGCCGCGCACCGCATCGAGGTCGGCCTGCGGCAGCGGCAGCCGCCCCTCGGGCGGGGAGGAGTTGCAGTCGAGAATCAGCGCGGAATGATAAAGAGCGCGCGCACGGGCGGAGACGCCCGATGGCTCCCTGAGCGCAGGCGCAGGTGCAGGCGCCGGCGCCGGCGGCGGTAACTGCGCACCTGCGAGCCGGCTCAGAGTCGCCGCTGTCGCCGCGCCGGCCAGGCCGCGGGAAAACTCGCGGCGGTTCATGGGCGAGGGGCCCTGACCGCCACCCCCTGCACCTCAAAACGGGCGCCACGAATGAGCTTACTGACGCCGATGAACGCACGCGCCGGATGGTGACCGTGGAAATAGCCTGCGTAGATGCCGTTGAAAGTCCCATAGAGGGAAAGGTCGGTGCAGTAAACGGTCACCGACACGAAGTCATCCATCGTGAAGCCGGCGCGCTCGAGTGTCTTCTTCACCGCTTCCATCACCAGGCGCGCCTCGGCTTCCGGGCTCTCGGCGGCGTTGCCCGTTGCGGGATCGAGGCCGAGATGGCCGGCCACGTAAAGCGTCTCGCCGAGGCGCACCGCATCGCTGAAGGGGAATGGCGGACCATTCGGCGCCGGCGGATGCTCGAGGTAGGTGCGCTCTGAAGCAGCAGGCCCCGAGCTGCCCAGCGATGCTGCGGTGACCAGCGTCAGCCATCCGCTCAGGAGCCAGAATGAACGCATACGCATGATCCCCCCCTCCACGCTTTCTTCTACATAAGGGCGAACGGCAATATATGCGAGAACCTCATGCCGCGCGATCGGGCCGCGGGCTGAAGAGATCCGTCGCGCAGTCGGCCCCCTCGAGCTCGAGCAGCCTGCGCTTGATGGCAAGGCCGCCACCAAAGCCGGTGAGCGAGCCATCGGCCCCGATCACCCGATGGCACGGAACGATGACCGGCAGCGGGTTGGCACCGTTCGCGGCCCCGACCGCCCGCGCAACGCTCCCGGTGCGACGCGCGAGCTCCCCATAGGAAATGGTCTGCCCATAAGGAATCTCCAGCAGCGCCCGCCAGACCGATCGCTGAAAATCGCTCCCCTGCATCGCAAGCGGCACGGTGAACAGGCGGCGCTCGCCGGCAAAGTACTCTTTGAGCTGCTGCGTCACGGCGTCAAATCGCGCCGGCTCGCGGCGCCACTGTGACGGCGGCCAGAACGGATGCGGCCCCGCCTGGAAATGCACCCGCGTCAAGGCCTGGCTCTCACCGGCGAGCAGCAGCGGGCCGACCGGACTCTCCGTCTCGCACCAGTAGCACGGCCTGAGAGACTCCATGGGTGTCATCCGCTCTGCCGCGCCATCGCGCGCGCGTATGCCGGGCGCGCGGTCACACGCTTCACGTAGTCATCGATCACGGGCGATTTGGGAAGCAGCGGGCTGTTGGCGAAGAGCGCGAAGCTGGTCGCGTAAAGCACGTCCGCGGCCGAAAAGCGCTCGCCGAGAAGATAAGGCCCGTGCGAAAGCTGCGCGATCACCACCGGCATCAGCTCCTCGACCGGCACCCAGCCCGCCGTGCCGCGCGGCGCCTGGACGTTCATGAATTTGCATACCACCGCGGGCTCGAACTCTCCCCCGTAGTAGGCGAGCCAGCTGAGGTAGGCGCCGCGCTCAGGCTCGCCGACCGCAGGTCCGATGCGGTTCTTCGGGTAGCGGTCGGTCAGATAAAGCGCGATCGCAGGCGACTCGAACACCACGGTGCCCTCATCGGAGATCGCCGGGACCTTGCCGTGCGGATGCGGATTGGCCGGATCGCGCTCGCCGGTCCCGTCGCGCGAGCGGATGGTCACCGGCCGGATGGTATAAGGCGCCTCGAGCTCCTCGAGAAGGAATATGAAGCGGGCGGAACGGGTGTTGGGTCGGTGAAAGAGCGTGATCATGAATTCCCTTCAGCGCAGCGCACGCAGTGTCGTGAGCGTCGCCTCGCGCAGTCCGCTGATGGCATCGTCGATGCGGTTGACCGCCGTCTCGTCGTTTGTGCCGAGGCCTTCCCAATTATCCCCCCAGGCTTTCTCGAGTGCCGCGGCCCTGGCCGGCACCGGCGGCGGCACCAGCGCCGCAAGGTCGCGAATGGCCAGCACGTCGGTCCAGCCGGAGCGGGGGCTTCCGCCGCGCGCATCGCGGTCATACTGCGCGAGGAAAGCGATGCGCTCGAGGTCGCCGGCGCGCATCAGCATCTCAAATGCCGCGGTGCGCACATTGCGGTTGCGCTCGGTATGTTCGTTGCGCCAGGTGTTGTAGCCGAGGCTGCTCAGCGCCACCACCAGGCTGATGAGAGCGACAGCATTGCTGCGCAGCTGCTCGCGAACTGATCTCATAGGCGGGAGGAATCATACCCCTGCCGGCAGGCGGTCTGGATCGCGCTCCGCGACCGGGGCAAAATGCCCCCATGACCGCGACACCCGATGCCGGCGCAGCTGAGTACAGCTCTCCTGCCTGTTATCTGCACGAGCTCGAGTCCGGCGCCAGTGGCGCGGGCGAGGTGCGCATCAAGCGCATCTACGAGGCGCCGGAGGCCGGCGACGGATACCGGGCGCTCGTCGACCGCCTCTGGCCGCGTGGCATCAGCCGGCGGCGGGCGGCGCTCGATGCCTGGCTGGTCGAGCTCGCACCGAGCACGCAGCTGCGGCTCTGGTTCGGGCACGATCCGAAGCGCTGGAGCGAGTTTCGCCGGCGCTACCGCGCCGAGCTGCGCTCGCAGCGTGAAGCCCTCGAGTCGCTGCGCGAGCGGACGCGCAAGCAGCGCGTGACGCTCCTCTACGGCTCGCGCGAGAGGCGCATCAACCATGCGGCCGTGCTGCGCGAAGTACTGCTGAAAATCCCCTCCTCCGGCCGTCGATCCTCCGCTCCTTAACCGCTGCTGAACAAGCGCGCGGGCTGCGCCGTGTCAGCGGCGGCTGCGGCGCCGCGTTTTCACTAACAGGCAAGAGGAAAGGATCGGACCATGCGTAGCATTGTCAAACTGCTGATTGCTGTCGGAGCCGCCGCAATCCTCTCCGGCTGCGTGGTGGCTCCGGTTGGACCGCCGCGGGCGTATGTCGGAGTGGGTGTGGTCGCCCCCCCGGTGGTCGTGGTGCGTGGCTGGTACGGCGGGTACTGGCACCACTGATCACGAACCTGCCGAGGCGAAGGGTGCGTGAACCGAGCCTTCGCCTCCGCTAGTATCGGGTCCTCCGCGACGCACCGCGAGGACCTGCTTGACCACGCCGACTCCCTCCCGGTCGCTCGCCCGGGCTCAGATCCGTACCCTGGTGCTGCTGTTCTGCGGTTACGCGGCCTGTTACTACTGCCGGGCGGACCTCTCCGTCGCAACGCCGCTGCTCGCGGACGAGCTTGCCCGGCGCGGCATGAGCCACGGCGAGGCGCTCATCCAGATCGGCGCCATCACCTCCTACGGAATACTGGCCTACGCCATCGGCAAGCTCTTCCTCACCGGCCTCGGTGACTACTGGGGCGGACGTCCTAACTTCTACATCGGCGTGGGCGGCGCCATGGTGTTCACGCTGCTCTTCGCCAGCGGGGCGGGCCTGCCACTCTTCACTCTCGCCTGGGTCGCGAACCGCCTCACCCAGTCGATTGGCTGGGCGGGCCTCATCAAGGTGTCCTCGAAGTGGTTCAACTACTCCTCCTATGGGCTGGTTGCCGGGACCCTGAGCCTTGCGTACCTCGCCGGCGATGCCGCCGCACGCCACCAGATGGGACTCCTCATCGCGCATGGCTACGGCTGGCGGGCGCTGTTCGTGTTCGCGGCGATCGTCGCGGGCGTGGCGTTGCTCGCGAACCTCCTGTGGCTGCGCGAGTCGCGCATCGCCGAAGGCTTTGCGGAAGCCGAGCCCAATCCACTGAACCTCTTTGCAGCGAGCGAGTCGCGGCCGGCGAGCGTCGGCGCGCTGCTCCTGCCGCTGCTGAGGAGTCCCGCGTTCCTTCTGGTTTGCCTGCTGTCCTTCGGCTCCACGATAATTCGCGAGACCTTCAATACCTGGCTGCCCACTTACCTGCACGATTATCTGAGTCTCAGCATGGGCGACGCCGCCACGACCAGTGCGATCTTCCCGCTGGTGGGCATCGTCTCGGTGGTGCTCGCCGGCTGGCTGAGCGACCGGCTGGGACTCAGCGGGCGCTCGCTGATCATGTTCGCGGGGCTCGGTGCGACGGCGGTTGCACTCCTCGCATTCACCGCGGTGCCGTCCGGTCATGCCGGCACGCTCCTCGCCGTGGCACTGGTCGGCATCGTCGCACTCGCCCTGCTCGGGCCCTATTCCTACCTCGGGGGCGCTTTCGCGCTCGACTTCGGCGGCAAGCAGGCGAGCGCCGCCTCATCGGGAATCATCGATGGTATCGGCTACCTGGGGGGCGTCTTCGCCGGCTACTGCATGGCACGGCTCGCGGACGCCTTTGGATGGCGGGGGGTGTTCGTGACGCTGGCAGCAGTGAGTGCGGCCTCGGCGCTGAGCGCCGGCTATCTGCATCTGCTCAATAATCGTGCCGCAGCGCTGCGTGCGCCGGCGCTTGCGAGGTCGCATGGCTAGAGTGGCGGAGCAGGTCTCGGCCACGTCCGGGATGCTTACCGTGCGGTGGCGCGACGGCGGCGTCAGCGAATTCCCGAGCCTGTGGCTGCGCGATAACGTGCGCGAGGACCGCGATCCGCACAGCGGCCAGCGCCTCGTCGACATCGCCGATCTGCCCACCCAGCCGCGCATCCACGCGGCGCGCCGCGAGAACGGCAGTGTGCGCATCGAGTGGGAGGGCGAGGCGCGACCCGCCGACTTCGATCTCGAGTGGCTCGCGGCGCAGGCCGCGGGCGGCGCCGCTCAGCGTCCGGAGCTCGAGCCGCGGCTGTGGCTCGAGGGCGCGCGGCTCGATGCGCGCCGCGATTTCGCCTGGCTCGATCTCGCCATTCTGCAGGCCGATGCGCGCGCGCGCCTCGACTGGCTCACCCGCCTGACGCAGGATGGCCTCGCGTTCCTGCGCGGGGTGCCCTGCAGGGAGTCGGCGATTCTCGCCACGGTTGCGTCCATCGGTCGCGTGGCGGAAACCAACTACGGGCAGTTGTTCGATGTGCGCTCCGTGGCGCAGCCGGAGAACCTGGCCTATTCGGATCTCGGCCTCGGCCTGCACACCGACAATCCCTATCGCGAGCCGGTGCCAGGCTTTCAGGCGCTGCATGCGCTCGTCACAGCGCCCGAGGGCGGCGAGAACCTGTTCGCCGACGGCTGGGCCCTCGCGGCATACCTGCGCGACAGTGCGCCCGATGCCTTCCGGCTCCTCAGCACGACGGCGGTGCCGTTTCACTACCGCTCGAGCGATGCGGATCTCTATGCGCAGCGGCCGCTGATACAACTGTCGTGTCACGGCGAGGTGACCGCGGTGCACTACAACAACCGCTCGGTCGCACCGCTGCAGCTGAAAGCGGCTGAAGCCGCGGCCTTCTACGCCGCGTACCGGCGCTTCGCGGCGCTGTTGCGCGAGCCGCGCTTTCAGCTGCGAATCAAGCTCAGCGACGGCGACCTGGTGGTGTTCGACAACCAGCGCACCCTCCACGGCCGCACCGCCTTCACCTCGGCCAGACACGCCCGGCACCTGCAGGGGTGCTACCTGACTCGCGACAGCGTCTACAGCGGGACCGCCGTGCTGCGCCGCAGGCTGGAGAGCGGGACGTGAGCGTCAGCGACGAAGTCCTCGCGCTTTACGGCGCGCGCGGCGCGGGTGTCTACTTCGGCGAGCGCGTGTCGATGACCGAGCATGGGCTGCAGGCAGCGTGGTTCGCACGGAACGAGGGGGCGCCCGAGTCGCTGGTCATCGCGGCACTGCTCCATGACGTCGGTCATCTGCTCGAAGTGGTCCCCGACGATATCGCCGACTGGAAGTCCGATGCGCACCATGAGGAGTCGGGCGCGCGCTGGCTGGCGGCGCGCTTTGAGCCGGGCATCAGCGAGCCGGTGCGCCTGCACGTACCGGCCAAACGCTACCTGTGTGCCACGGACGATCGTTACTTCAAGCAGCTGAGCTCCGCCTCGGTACATACCCTCTCGCTCCAGGGCGGCCCGATGTCGGCCGAGGAAGTGCAACGCTTCGAGAGCGAGCGCTACTTCCGCGAAGCGGTGCGCGTGCGGTTGTGGGACGATCAGGGCAAGGTCGCGGGCCTCAAGACGCCACCGCTCGCGGCCTACTCCGCGATGATCGACGCCGCCGCGCGCTCCTAGCCGGCTCCGGCCCCTCCTTTCTGCTGCTGCAGCGCGCAATGCCGAGCCCTTAAGTGTTGGCGCGCGAGGCCGATGCATGGGAGCCGGCGATGATCGAAACGGCGCCGGTTGTGTGACCGGATTCACAGAGAGGATGCATGGACAGCAGCGACAAGCCCAAGGATGACGGTTCGGTCCTCGGACCCACCCTGCGTTTCAAGGGTGAATTGACCGCCGGCGAGGATCTGTTGATCGAAGGACAGATCATCGGAACCATCAAGCATTCGCGCCGGCTCACGATCGGCAAGCAAGGCCACGTCAAGGCGCAGATCGAAGGCCACATCGTCTCGATCGCCGGAACGGTGGAGGGCGACGTACAGGCACAGACCTCGGTCGCCGTCATGGAAACCGGACGTCTCAGCGGAGATATACGCGCGCCGAGCGTCAGCATCGTCGACGGCGCCGACTTCAGCGGCAATGTCATCATGGACACGAGCAAGCGCGCACGCGGAGCCGGGCGCGACACGGATAAACGGTGAGCTATGGCACGTAACATCATGTCTGTCTTCGGTCCCAACGGACGCGCAGCCGGCGCAGAGAGCGCCGCGGCGGCCTCCCCGGAAGCTGCGCCCGCGGTCACCGCTCCCAGTCAGTGCGCCCCCCTGGCTCTAATGACGCTCGGCAAGACGCTGGTCTTCAAGGGCGAGATCTCGGCCGATGAGGATCTGGTGCTCTTCGGCCGGGTCGAAGGCTCGATCAACCACACCGGCAGCGTGACGATTGCGCTCGGCGGCGTCGTGACGGGCAACGTCTACGCGCGCTCCATCACCATCCGCGGCACCGTCGAGGGGGACGTGGAGGCGACCGAATCGGCCACCGTAGCGCCGAGCGCGGTGCTCAACGGCGACATCGTCGCCCCGCGTGTCAGCATCGTCGATGGTGCGGAGTTCAATGGCTGCGTGAAGATGCCGCCGCGCGCCTCGGCAGAATCGAAGAAGGTGCCGGTCAAAGTGACCGCGCCCGCTGCGGCCCCGGAGTCAAAGGCGCCGATCAGCGAGCAGGACGCGGCCCGGGTTCTCGGGGGCGGCGACCGCTGAACCGCCGCTCGAGCGAATGCCTCACGCCCCGCTGGTGGGCGCCAGGGCACAGTAGCGCACACGATTGAGAGTGGGCGCAGGCTGCTCGCCGTCTTCTTCCCGGCTCACCAGCATGTTTTCGATCAGCAGCGCCGACACTCCGGCCGATGCAGTCTCCCTCCATTCGACCGCGAGCTCCGTGGAGCTCTTGCGAACGACAGCAGCCGGCAGCTCGCGCCCCTGCATGCCGAGACAGGGGGCCAGAAGCTCCACCACGACATCGGCCGCAGGATGGATCCCGGTCTCGGTGCGGATCAGTGCCCCGGTGGCACTGACATTCCTGAGAAAACCGAGGCACCGGCAGCCGCTGTCGCACGACGCCACACATCTCAGCCGCACCGGCATATCAGACGACAGCCGATGCCCCCAGCGATGCTCCATCGAACTCTCCCGGTGAGTTTGCCGCCCGCTGATGTTGCTTCGGATTCTTCGGCAGCGCGATTCGCAATAGTCCCTACGCGGAGGCCGCTTACGCATAACTCCTTATGTCCTGAGGCATAATGAGCGGGGCATGGACCTGGCACTCGACAAGATCGCCTACCCTCCTTCGACCGGTGTGCGTCGCGTGCACGACGCCCCGCTCGTCATCGCCACCCCCGGGAGTCTCGCGGGCTATGGACTGCTGGTCGATGACCCGAAGACCTTTCCGATCGAGATCGTGACCTGGCCCGCTCAGGGCCGTCGTCCGATCGATGCCGGCAGCGGCAATCAGGGCGGGGTTACGGAGGGACTGTTCGAGTTCTGCTGGAAGGGCGAGACGCTCTATGCCCGCAATCATGCCGTCGGTGACAGCTACCTCTTCGGCTGGAGCAACTGGCCCGAAGAAGCGGCCGCCGTCAGCCACCGCAAGCGCGAGCGCGCACTCATCTGGCGCGCCAACTATCACCCCGACGGCGGACAGCTCTTCCATCCTCTCGACCGGCAGAGCTTTGTCGTGCCGCTCGCCCTGCCGGGGGATGACGTGACTCCGGAGTCCTTCGTCACCTTCTGGTGCGACGGGAGCCGCGCGCTCTACCTGCATCCTAACGTCTGGCACGGGGCGGTGGTGCCGCATGACGATGAGGCACGCTTCCTCGACCGCCAGGGGCGCGTGCACGCGCGCGTCTCGGTCAACTTCGTCACGGAGTTCGGCTGTTATCTGGGCGCTTCGCTGCGCGCGCCGCCGCCCGGTGCGGCCCGCTAGAGCAGTCCCTCGATCGGCAGTAAGCGCAGCACGTCGGTCTCGAGCCTGCGCATTGGGCGCACTTCCGGCTCCTTGTGAGTGGTCATGATCTGGCCGTGCTCGTCCCACGACCAGGTGAGAAGCTCTGGCTGCCCGGCACCGGCTCTTTCGAGCTGGACGTGAAAGGCACTCCCGGGAGCGATCGCCTGCTGGAAGAATTGCTCGACCTGCGCGGCGAGCTCCGGACTCTCGACGAGCACACCCATCTCGGTGTTGAGGAGCTTGGAGCGCGGATCGAGGTTCATCGAGCCGATGAAGACGAAGTGCCCGTCGACGACGATGGCCTTCGCATGCAGGCTGCTGGTGCCTGCGGAGCGGCTGGCCGTAATGCGCCGTGCAGGCTCGCCCGGTGAGGGCCGCAGCTCGTAGAGTTGCACGCCGCCTTCGAGCAGTGCGCGCCGCCGGCGCGTGTAGCCGGCCTCGGCAGCAGGATCATCGGTCGACGCCAGTGAATTGGTGAGTATGCTCACCGCAACTCCGCGCCGCTCGAGCGCGGTCAGGTAGCGCACTCCGCGGCGGCTCGGCACCAGGTACGCCGTGATCAGCAGCAGCTCCTTTTGCGCACCGTCGATCGCCTGCCTGACCTTCGGCCCGATACGCAGCCAGGGCTCATCGTGATCGGCCGCGATCTTGCGCGGCTGGTCGACGAGCAGCGTCGCGTCCGCCCACACCCAGCGGCCCGGCCGGTCGCCGGTCGGCCCGTTGGGGATCTCCTCCACCATGGCCTTGGCGTAATCCGACTGGTTGAAGGCGCGCAGGTCGCCGCGCAGCTCCGGGCGCAGCGCCGCAAGATCCGCTTTGTCGTCGAGCATCGTGGGATAGGCCTGCAGCGGATAGGCGGCGTTGCTGTTCCAGTACTCATCGAAGGCGTGCTCCGCCTCGGCGACCACCGGTCCGATGGCGAGGACGTCCAGGTCGCGGAAGTTACTCTCACCGCTGGCATCGAAGTAGGCGTCCCCGATGTTGCGGCCACCGATGACGGCGGCGAAGCCATCGACCATCATGGACTTGTTGTGCATGCGGCGGTTCAGCCGCCGACCCTCGAGCGCGAACTGCACGGCTTTGGAGATGAGTGAAGGGGCGCGGGTGCGGAAAGGGTTGAAGACGCGCACCTCGATATTCGCATGAGCGCCGAGCGCCCCGAGCAGCCGGTCTTCGTTCTTGAGCGTGATGTCATCGAGCAGCAGCCTCACCCGTACACCGCGGTCGGCCGCCGCCAGCAGCCGCTGCGACACCAGCCGCCCGGTGGCATCGTTCTCGAAGATGAAGTACTGCATGTCGACGGAGTGGCGCGCATGATCGATCAGCCAGATACGGCTCATCAGCGCGTCCGTACCGTTCACCAGCAGTCGCAGTCCGCACTTGCCCGGATGGCGGTCGACTTCGCCCTGGACGTAGCGGCCGGAGTCGGTGTCGAAGGCCGGGGGTATGGCGCTGGAAGGTGTCCGCGGATAATCGGTGCGCAGTGTGACGCAGCCCCCGAGCACTGCCGCGCACGCGAGCAGCGCCAGGCGCAGCGCGCGCACCCCGGGCGTGCCGGCCCGGGGGCGCATTGCCGCAGGACGCGCCGCCGCGTCCCCCTGGGCCATGCCCGGCTACCTGGCCGGCGTCAGAGTGACTTCGCCCACGTCGACGCCGAGGTCGATACCCTCACCGGACCCATGCAGCGCCAGAGTCACCGTGCCCTTGGTCAGCACCTGTGCGGTTGCAGAGCGCGTGAGGCCCGCGTGCGCCTCGCCCTGCGCGTAGCGGCCGAGTA
>DATGJR010000007.1:0-5874 GCA_035295065.1 Steroidobacteraceae bacterium
ATGCGCGTGACTTCGCGGTTGTAATAGAACTGGTCGCCGCGCCAGTAGCCGCCCTCGTAGCCGTGGCCGCCATAGCCGTAACCGTAGTTCACGCCACCGTAGAAGCCGACCTGCGGGCCCCAGTAACCTTCATGCCATGCGTAGGCGCCATCCCCCCAACCCCAATAGCCGGGAGTCCAGAGCAACCCCACCGGGGCGAGCACCCAGGTGCCCGGCACCCAGTAGTACTCCGCGCCGTCCCAGGCCCAGTAGCCCGGGGTCCAGAGATAGCCAGGACCTGGCTCCGGGGGCAGCTCGTACACCGGGAGCGCGGGCGGCGCGATGCTGACGGAAACAAACACCGCCGCCTGCGCCAGAGCGGGGAGCGCCGCGAGAGCCAGCGTGCATGAGAGGGCGCGGATGAGATTACGCATGGAGAGTCCTCCTTACACGTCTGCAAACTGACCGACAGCGACTGAACGTCGGCTGAATTGTCCGTCCCTCCTGGGACGGCAGCGGCTGCGGGGGGTTCCTGAGGCCGCTCAGAACCAGCTGTAGTTGAAGCTGATGCTGACGCGCTCGGCGGCCGAGCCGTTCGGTGGAACCTCGTGCCGGAGCCAGCTTTCGAAAAGCACCAGCTGGCCGGCACGCACCGCGATCGTGACCCAGGGGCGGTGCCTGCGCGCGGCCGCGCGCCGGGGCGGAGCCGCCATGTAGCGCTCGAGCCGCGGATCTTCGAGCTTGAGGCCCGCGGAACGAGGCGGCGTGACGAGATAGTAAGTGCCGCTGATCGTCGACAGAGGGTGCAGGTGCAGGCCGTGGGCGACGCCCCGGCCCATGATGTTGACCCAACAGTCGGTCATGGAGAGTGCGCGGCCGGTGAGATCGAATTCCAGCGCGCGGGCAAAACGCGCGACGTGAGCATCGAGTGCGCGCGCGAGAGCGGCGAATGTCGGCGATAGCGTGTGCATGCGGCTCGCCGAGCCGTAGGAAGTGTAGCCGCCGGGATAGTGGCGCGCCGACCAGCGGCGACCCGCCGCATCGTCTGCCCGCAGCTGCCGGCACTCGCGCAGCAGCCGTGCATTCAGCGCCGGGGCGCGCAGCCTCCCTGAGTACACCAGTGTCGGAAACAGCGTCTGCACCGTCATCGCGACCCAGTATGCGGGCGGCCCCCGGCGTGGTCTATGATCGGTCCGTATGGCCACCTCCACCATTGCCTCCCGCATGCCCGGCGAGTCCGCGCAGGCCCTCGAGACCGTGCCTCACTGGATCGGCGGGCGCTCGCAGCGCGGCAGCGGTGCGCTGCTCGATGTTTTCAATCCCGCGACCGGCAAGGTCGCGAGGCGCGTGGCCCTCGCGACGGACGAGGAAGTGCGGGCTGCGGTAGCGAGCGCGCGCGGCGCCTGGCCGGCATGGGCCGATACCCCGCCCGTGCGGCGTGCGCGAGTGCTCGCAAGCTTCCTCACGCTCCTCAACCGCGAGCGCGATGCGCTCGCCCGGCTGATCACCGCCGAGCACGGCAAGGTGTTCGCCGACGCGCAGGGTGAAGTCACGCGCGGCATCGAGATCGTCGAGTTCGCCTGCGGCATCCCGCAGCTCCTCAAAGGCGCCTTCACCGACCAGGTGTCGACGGGAATCGACAACTGGACGCTGCGCCAGCCGCTCGGCGTGGTCGCCGGCGTCACACCGTTCAACTTCCCGTGCATGGTGCCGTGCTGGATGTTTCCGCTCGCCATCGCCTGCGGCAACAGCTTCATACTGAAACCGAGCGAGCGCGACCCTTCCGCCTCCGTCCTGATGGGGCAGCTGCTCGCCGAGGCGGGCCTGCCGGCGGGCATCTTCAACGTCGTGCAGGGCGATGGCCGTGCGGTGGAGGCGCTGCTCAAGGATCCGGACGTGAAGGCGCTGAGCTTCGTTGGCTCAACGCCGATCGCGCACTCGATCTATCAGCGCGGTGCGCAGCACGGCAAGCGCGTGCAGGCGCTCGGTGGGGCGAAGAATCACATGGTGGTCATGCCCGATGCCGACCTCGAGCAGGCGGCCGACGCGCTCATCGGTGCCGCCTATGGCTCGGCCGGCGAGCGCTGCATGGCGATCTCGGTGGCGGTGCTGGTGGGCGAGGTCGGCGAGCGGCTCGTCGGCGAGCTCGCCGCGCGCGCGCGGCAGCTCAAGGTGGCCGACGGCATGAAGCCCGAAGCCGAGATGGGGCCGGTGATCAACGCCGCCGCGCTCGAGCGCATTCGCGGCTACATTGCCGACGGCGCCGCTGCGGGCGCCGATCTCGTGGTCGACGGTCGAGTGGACGCCGGCGGGCGACCCTTCACCATCGCCGGCCAGGAGCGCGGCTTCTGGGTGGGTCCCACCCTCTTCGATCGCGTGACGCCGGCGATGCGCATCTACCAGGACGAGATCTTCGGCCCGGTGCTCTGTTGCGTGCGGGTGCCGGACTTCGCCGCCGCGGTCGAGCTCGTCAACTCGCATCCGCTCGCCAACGGCGTCGCCTGCTATACCCGCGACGGGCACGTGGCGCGCGAGTTCGGCCGGCGCATCCAGGTCGGAATGGTCGGCATCAACGTACCGATCCCGGTGCCCATGGCCTGGCATGGCTTCGGCGGCTGGAAAGGCAGCATCTTCGGCGACGCCCATGCTTACGGTGAGGAGGGCGTGCGCTTCTATACGCGCCAGAAATCCATCATGGAGCGCTGGCCCGAGGCGACGCCCAAGGGCCCGGAATTCATCATGCCGACGGCGAAGTAGGCTCCGGCGCCGCGCTGAGGAGTGCTTGTGCAATGCTCTCGGTGCTCACCGGCTTGACCAGGTGATCATCGAAGCCGGCCGCGACCGCCTGCTCACGGTCCTGCCTCTGACCGTAGCCCGTCAACGCGATCACCCGGGTGCCGCGCAGCTCCGGCATCCGGCGTAAACGGCGGACGAGCTCGTAGCCGTCCATCTGCGGCAGCCCGATATCGAGCAGTATCACTTGCGCGCGGAACGGCACGGCACGGCGCAGGGCATCGGCGGCGGTGTAAACCATCTCGACGGCGTGACCTTCGATCGACAGCAGCGCTCCGAGCGAGTCGGCGGCATCCTGGTTGTCGTCCACGATGAGGATGCGCGCCGCGGGCGCGTGTCTCGGGGCCGGCGCGGGCGCCGCGGGCGCCAGCCGCCCGAGGAGCGGCAGGCGGATCTCGAAGGTCGCGCCGAGGCCGGGTCCATCGCTGCGCGCCTTGACGTGGCCCTGGTGCATCTCCACCAGGCGCTTCACCACGGCAAGCCCCACACCGAGCCCGCCCTGGGAGCGGTCCGGCGACCGGTCACCCTGGACGAAGAGATCGAAAATGTGCGGCAGCAGCTGCGGCGCGATGCCTATTCCCGTGTCGGATATCTCAATGACGGCGTCCCTGCCCTCGGTGCGCGTCTGCACCGTGATCTGGCCGTATGGATCAGTGTATTTCGCCGCATTGGTCAGCACGTTGACGACGCACTGCATGAGACGCGCGGGATCGGCGTTCACACTGAGCACCGGATCGTCGGCCGAGCGCACCGAAACCAGGCGATGGTGTTTCTCGCGCAGGATCGGCTGCACTGCCTCGATCGCCTGCGTGACGATTTGCGGGATGTCGATCGGGCGCAGTTGCAGCTCGATGCGTCCCTGGGTCACTCGTGAGACATCGAGCAGATCATCGACCAGACGCGTGAGCTGCGCGACCTGGCGCGCCGTGATGGCAATCGCGCTCCGCACGCGCGGATCCGCGACGGTCAGGATCTTTCGCATCAGCTCGTTGGCGTTGCGGATGGGAGCGAGCGGATTGCGCAGCTCGTGCGCCAGCATGGCGAGAAATTCGTCCTTGCGGCGGTCGGCCTCGCGCAACGCGAGCTCCCGCGACCGCAGCTCACCGCGCGTGTGCGCCAGCGCGATGCTCCCCCCCACTCGCGCGAGGAGCTCGCGCGCGATGAAGGGCTTCACCAGGTAGTCATCGGCGCCGGCCTCGAGGCCTTCGATGCGCGCTTCCTCGCCCGCCCGCGCCGTCAGCAGGATGAAGGGCACGTCGCGCAGCGCCTCGTCCTGGCGCACCGCTCGCAGCAGCCCGAAGCCGTCCAGCCGCGGCATCATCACGTCCGAAAGGATGAGATCCGGCCGCGCGCGCAGTGCCGCGGCGAGGGCCTGCTCGCCATCCGCAGCTAGCTCGACCTCATACAGCGGCAACAGGAGCTCCCGCACATAAGCGCGCATGTCCGCGTTATCGTCCGCCAGCAGGACGCGCGGGCGTGTGCCGGGGCGCGCGGCGGTCTCCGCGAACGCGGCCATGTCCTCCTGCATCGAGGAATGCGCAATGGTGCTGCTCGCGGGCCCAGGCAGCCAACGCAGCGCTTCCTGGACGTAGGGTTGCGCGCCGGTCGCGGTGGACCCGAGCGTGCGTGGCGCCTTGATCCGCTCCGCCGGCAAGTGCGCAGTTCCTGTCGGGATACGCACACGGAATTCCGTGCCGCGGCCGGGCTCGCTCGAAACCTCGATCGCTCCGCCGTGCAGCTTCGCGAGCTCCTGCGCGAGCGCAAGCCCGATACCGGAGCCTTCCTGGGTCCGCCCCGCGCTGCCCTCGATGCGATGAAAGCGCTCAAAGAGCTTCGGCAACTCGTGCAAGGGGATCCCGACGCCGGTGTCGGCTACCTCGAGCACGGCGTGACCAGGCTCCGGCCAGACCCGAACGCTCACCTCGCCCGCGAGGGTGAACTTGAACGCATTCGAGAGCAGGTTCAGCACTATCTTTTCCCACATCTCGTGATCGAGATACACCGGCTCGGGCAGCTTCTGGCACGCGACCGTGAAGCGCAGCCCCGCGCGCTCCATGGTCGAGCGAAAGGTGCTGGCGAGATCGCGGGTGAGCGCAGCGAGATCGCTCGGTTCGTAGGAGGCTTGGGCACGTCCCGCCTCGATGCGCGAGAAATCGAGGAGGCTGTTGACCAGCTTCGACAGGCGCAAGGAGTTGCGGTGGGCAAGCTCGAGTTGCCCGCGCACGGGCTCAGGCGTCGCCGGGTTGGCCATGGCCTCCAGGATCGGGCCCAGCATGAGCGTGAGCGGGGTGCGGAACTCGTGACTGACGTTGGAGAAGAAGATCGTCTTGGCACGGTCGATGGCGGCCAGCGACTCGGCACGCTGCCGCTCGGCCTCATAGGCCTGCGCATCCGCAAGGGCACCGGCGAACTGCCGCGCGACCAGGTCGAGAAATCCCCGATAGGAATCATTGAGTGCCTGGCGCGGCGACAGGCCGGCGACGAGCACCGCGATCGGGGCTGCCGAGCCCTGGCCGCGAATGGGCAGAACCATCGCCTGGGTGATCGGCTGCTCCGGCCAGAGCGGCGAAGGAATTGCCGCGCCCAGGCCCGTGAGTGAGATGGCACAGGGCTCGTTGCGCATCAGCGCCTCGGTGAGCCCGGGGTCAAGGGCTCCCCCCGCCGCGGCCCGATGCCGCAGACGCTCGGGAAGGTTGCCGTGGTGGCTGGCGAGTCTCCCCTGCGGTGCCGCCTCGTCGATCAGATACAAGGAGGAAAAAGGCACATCCAGCGGATTCTCGGAAAGGACGCCGATCAGTCGATCGCACGCCTGCTGTACCGTCTCCATTCCCGAAGCTCTTGCCGCCAGGTCGCGCAACACGCGCAGGTGCCGCTCGCCGATCACCCGCTCGGTGACCTCGGTGACCACGCACAGCATCCCGGCGATGCGACTCTCATCGTCATAGACGGGGCTGTAGGAAAAGGTGTGATAGGTCTCTTCGGTGAAGCCACTTCGCTCGAGAAAGAGCAGCAGCGCCTCGTCCCAGGTCGCCTGGCCGTGCTCGAGTACCCGGTTGATGCGCGGACCAATGTCGGGCCAGATCTCTTCCCAGACCTTGTCGG
>DATGJR010000008.1:0-6734 GCA_035295065.1 Steroidobacteraceae bacterium
AGAGCATCACCGGCACGACGATCACGGTAGACGCGGGCAACACGGCCTAGAGCCGCGAGCTTCCCGATGAAATTCGCTCGTAGAGTGGCTGGTCGAGCCGCACGTACTGCCCATTCGCACCTTCCGCAAGATACAGCGCATCGCTCACCTGGCTCGGGTCATAGCCCGCTCGTACGAGCTCCTGAGTACGCAGCTTGAAAGTCCCGGTAATCTCGAGCTGCGACACGATGCGCACGAACACGGGCCGCGCATAGGCGGGGAGCGCGGCCGCCACCGTACGCTGAAGCTCCGCGAGCTCGAAGCCTGCGCCCACGACCAGCGCTGCCATGCCGGCGCGGCCGTCGGCGTGCGGCACGCGAACGCCGTACACAGCGACCTCGATGACGCCGGGGCACCGCGCGATGGCCGCCGCCACTTCTGTGGTCGACACGTTCTCTCCCTTCCAGCGGAAGGTGTCGCCGACGCGGTCAACGAAGTAGAAGAATCCCTGCGCGTCGCGCCGCATGAGATCCCCGGTGCGATACCAGGCATCGCCGACGGCGAACACATCGCGCAGCACTTTCTTGCCCGAGGCCTCGGGATCCGCGTAGCCCTCGAAGCGGCTGGTGCCGCCACTGTCGAGGATCTGACCGATGGCTTCGCCCACCTCATCGGGCGCGCACCGCAGGCAGCGCCCCTCGGCATCGCGCGCCGGGACGCCCGCATCGAGATCGTGCTTCACGAGCGCCACGGGCATGCGGTGTGCGAGGAAGGGCGGAATGCGGCCGATGGCGCCGACGCGTCCCTCGCAGTTGTAGAGCGAGAAGTTGCCCTCGGTGGAGGCGTAGTACTCGAGGATCCGCGGAATGCGGAAGCGTCGCTGGAAGGGTTCCCACACCTCCCCGCGCAGGCCATTGCCGCAGGCGAGGCGCAGCTCGTGCGCCGTCTCCTGGCTCTCGTGCGGGGCGTTGAGCAGGTAGCGGCACAGCTCGCCAATGTACTGAAAGAGCGTACAGCGCTCGGCGCTAACGTCCTTCCAGAAATTGCTCACCGAGAAGCGCTCGCGCAGCACCACTGCGCCTCCCGCGACCAGCGCGGCGCCCGTCGCGACCACGCCGCCGACGCTGTGGTACATAGGCAGGCAGTTGAAGAGCCGATCGGAGGAGCGGATGTCGGCGAGACCTGCGAACCAATGGCTCCATTGCATGAGACGTAAGTGGCTCACGTTGGCCGCCTTCGGGAGTCCCGTAGTGCCCGAGGTATAAATATAGAGTGCACGCTCGGCGAGCTCAGGTGGCGTGCACTCATTGGCGGTGAGCGGTGCGCCGGACAGCCCCTCGCTCTCGCGCTCGAGCTGCGCGAAGGCGTTCCCGGCCGCTCCAAAGGCCCATACGCCGACCTCGCGGCCGAGCCGATCACGGATGGCCGCGATAGCTTCGCAGTGCTCCCTACCCGCGATGACGTGCCGCGGCTTGACGATCTCGAGCGAGTGGCGCAGCAGCTCTCCCGACAGGTTGGTGTTGATGAGTGCGACAGTGACGCCGATGTGACTCAAGCCGAGCCAGATTGCCAGGTACTCCGGGCAGTTCCTCATCAGGAGACACACGACCTCCCCGTGCGCGAGTCCCTGAGCGAGCCCCCAGCGGGCGAAGCGATGGCTGGCCTCGGCGAGCGCGCGGTAGGAGAGACGCGTCTCCGGACCGATCAGCGCGGGCGCCTCGCCATAGCGCTCGGCGAGGAGGTCGATCAGCGCCGGCAGCGTGAGCATCGGATCGCGCCCGATGGCGCCGGTGCGCTCGAGCGCGCGCACCCACGCCTTGAGAGGTGAGTCTGTGCTTTCGTTCCGGCTAGCTGTCATCATGCGAACGGGATTCTATATGAGGCGGAATATGAGGCCTGAGACCATCGCCCTGCACGGCGGATTTGCCGGTGACCCGGCCACCAAGGCGGTCGCGGTCCCCATCTACCAGACGGTTGCCTATTCCTTCGACAGCGCGGCGCATGGCGCGGCGCTCTTTGACCTCGAGGAGGAGGGCTTTCGGTACACGCGCATCGGTAACCCCACGGTCGATGTGCTGGAGAAGCGTGTGGCGATGCTCGAGGGCGGGATTGACGCGCTCGCGGTCGCTTCGGGGCAAACGGCGATGTACTACACGCTGCTGAATCTCGCCGAGCCCGGCCAGAACATCGTGTCCGTCCCGCAGCTCTACGGCACCACCCATACTCTGCTGGCCCACGTACTGCCGCGCCTCGGGATCAAGGGGCGGCTGGCGAAGTCCGACCGGCCCGCCGATCTCGAGGCGTTGATCGATGAGGATACGCGCGCGCTGTTCTGCGAATCAGTCGGTAATCCCGCCGGCAATATCTGCGATTTGGAGGCGCTGGCGGCGGTCGCGCGCCGTGCGCGGATCCCCCTCGTGGTCGACAACACGGTGGCGACCCCGGTGCTGCTCAGGCCGATCGACTATGGGGCCGATATCGTCGTGCATTCGCTCACCAAATTCTTCGGGGGCCACGGCACGAGCCTGGGAGGGGCCATAGTCGACAGCGGGCGCTTCCGCTGGACCGAGTATGCCGATCGGTACCCGCGCTTCACCCGGCCCGATGAGTCCTATCACGGGCTCGTCTATACCGATCACTACGGAGACAAGGCCTTCCTCGGCCGTGCGCGCAGCGTCTTTCAGCGCACCCTGGGCGCGGTGCTCTCGCCGTTCAACGCGTTCCTGCTGCTGCAAGGCATAGAGACGGTGTCACTGCGGGTCGAACGGCACGTCGAGAATGCGCGCAAGGTGGCGGAGTTTCTGCGTGCCGACCGGAGGGTCACCTCGGTGAGCTATGCCGGCTTTCCGGACAACCCCTACCATGCTCTCTGTCAGAAGTACCTGCGCGGACGTGCCTGCTCCCTCATGACCTTCACGATCCGCGGCGGCTACGATGCCGGGACGCGCTTCTACGACGCGCTGAAGCTCTTCAAGCGACTGGTCAACCTCGGGGATGCCAAATCGCTCGCCTGCCATCCCGCTTCCACGACGCATCGCCAGATGTCAGCCGAGGAACAGCGTCAGGCGGGTATTGGCCCTGAGACCATGCGCCTGAGCGTCGGGATCGAGCACATCGACGACATTCTCGAGGACATCGATCAGGCGCTGCGCAGCGCAACCGCCTAGGGCTTGAGCCCGATGATCCGCAGCAGCAGCGCCTCGACCGAGGCGACCGAGCGAAAGTTATCCGGAGTGATGTCGCCCTGCGGGATGGTGACGTCGAACTCGACTTCCACCGACAGCATGAGGTTCACCATCTTGATGGAGCTCATTCCGAGGTCGCTGAGGCGTCCGTCGACCGGCAGCGTGGCAGCGGCCTCGGGCTTGCCGAGTATCTGCGCCACCAGGGTGAGCAGACGCTGGCGTACTTCCGCCTCTGAGACTCGCCGTTCGGACCCGTCGTTCATGAGCGTCAATGATACCGTTTCCGCGGTGCGGACCGGCGTCTTGAAGCTCCGCTCCCGAACGGGCCCCCGCAGAGCACTGCGGCGGGCGCTTGCTCAACGCGCCTGCGCGACCCGCCAGCAGGTGCAGTGCTCTTCGCCCTGCAGCGTATGCCACTCGGGGAAGCTGCGGTTGAGCAGAGCACTCAGCTCCTCTGTCTGGCGCGTCTGCACCGACCGCAGATACGCCTGGACCTCGCTGAGCGGTGCCTCATCCGGGCGCAGTCCGCGGAGCGCCAGCCTGTAACCGAGCTGGCGCGCGGCTCGAGGCAGGTGGGGCGCCAACCTGGCATAGGCCGACGTACGGCGCAGCCGCTCCAGGAGCCCGTAGCCGCGCACCTGATAGACCAGCTCGGGTCGGCTGTTGGTGCGCACGCTCAGCCCCGGACGGAACGCGGGATCGACGTTCAGCCACGTATAGACGCGGCTGAGCTGATTGACCGTATCCGCGAGCAGCGCCTCCTGCGTCAGCACATAAATGCGCTCACGCTCGACGTGCCGCAGGTACTCCTTCAGCTGCCTCGCGTAGTGGCTCACGTCGGTGTACTGCGAGTCGGAGCGGATCGCGGCGAGCATCGGCCGGCGCTCGCCCCAGAATCGCACGCGATGCCAGTAGTGGCTGATCGAGCGATCGACCGGATCGCGCATGATGTAGAGGAAGCGCGCCTGGGGGTTGAAGGCGAGTATTCGCTGCGGCACTCCGCTGATCAGCGGAGCGTAGCTGTAGATCGTGCTCGCTTCCCCGACCACCGGCTTAGCGGCTGCGCCGGCAAAGAGGTCCAGGTACCGATCGGTGCTGCGCCAGTAGCCGCGCTTCCACATGTATGGCCACACACGGCGCAGCATCCTGCCGTCGACAAAATGGCACGGCTCCTTCGGAGTGCTCATGAAGATCGCGGGATGCGCCCCGAGCAGGTCGCTCAGGTACGTCGTACCCGACTTCATCGATCCGATCAGGAAGAGATTTGGCCTTGGAGCGCTCACGGAAAATGCTAGCGATTACGATTGCGTCCAAAGCCACCGCGGACGCACCGATCTCTGTTTACCCAATGCGCAGACCCGCGGATTTTAGCCGCGGAAGTCTTTAAACTGTCTAAAGTTTTCTGTACCTTATAAGTCAAATCTCTAAAGACCTACAACAATTTGAAACAGGAGCGGTAGCTTGGCCGTTTGCTTGGCCATTCTGGCCGGTCAGACGCAGGCGTACCGATCCGCAGGCACCAAAATGCAGCAGCGTCCGCGAAAGCGCGCACGGCAAGCGGGGTCACTGCGGACGGGGGGACGGGGGCTCGCATCGCCGCGCGTTCGAGCCGCGCATGAGGGCAGCGAATCCTCGCCGCTCGCATGAGTGACAGCGCCTGCGCGCGCTTCAAAGTTCGCGCGAGAAGGCCGCGGTCCCGCAGGGATTTCATTATGTCAGCACTGCAGCCTGAGGGCGCACGAGCGCCTTGGAAGAATGCTAAGGTAGTGAAGATGATGAAGGGCAGGGTGGCGAGCGATCGATTGCGCGGGAAGCACCGGTTGCGCCACTTCACTCGCGCGCTCACGATCGCCGCTGTCGTGATCGCCACCTCGGTGGCCGAATCTGCACCGCCCGCGCAGCCGGCCGCACCGCCCGCGCCGGGTGCGACTGCCGAGTACATCATTGGTGCCGGCGACACTCTCAGCGTGGTGGTGTCTCAGAACCCGGACCTGAGCGCCGACAACGTACCCGTGCGCCCAGACGGCAAGATCTCGACGCCGTTGGCGAACGACGTCGTCGCGGTCGGCCAGACGCCCACCCAGCTGGCACGCGAGATCGAGTCACGGCTGCGTGACTACGTGCGCGCGCCGAACGTGACGGTCATCGTGAGGACGGCGATCGGAGAGCTGGGCCAGGTGAAGGTTATTGGCAATGGCGTGGCGACGCCGAAAGCTTTCCCCTATCACAGCGGCATGCGCGTCCTGGACCTCGTCGTGGCGGCGGGGGGACTGTCGCAATTTGCGGCCGGCAACCGCGCCAAGGTCGTACGCGCCAACCCGGACGGGACGACGCATGAGATCAAGGTGAGGCTGGCTGATCTGATGGGCCGTGGTGCGGTTACGGAGAACATCCTGCTGCAGCCCGGCGATATTCTCGTGGTCCCCGAGTCATGGTTCTGAAGGCAGTTCGATGAAACAGCAGGTGGAGGGCTTCCTGGCATTGACGCGCTCGGCGCTGCGCTTCCGCTGGGGTGCGTTGCTGGTAGCAACCCTGGTTGGGGTGCTGGGGGCCGTGGGCGTGCTTGCGATTCCGGGCAAGTACGAGTCACGCGCACAGGTCTACGTCGACACGAAGTCGGTGCTGCGTCCCCTGCTGCAGGGTTTGGCGGTCGCCGAACAAAGCCCCGATGCTGCCGACGTCGTGCGTCGCGCATTGCTGGCGCGTCCCGCCCTGGAGAAAGTGCTGCGAGAGACGGGGCTCTCAGCGCGCGCGCCGACCGCCGAAGAGCACGATCAGCTGATCGCAAAGCTGCAGACCGACATCGCGGTCAATGGCGACCCGGCCACCGGCCTCTACAACATCACTTACGACGATTACAGCCCGCGCGATGCGCAGGCCGTTGTCAAAACGCTGCTCGATGCGTTCGTCTCCTCCTCGATCGACGCCGGCCGCAGCGACACGCGCAACGCCGAAGCCTTCCTCGCGCAGCAGGTGTCGCAGTACGAGCGGCGGCTCTCGGAATCCGAGCAGCAGCTTGCCGACTTCAAGAAGAAGAACATCGGTCTGATGCCGGATCAGCGCGGCGACTACTTTGCGCGGCTGCAGTCCGAGACCGCCAACCGCGACAAGCTGCAGGGCGATCTAGCGGTGGCGGTCGGTCAGCGGGACGCCCTGCGGCGCAAGATTTCCAGCGACTCCGTTGGTTCGACGGCGGGAGGTTCGACCACGGGGCCGGCGGCGACGGTGGTGGTGCCCTCGAACGAGCAGATTCGCGCGGCAGAAGCGCTGGACTCGCGCATTCGCGAAGCCAAGACGGCCCTCGATACGCTGCTCGACAAATATACCGATCAGCATCCGCAGGTGATTGCCCAGAGGGACATGATCGCGCGCCTCGAGCGGCAGCGGCAGCAGGAGTTCGGCGGTGTGCGCCAGACGAACGCGGTGCGCAGCGAGAGCTCGCCCGTGGCAGTCGATCCGGTCGTGCAGAATCTGCAGATCGCGCTCAACGAAGCCGACCTGAGAGTTGGGATGCTGCAGACGCAGCTCGAGCAGTCCCAGGCCCAGATCGCGCAGCTGCGCCAGACGGTG
>DATGJR010000009.1:0-27076 GCA_035295065.1 Steroidobacteraceae bacterium
TGCACGCCGAGCGGAACGAACGCGAGGTTCTGATAGAGGGGCACCTGGGCGGGCGCGCTCTCGACCCTCATCTGTCCCCAGGCCGCATCCAGCTCCTCCGCCACGATCGCCGGAAGTCCCGTCCAGACGCCCTGCCCGGCCTCGAGGTGCTTGGAAAAGACCGTCACGGTGTTGTCGGGGTCGATGCGCACGAAGGGCATCGAGAGGGGGGCGGCGGGCGGCGCCGGAGCCGCGCAGCCGGGCAGCACGACACCGAGCGTGAGCCCGGAGCCTGCCAGCGTCGTGATCTTGAGGAAGTCGCGTCGATCGAGCTGTCTTGCGTACATGGCTCAACCTCCCTGCGCCGCGGGCATGGGCGAGAGCTCATCCGCCGCGCGATGAATCGCCGCGCGGATGCGCACGTACGTCGCGCAGCGGCAGATGTTGCCGGCCATGAAGGCATCGATCTGGGCATCGTCGGGGTGCGGGTTCTGCGCCAGCAGCCCCGCCGCGGACATGATCTGCCCGCTCTGGCAATAACCGCATTGCGGGACGTCCAGTGCCATCCACGCCGTCTGCACGGCCTTGCCGGCGGGCGTCGACAGGCCCTCGATGGTGGTGATCTTGCGCCCCGCGGCCGCCGCCACCGGCGTGACGCACGAGCGCACCGGCTGTCCGTCGAGATGTACCGTACAGGCGCCGCACAAGGCCATCCCGCAGCCGAACTTCGTGCCGGTGAGCTTCAGGTGATCGCGGATCGCCCAGAGGAGCGGCATCTGCGGATCGACGTCGAGCTCGCGCCGCTCGCCATTCAGATCGAGTGTGACAGCCATAGAAACCTCCGGCGGCGATGTTGGCTACTGAGATTAACTGACTTTAATCATTTGCCCACCGCGGGGGAACCTCGCCGGCGTTACCGTCGAGGCCATGCCTCGATGGCAATGGACATACGCCGCGGCAGCCCTGCTGCTCGCGGCCTGCAGCGTTGGGCCCTGGTACCACCGGCCTGAGGTTCCACCCCCGCCGGCATGGACCACCCAGGCGAGCCAGGATGCCCCCGAGTGGCCCTCCAGGGACTGGTGGCACGGTTTCAATTCGCCCGATCTCGACACCCTCATCGCGCAGGCGCAACAGGCCAACGACGATTTGAAAGCCGCCATCGCGCGGGTCGAAGAGGCCGATGCCCAGCGCCGTGTCGCGCTCGCCCCGCTCCTGCCGGCACTGTCGGCGACCGCCAATGCCACCCGCGCCCGCCAGTTGCTCCCGGGCAACCCCGCGCCGCAGACCGGAAATGCCTTCAGCCCGCTCCTGTCGGCGAGCTACGAGCTCGACTTCTGGGGCAAGAATCGCGCGGGCTATGTCGCGGCGGCGGCCGCCGAGCGCGCCACCCGCTACGACCGCACGACCGTCGAGCTCGGCGTGCTCGCCGGAGTCGCGACCAACTATTTCCAGGTGCTGGAGCTGCGCGACCGCGTGGCGATCGCCAACCGCAACCTCGCCAACGCGCAGCAGGTGCTGCACGGACTCGAGCTCGAGCAGCATGCCGGGCTCGCAACGGCGCTCGATGTGGCACAACAGCAAACCGTGGTGGACACCCAGGGCGCCGCCATCCCGCCGCTGCGGCAGCAGCTTCGCCAGAGTGAGGACGCGCTCGCGATCCTCCTCGGCTCGACTCCCGAGGCGCTCGAGGTCACGCACGGCACGCTCGATGAGATCGGGCAGCCGGAGGTGCGGCCGGGATTGCCGTCGGAGCTCCTCACCCGCCGGCCCGATGTCGCCTCGGCCGAAGCGCAGCTGGTCGCCGCGAACGCCAACATCGGCGCGGCGCGCGCTGCGCTCTTTCCCAACATCTCTCTCACTGCGAACGGCGGCTATGTGAGCTCGGCGCTCGCGACGCTCCTCACTCCGGCCAACCGCGTGTGGTCGATCGGCGCCGGTCTCACGCAGCCGATCTTCCAGGGCGGGGCGCTCGTCGGACAGTACCGCTACAGCCAGGCCCGCTACCGCGAGCTCCTCGCCGACTACCACAAGGCGGTGATCTCGGCGCTTGCCAATGTCGAGGACGCCCTGATTGCCGTGCAGCAGACCTCGGACCAGGTCGCGCGGCAGCGCGCAGCGACCGAGACGGCGCGGCGCGCCTATCGCTTCGCACAGCAGCAGATGCGCGCGGGTACGATCAACGTCCTCACACTCCTCAACACCGAGACGAGCCTCTTCACCGCCGAAGACGCGCTCGCGCAGGCGAAATATGCGCGCCTGCAGGCGCTGGTCTCGCTGTACCAGGCGCTCGGCGGCGGCTGGCAGGAGAGCGAGCCGGCATGAGGAGCCTTCGCGGACCGCGCCTCACGCTCGCCGCCCTCGCGGCCTTCATCGTCGTCGCGGCCATCGCCTGGCGCTGGGTGGGCCCGTGGCTGCACCCGCCGAAGGCTGTGAAGCCCACCCCGGTCGCGGTGGACGTCGCCGTGGTGCGCCGCTCGGATGTGCCCGTGCACCTGGAGGGACTCGGCACGGTGCAGGCCTTCTATACGGTGACGGTCAGGACGCGGGTCGACGGACAGATAGACAAGGTGGCGTTCCGCGAGGGACAGCATGTCAAGAAGGGCGATCTCCTCGTACAGATCGACCCCCGCCCCTTCCAGGCGGCCCTCGGCATCGCGCTCGCCACGCGCGCCAGGGATGAGGCGCTGCTCGCCAATGCGCGGCTCGACATGCAGCGCTACGAGGAGCTCGCCCCCGAGGAGCTCGCCAGCAAGCAGACCGTCGACACCCAGCGCGCGCTCATCGCGCAGCTCACCGCGCAGGTCAAGGGCGATGAGGCATCCATCGACAACGCCCGCACCCAGCTCGACTACACCACCATCACCTCCCCGATCGAGGGCCGCACCGGCGTGCGCCTGGTCGATCCGGGCAACATCGTGCATGCGGCCGACACCACCGGCATGGTCGTCGTGACGCAGCTGCAGCCCATCGCCGTGATGCTGAGCCTGCCGGAAGAGAGCTTCGAGGACCTCGCCGCGGCGCTCGCGCGCGGGAAGGTAGCGGCCAGCGCGCTCTCGCGCGACGATGAGCAGGTGCTCGATACCGGCACCGTCGAGCTGATCGACAACCAGATCGATCAGACGACCGGCACCATCCGCGTCAAGGCGATCATGCCGAACCCGAACCAGCGGCTCTGGCCGGGGCAGTTCGTGAACGTGCGCCTGCTGACGCAGACGCTTCATCAGGTGCTGACCATCCCGGCCGCCGCCCTCGAGCGCGGCCCCGAGGGCACCTTCACCTACGTGGTGCGCCCCGACTCGACGGTGGGCGTGACCCCGCTCGCCGTCGTCGAGCACGAAGGCGACACCGTGGTGGTCGAGAAAGGGCTCGAGGCGGGGCAGCAGGTCGTCACCAGCAACCAGTACCGGCTGCAGCCGGGCGCCCTGGTGCGCATCAACGGGCCGGCGGCCGCACGCACCCGCGCCGGAGAGTCGCCGAGGTCCGCGCCGTGAACATGTCCCGGCCGTTCATCGAGCGTCCGGTCGCCACGACGCTGCTCATGGCCGGCCTCGCGCTCATCGGGCTGGCAGCCTTTCCGTTCCTCCCGGTGGCGCCGCTCCCGCAGGTCGACTTCCCGACCATCCTGGTGAGCGCCAGTTTGCCGGGGGCGAGCCCGGAGATCATGGCCTCCTCCGTCGCGCAGCCGCTCGAGACGCAGTTCGCGCAGATCCCGGGCGTCGCGCAGATGACCTCGACCAGCGTGCTCGGCGGCACGCAGATCACGCTGCAGTTCGAGCTCGACCGTAACATCGATGCGGCGGCGGGAGATGTGCAGTCGGCCATCAACGCCGCCGGTGGCCAGCTGCCGAAGAACCTGCCCTCGCCCCCCTCCTACCGCAAGTACAACCCGGCGGACTACTCGATCATCATCTACGCGGTGCACTCGGACGTCATGCCGATGACCGAGGTCGACAATTACGCCGAGACGGTGATCGCCCAGCAGCTGTCTCAGTTGCCGGGCATTGCCAACGTGGGTGTGGGCGGCCAGCAAAAGCCGGCGGTGCGCATCCAGGTCGACCCGGTGAAGCTCGCCGCGGTCGGATTGCAGCTGGAAGACGTCGCCAACCTCATCACGACGGCGACCGTCGATTCCCCGCAGGGGGCGATCACCGGCACCCTCCACAACTACACCATCTACGACAACGACCAGCTGCTGAAGGCGGCGCCCTGGAACGATGTGATCGTCGCCTACAAGAACGGCGCACCGATCCGCATCCGCGACATCGGCGCGGCGGTCGATGGTCCGGAGAACAGTCAGTCGGTGGCCTTCCAGAACGGCCGCATGGGTGTACTGCTCTTCATCCACAAGCTCCCCGGCAGCAACGTGATCGACGACGTGCAGGAAGTGAAGGCGGCGCTGCCGCACATCATGACCTCCGTCCCCCCGTCCCTGAAGCTCGATCAGGTGATCGACCGCACCGTCACCATCCAGGCTTCGGTGCGCGATGTGGAGCTCACGCTCCTGCTGGCGATCTGCCTGGTCGTGATGGTGATCTTTCTCTTCCTGAAGAATTTCTGGGCGACGGCGATTCCGGGGGTGACCGTTCCGCTCGCGCTCCTGGGTACGGCGGCACTGATGTACCTGGTCGGCTACAGCCTCGACAACCTGTCGCTCATGGCCCTCACGATCGCGGTCGGCTTCGTGGTCGATGATGCGATCGTGATGCTCGAGAACATCTACCGGCACATCGAGGCGGGGATGGCGCCGCACGAAGCGGCCATCAAGGGGGCGGGCGAGATCGGTTTCACGATTCTCTCCATCAGCATCTCGCTGGTGGCGGTGTTCATCCCGCTGCTGCTGATGAGCGGGCTGGTCGGGCGGCTGTTCCATGAGTTCGCGGTTACCGTGACCATGACCATCGCGGTCTCGGCGATCGTCGCGCTCACCCTCTCGCCCATGATGGGGGCGCTGTTCCTGCGCGATGAGCGGCACGTGAGGCACGGGCGCGCCTACCTGGCGCTCGAGCGCGGCTTTGAGTGGCTGGTCGAGCACTACACACGCGGACTCGACTTCGTGCTGCGCCACCAGCGCGAGACGCTGGCCACCTTCCTCGCCACGGTCGCGACCGCGGTGCTGCTCTACGTGGTGATCCCCAAGGGCTTCTTCCCGCAGCAGGACACCGGAGTCCTCGCCGGGGTCACCGATGCGCCGCAGGACGTCTCGTTCGACGAGATGGTGAGCACGGAGCGCAAGCTCATGAAGGTCGTCGGGGATGATCCGGCGGTCGCGGGTTGGGCTTCCTTCGTCGGTGGCAACGGGCCGCTCAACAACGGCTACGTGTTTCTCGGGCTGAAACCCCGCGATGAGCGCGACGTGACGGCCGATCAGGTCGTCACGCGGCTGCGCAGGAAGCTGGCCGCGGTACCCGGGGGGACGGTGTTCCTGCAGGCCGCGCAGGATCTGAACGTCGGCGGGCGCCCCTCGCGCACGCAGTACCAGTACACGCTGCAGGACGCCGACATCGAGGAGCTGAACCTGTGGGCGCCGCGGTTGCTGGGAGAGCTCAGGAAGGTGCCGCAGCTCACCGACGTCGCTTCCGACCAGCAGTCCTCGAGCACCAAGCTCTCGCTCGTCATCGACCGCGACCAGGCGGCGCGCTTCGGCATCCAGCCGGCGCTCATCGACAACACGCTCTATGACGCCTTCGGCCAGCGCCAGGTGACGCAGTACTTCACCCAGCTCGCGAGCTACCACGTGGTGCTCGAGGTGAGTCCCAGGTTCCTCGGCCAGCCCGATACCCTCAACAGGATCTACATCAAGTCACCCACGACGGGGCAGCAGGTGCCGCTGTCGGCATTCACGAAGTTCGACACCGGCCATACCAGCTACCTCTCGATCAACCACCAGGGTCAGTTCCCGGCGGTGACGCTGTCTTTCAATCTGGCGCCGGGCGCGGCGCTCGGGGACGCCGTGAAGGCGATCCAGAGGACGACCGCATCGATCCACATGCCCCCCGCCATCTCCGGGACCTTCCAGGGCACGGCGCAGGCCTTCCAGTCATCGCTGAAAACCCTGCCGCTGCTGATCCTCGCGGCGCTCCTGGTCGTGTACGTGATCCTCGGCGTGCTCTACGAGAGCTACATCCACCCGCTCACGATCCTCTCCACGCTCCCCTCCGCCGGCGTCGGCGCACTGCTGATGCTGATGCTGTTCCACTTCGATCTGTCGATCGTGGGAACGATCGGCATCATCCTGCTGATCGGCCTCGTCAAGAAGAACGGCATCATGATGGTGGACTTCGCCATCCACGCCGAGCGCAACGAGCATCTACTGCCCGAGGCCGCGATCCGCAAGGCGTGCCTCCTGCGCTTCCGGCCCATCATGATGACGACGATGGCGGCGATCCTCGGGGCGCTGCCGCTGATGCTGGGCCACGGCACCGGCTCGGAGCTGCGCCAGCCGCTCGGCTATACAATGGTCGGCGGGCTGATCCTCAGCCAGATGCTGACGCTGTTCACGACTCCAGTGGTGTACCTCTATCTCGATCGCGTCTCGGTGCGCTGGGCGCGCAAGCACCCCGCACACAGGGACGCGCCCCTGCCGCTCCCCGAGCCGCCCGGAAGCCACGCGTGAAGATCCTGGTGGTCGAGGACAACGAGCGCGTGGCGCAGTTCGTCACCAAGGGCCTGCGTGAGGCGGGGCATACGGTCGAGCATGCCGACAACGGCCGCGACGGGCTCTTTCTCGCCGCGAGCGAGCCGCACGACGTCATCGTCATGGACCGCATGCTTCCCGGCAACATCGACGGCCTGGGGATCATCGAGGCGCTGCGCAAGTCGGGCAACCGCACGCCGATCCTGATCCTCTCGGCGCTCGATGCGGTGGATGAGCGCATCAAAGGGCTGCGCTCGGGCGGCGATGACTACCTCACCAAGCCCTTCGCCTTCGGCGAGCTCCTGGCGCGGGTCGATGCGCTCGGACGGCGCGCCTTGGGGAGCGATGCCGAGCGCACGCTGCAGGTGGGGGACCTGCGCATGGATCTCCTGTCGCGCCGGGTGACCCGCGGCAGCCGCGCCGTGTCACTGCAGCCGCGGGAATTCAAGCTGCTCGAATACCTGATGCGGCATGCCAATCAGGTGGTGACCCGCACCATGCTGCTGGAAGGGGTATGGGAATATAACTTCGATCCCCAGACCAACGTGGTCGATGTGCACATCTCGAAGCTGCGCCAGAAGATCGAGGTGGGCTCGGAGCCGGCGCTGGTGCGCACCGTGCGCAACGCCGGCTACATGATGAGCGATCGTGAATAGGCTGATCCGCTCCTCTCCGGTCACCTGGGCGCTGGGCTCACTGCTCCTCGGGCTCGCTGCGCTGGTCGCCTTCGCGGTGCTGCTGTGGTACGCGTGGAACGTGAGCATCTTCTCGGGGCGCGAGGAGATCCTGCATGCCGATGCGCAGCACCTCGCGGATATCTTCGCGCGCGAGGGCCCCGAGGGACTCAAGACGCACATCGAGACACGCCTGCGGCTGCAGATCGTCGGCGAGCGCACGCTCCTGCTCACCGACCCCGCCTACCACCCGCTCGCCGGCAACCTCGCCGCCTGGCCGCGCGAGATCCCCGACGACGGCTCGGGCACACACGCCGTCATGGTGGACCAGCTCGCAGGTCAGCCGGTGCATACCCTTCTGCTGCGCACCACGCTTGCCGGTGGCTACCACCTGCTGGTCGGCCGCGACCTCGGGTTCTACCTGCCGCTCGAGCGGAAATTCGCCTGGGGTCTCACCGCCGCCGTGAGCTTCCTCTTCGTGGTGGGGGTCGCGGGCGCGCTCCTCATCCGCCGCCAGCTGCTCGCGCGCGTGCAGGGCATGCGCACGACCGTGTCCGCCATCATGGGGGGCGATCTGCGCCGGCGGCTGCCGGCCTCAGGCTCGGGCGATGAGCTCGATACGCTCTCGCAGACCATCAACGGCATGCTCGATCACATCGAGCGCCTCATCCACGGCATCAGCGACGTCTCGAACTCGATCGCCCACGATCTGCGCACGCCGCTTGCGGAGCTGCGCTCGCGTCTGGAAGTGCTCGTGCTCACGCGACCCTCGCCTGGGGAGACTTTCTCCGAGATCGAGGCGGCCGTCGCCGACATCGATCGCGTGATGAGCATCTTCGCAGCCCTCCTGCGCCTCGCCGAGCTCGACACGGGCTCACGCCGCTCGGGTTTCGTGCAGGTGGACGCATCGCGAGTGGCGGCCGAGGTGGTCGAGTTCTACGAGCCGGCCGCCGAGCAGAAGGGTGTGGCCTTCTCCTTCGAGAGCCGGGGCGAGGCGCCGGTGGCGGGCGATCCGGTGCTGCTGGCCCAGGCGCTCAGCAACCTCATCGACAACTCCCTCAAGTGCGTGCCCGAGCGCGGCGCGATCCGCGTCGAGGTCGGGCCGCGCGAGGATGGCGCAGTCGAGATCGCGGTGGCCGATAACGGCCCGGGTATCGCCGCGGCCGACAGACCTAAAGTCACCGAGCGCTTCTTCCGCGGCGATGCCAGCCGCGGCACGCCCGGCGTCGGGCTGGGACTCTCGATCGTGGATGCCATCGCCAAGCTCCACGGCGGCGTCCTCGAGCTGCTCGACAATCATCCGGGCCTGCTCGCCCGGATGGTGCTGCCGGTCACAGGCGGTCGGTGGAGTCGATGAACTCGTCGAGATCCTTCTTCATCCTGGCGATCGAGGCGGGGTTCACGTACATCATGTGCCCGGCCTCGTAGTACTTCATCCGGATGCGCGCGCTCGCCGCGGGCGGCACCCCGAGATGGCTCATCATGTACTCGGTCGCCGAGAAGGGCGTCGCCAGGTCGTAGTACCCGTTCAGCACCAGCACTCTCAGATTCACGTCCTGAATGAGCGCCTGCGCCAGATCCACGTCCGAGTTCACGATCGGCTGCTCGCCGTTATCGGTCTTGTGCGTGAATTTCCATTTTTCACCCACACCGAAGTTGGTGGTGTAGTAGGTCTTGCCGCGGCCGAACTTGAGGTCGCCGTGGTAGTAGTCGAGGAACGCGGCGCTGAAAGCCGCGCCGATCGCGGCTGACTGCGGATCGTAGTCCGCCTCCTTCGCGAGCGAATCCTGTGTCGGTCCGACGAAGCGCCCGTCGAGCCTGCCGATGGTCTTGCGCTCGCTCTTCAGCAGCTCGTGCGCGAACATGATCTCCGACACTCTGAGGTTCGCGTACTTGAGATACTCGACCGAGAGACCGGTGTACTCGTGCAGCTGCGTGGCGACCGCATCGCGCTCGGCATCCCCGAGCGCATCGCCCTTGAGGAGCGCGGCGGTGTAGGGGCCCAGGGCGTAGGCGCGCACCTCGGTGAGGAAGGGCTCGAGAGATGCCGGCTGGTGCGGCAGCGCCTTGTGATACCAGGCCACCGCGGCAAAACCGGGCAGATAGACCGAGTACGGCCGATCATTCCCCGGGAGCTCTGCGAAGATCGCCTCGATGTCGGTCGCCACCGAAACCAGGACGAGTCCGTTGAACTCGAGCGAGCGGTGCACGCGCAGGTAGTTGAGGATCGCAGCGCCGCGCGTCGTGCCGTAGCTCTCGCCGAGCAGGTACTTGGGCGAGGTCCAGCGGTTGTTGTCGCTCACGTACTGGGCGATGAAGCGGCTGATCGAGTCGATATCGGGGTCGACGCCGAAGAACTCGTCGTCCTTGTGATTGCAGACGGCGTGGGAGAGGCCCGTGCCCACCGGATCGATCATGACCAGATCGCTCTTGTCGATGAGGCCGTACTGGTTGTCGACCGTGCGGTAGGGAGCTGACGGCGTCGGCGTGGGATCGGAGATCACCACGCGCCTGGGTCCCAGCACTCCCATGTGCAGCCAGAGCGAGGAGGAGCCGGGGCCGCCGTTGAAGGCGAAGGTGACGGGGCGCAGCTCCCCGTCCTTGCCCGGCTTACGCGTATAAGCCACGTAGCCGATGCTCGCCATCGGCTTGTCCTCGTCGTCGCGCACGATGAGGGTGCCGGCGGTCGCGGTGTAGTCGAAAGCCTTCCCGCCGGCGGCGAAGTGATGCTCGGTGACCGAAGTCTCCACCGTCGGCAGCCGCCGCCACTCCTCCTTCGCCTCGCCCTTGAGGTCGATGTGGCAGAGCCGCATGAGGTCGCCAGTCTCGCCCGCTGACTCGGCGTGCGATTCGGGCTTGCCGGTCGACTTGCCGGCCTCCTGCGCCTGCACGAGGCCGAGGGTCCCGGTGAGCGCGGGCAGTGAAACGAGCAATGAAAGGAACGCACTTCTCAACATCGGTTCTTCTCCTCCTGGCAGCGCGGGCTTATACCATGGCGGCCGCCGCGCCGCCGCGGCGGTTGACCGGTAAGATCACGAGTCATGCCCGACAGCGGACACCCGCGCGCCATCCGTTCCTTCGTGACCCGCGCCGGGCGCATCACGCCCGCCCAGCAGCGCGCGCTCGATACGCTCTGGTCGAAGTACGGCGTTGAATATCGCGAGGAGCGGCTCGACCTGCGTGCGCTCTACGCCCGCGAAGCACCCTGCACGCTCGAGATCGGCTTCGGGAACGGGGAGAACCTGCTGTCGCTCGCGCTCGCACACCCGGAGCGCGACTATCTCGGGATCGAGGTGCACCGCCCGGGCGTCGGCCGGCTGCTGCTCGCGCTCGAGGAGCGGCGGCTCACCAACGTACGCCTCATCTGCCACGACGCCGTCGAGGTGCTCGAGCGGCAGATCGCACCCGAAAGTCTCGCGCAGATTCTGATTCTCTTTCCGGACCCCTGGCCGAAGAAGCGCCACCACAAGCGGCGGCTCGTTCAGCCGGCCTTCGTCGCCCTCCTGACGCGCGCGCTCGAGCCCGGCGGGAGACTGCACATCGCGACCGACTGGCAGCCCTACGCGCTCGAGATGCTGGCGGTGCTCGAGGGGGCGCCGGGGTTGCGCAATCTCGCCGCAAGCGGCGGCTTCGCGGCACGCCCGCCCGAGCGCTCGCCGACCCGCTTCGAGCAGCGTGGCACGCGACTCGGCCACGAGGTGTGGGAGCTGGCCTTCGCCCGCACTCCCTGAGGCGTCAGCTGGCGCTGAACGCGGCCCGCAGCCCGTCGAGCACGAACTGCACCGCGAGAGCTCCCAGGATGACGCCGAGCAGCCGGCTCGCGACGTTCGCGCCGGTCACCCCGATGACGCGCATCAGGGGCTCCGCCACGAAGAGCAGCGCCAGCACGATGGCGAGCACGAGCGCCGCGGCGACGATCAGTCCTGCAAAGAGGCCCGCCTGAGCGGGCAGCTGGATGCGCCCGAACCAGAGCAGGATCGTGGCGAGCGCGGCGGGACCTGCGATGAAGGGGAAAGCCAGCGGGAAGACCGAGATATCCGCCCGACGGCGGCTCTCGGCGGCTTCGTCGGTCGAGGTGCGCGTGCCAGACTCACGCGCGAACACCATCTCGAGCGCCAGCAAAAACAGCAACAAGCCGCCAAAGATGCGGAACGCCTCGAGACTGATGCCCATCAGTTGCAGAAACGCCGCACCGCCGAGCGCGAACAAGCCGAGAATCGCCGCCGAGATCGTCACCGACTTTACAGCCATCCGTCGCTTGTAACCGACGCTCGCGCCCGCGGTCAGGCCCGTGAACAGCGGGATGAGCGACACCGGGTCCACGACCACGAAGAACACCACGAAGAACTTGAGTGACTGCTCGAACATTGATGCTTTGCGTCTTGAAAGCGTCACGGGCTAAGCGCAACATGAATCGCGCCGAGCACCCCTCTTATAAAAGTTTTCGCAGACGAGCATAGCAGGGAGGTTGCGACGATGACGGCTCCTCATCCTGGTATCGGCGACTGGTATCGCCTGAACGGCGGCCAGTCGTTCGAGGTCGTCGCGGTCGATGACGATGACGGCACGATCGAGATTCAGTACTTCGACGGCACGGTCGAGGAAATGGATGTCGAGGACTGGCAGGCCCAGTGGGATGACGGCGGTCTCGAGGCGGCCGAAGCGCCGGAGGACTGGAGTGGATCAGTCGATGTCGAGGCCGGGGCCGGGGAACGCGATGCGCGCAGTGCTGACAGCCTCGGCGAGGAGCGCGACCTGCAGTTGAGTCCTCTCGACGGTATCGATCTGTTCGAGTGACCTTGTCCGAAAAAATCGCCGCTAGGCGATTTTCTCCGATTCACTGACCGCCGCGATATCCACTTCTTCCGCGAGCATCACGAAGCCGCTGCGAACAGTGAGCGCCAGAGGCGTGAGCGAGCGGCCCGCGCACGGACCCGCCACGCAGTAACCGGTGAGCTTCTCGAACAGCGCTCCGTGCGATGAGCACAGGAGCAGCGCTCCATCGGGCGTGAGGAAGCGGTCCGGCAGCAGATTCAACGGGTGCCCCGCATGCGGACATCGGTTCACATAAGCGCGCAGCTCCTTTCCGGCGCGCACCACGAAACCCCTGAGCGGCCAGTCTCCGCCACCGATGGTGAAGCCACGCACCCCGTGGGTGTCGAGCTCCGACAGCCGGCACACCACGCGCTCGACATCGAAGGTCGCGCTCCCGACAGCCCCGGATTCGCTCACTGCACCTCGCGGGTGCGCTGCGCATCGAGGGCCGCGATCCTGGCGCGCGTCAGCCACACCATGGCGAGTCCCGGCAGCGCGATGGCAAAGCTCGTGACGTAATAGAGATACCAGCCGCCGTGATCGGCGATCCAGCCGGCGGGATAGCCGAGGCTGTAGCGCGGCAGCAGTGCGATGGCCGAGAGGAGCGCGTATTGGAAGGCGCTGTAGCGCACGTCGCACAGCGCCATGATGAGTGCCACGAGCGCGATGTTGCCGAGCGCGGCGGCCACGTGCTCGACGAACACGGCAATCACCATGAGGAGGTAACTCTTGCCCGCGGCTGCGACCAGGCAGTAAAGGAGGTTGCTCAACGCCTGCAGCACACCGAAACCCAGCATCGAGCGCAGCAGTCCCAGGCGCACCATCAGCACCCCGCCGAGCACCGACCCCACGAGGGAGCCGGCCGTAAACAGCGGCTTGATGATGACGCCGAGGTCGGTCTTGGAGAACCCGACGTCCATCATGAAGGGGGTGAAGAGCTTGTTGGCGAAGGCATCGCCGATCTTGAAGAGCAGTATCACGGCGATGAAGGTCAGCGCGCTCGGGGTGCCCAGCAGTTCCTGCAACGGCGCGACCACTGACTCGCGCAGCGAGCGTGGTTGGTGACGATTGTGGGTACTCGGTGCGCACACCGTCGCAATGCAGAAGAGCAGCATGACGCCGGCGAGAGCCAGGTAGGCGGGCCGCCAGCCGAAGTGATCCGCGATGACCAGTGCGACGGCGAGCGCGGCGTACGAGACGGTCCGGTAGCCTAAATTGGCGGCGGCGGCGGCGAGCCCGCGCTCGCTCGGCAGCGACACGTCGGTCCGATAGGCGTCGATCGAGATGTCCTGGGTCGCCGAGAAAAAGACGATCGCCACGGCGCAGACGGTGACGCCGTTGAGAGAGACGGCCGGGCTCTGGAACGCGAGCAGCGCCAGGGTCACCGCCAGGCCCACCTGCATCGCGAGGATCCAGCCGCGCCGCCGTCCGAGAAAAGGCAACGGGTAGCGATCGACGAACGGCGCCCAGAGGGGTTTCAGGAGATAGGGCAGCGCCACGTAGGTCATCGCACCGATCGCCGTGTTGCTCAGGCCCACGTCCTTGAGCCAGGCCTGCAATGCGCTTTCGGTGAGCTGGTTGGGAAACCCGGACGCGCCCGCCAGGAGCAGGATCGCGAGCATCTTCGGGCTCGCGATGACCTCGCGCAGTCTCGGCCGCGCGGCGATGGCCGCGGCGCTCACAGCTGGTAGTCCATGACGAGTGGCGCGTGATCGGAGAACCATCTGTCCTTGTAGATGCTGGCGCGACGCGCCCGGCCGGCGAGCCCCGCGCTCACCACCTGGTAGTCGATGCGCCAGCCCACGTTCTTCGCCCGCGCCTCTCCCCGGTTCGACCACCAGGTGTAGAGATCGGGCCCGGCGTGCAGCTCACGAAAGGCGTCCACGTACCCTGCCGGGCCGAACAGCCGGTCCATCCAGGCGCGCTCCTCGGGCAGGAAGCCGGAGTTCTTCTGATTCGAGCGCCAGTTGCGAAGGTCGATGGCGCGGTGGGCGATGTTCCAGTCGCCGCTCAGGATGTAGCGGCGCCGACTGCGGCGCAGTCTCGCCAGGTGCGGGCTGAAGGCTTCCAGAAACCGGAACTTCGATGCCTGCCGCTCCGGACCCGCCGAGCCCGAGGGCAGGTATAGGGAAACGACCGACAGGTCACCGACTCGCGCCTCGAGGTAGCGGCCCTCGCGGTCGAACTCCGCTTCCCCGAAACCATGAATCATCCGGTCGACCCGATGGCGTGTGTAGAGCGCCACTCCTGCGTAGCCCTTGCGCTCGGCCTCGCAGAAGTAGCCGCGGTAGCCGGGGAGGTCGACGTCATGCCCCTCGAGCGCCTCCGCCTGGCAACGTGTCTCCTGCAGGCAGATGAAATCCGCCTGCTGCCGGCGCAGCCACCGGAACAGCCCCTTGCCGGCAGCCGAGCGCAGGCCGCAGACATTGACGGTGATGACTCGCATCGGGCAATGATATGCCATGCAGGAATACCAGCTGGCCTTCATCAACCTCGCGCTCGCGCGCGAGGCTCTGCGCTTCGGTGAGTTCCGCCTCAAGTCGGGACGCGCGAGCCCTTACTTCTTCAACGCGGGACTCTTCAGTGATGGCGAGGCGGCGGATGCGCTCGGGCGCTGCTATGCGGCGGCGATCGTGCACTCAGGCCTCGGGTTCGACATGCTGTTCGGCCCGGCCTACAAGGGCATTCCGCTCGTCACGGCCACCGCCATCGCGCTCGCCACCCACCACGGCCGCCCGGTCCCCTACGCCTACAACCGCAAGGAGTCCAAGGCGCACGGCGAAGGCGGAAGTCTCGTCGGCACACCGCTCCATGGCCGCGTGCTGATCGTCGACGATGTGATCACCGCCGGCACCGCGGTGCGCGAGTCGCTCGAGCTCATCCGCTCGAGCGGCGCGGAGCCGGTGGGTGTCGCGCTGGCGCTCGATCGCGAGGAGCGCGGGCAGGGAGAGTTGAGCGCGGTGCAGGAGCTCGAGCGCAATGAGGGCGTCAAATGTGTGAGCATCGTCACACTCTCGGACCTCATCGAGGCGCTGTCGCGCCCGGCGCCTGGTGCGGCGCGCATTTCTGCCGAGCAGCTCACGGCGCTATCGGCCTACCGCACGCGTTATGGCGTGAGATAAGGCTTGCCAGCGCCCCCGGCGCGGCTGGAATATAGCTGCATGTCGGTTTCTGTGCTGCGCCTCGGGGTGCTCGCATTGCTGGCGGTGGCTGCCGCCGGTGCACTGCACGCTCAATCCAAGAAAAGCACCAGCTCGCATGCCGCCGCTTACCGCTGGGTCGACGATCAGGGCGTGGTGCACTACGGCGATCAGGTTCCGCCGCAGTATGCCGGCAAGGACCGCGAGGTCGTGAACGGTCAGGGCGTGCCGGTCCAGCACTTCGATGGCGCGAAGAGTCCGGATCAGCTCGCGAGCGAGGCGCGCGATCGCGCGGCGATCATCCGCCAGAAACAGCACGACGCGTTTCTGGTCACGACCTACACCTCGGTGAAGGACATCGAATCACTGCGTGACTCGCGGCTCGAGCAGCTCAAGAGCCAGCGCGCCGCGGCGCAGCAGTACATCGAGAGCCTGAAGTCGCGGCTCGGCACCCTGCAGCAGCGCGCGCTCACCTTCAGCCCCTACAAGGACGGCGGGCGGCGCATGCCCGATGACGTGGCCGAGGATCTGGTGCGCACCGTCAACGAGATGCACACGCAGGTGACCGCGCTCGCCAATGAAAGCGATCAGGAATCCAAGCTCCGTGAGCAGTTTCAGTCGGACATCGAGCGCTATCGCGAGCTCCACACCCTGCACACGAGCGACTGAGCCTCCTCAGCCGCTGCCGGAATGGCCGAAGCCTCCCGCACCGCGGGCTGAAGTCTCGAACTCCCGCACCACTTCCAGCTCCACCTGCACGACCGGGACCACGACGAGCTGCGCGATGCGCTCGCCGGGGCGGATGACGTACGGCTCGGCCCCGCGGTTCCAGCACGACACCATGAGCTGCCCCTGGTAGTCCGAATCGATGAGGCCCACGAGATTGCCGAGCACGATGCCGTGGCGATGGCCGAGTCCGGAGCGCGGCAGGATGACGGCGGCGAGCGCGGGGTCCTCGACATGGATCGCGAGCCCGGTGGGAATCAGCTCCGCCTGCCCCGGTGCGAGGTTGATCGGCCCGTCGGTGCAGGCGCGCAAGTCCATTCCCGCCGAGCCCCCCGTCGCATACTGCGGCAAGGGAAACTCGGTGCCGACACGCGCATCGAGGATCCGCACCTTGAGGGCGCGGCGCGCCGCCTGACCCATTCCCGTACTTATCCGAGCGCCGAATCGCGCCGGCCGCGCTCGGCGCGGGCGGCCAGCTCGCGGGCGATCAGTGCAATGAGCCCGCGGGCCAGGGCCGGCTTGCCGCCCCGGCCGAGCTCGTAACGAGCGCCGCGCGCGAGCACGATGAGCTGGTTGTCGTCGCAGTCGAAGGCCTTGTCGTCCCCCACCTCGTTGGCCGCGATCATGTCGAGATTCTTCTTCATGAGCTTGGTGCGCGCGTTCTGCTCCACCGACTCGGTCTCGGCCGCGAAACCGACCACGAACGGCCGCTCGGCGCGCGCGGCCACGGTGGCGAGGATGTCGGGCGTGCGCTCCATCGGCAGATCGAGCGTCTCGGTGGTCTTCTTGATCTTCTGATGAGACGTGCGGGTCGGGCGGTAATCGGCGACCGCGGCGGTGGAGATGAAAACGTCGGTACCGGTGAGCTCCGCCATTACCGCGGAAAGCATGTCGGCGGCGCTCTCGACGTCGATGCGCCGGACGCCGGGGGGAGTCGGCAGCGTCACGGGGCCCGCGACCAGGACCACTTCGGCCCCGGCCGCGCGCGCCGCCTGCGCCACGGCGAAACCCATCTTCCCCGAGCTGCGGTTGCTCACGAAGCGCACCGGATCCAGCCGCTCGCGCGTAGGCCCCGCCGTGACCAGTACGCGCTTTCCGGCGAGCTCACCGCCCGCCGCCATCAGCGACTCGACCAGGGCGGTGATCTCCAGCGGCTCGAGCATGCGCCCCTCGCCGACCTCGCCGCACGCCTGGTCCCCGGCGCCGGGGCCGAAGAACAGCACATTGCGCTGGCTAAGAGTGGCCACGTTGGCGCGCGTCGCGGCGTTCGCCCACATGAGGTGATTCATCGCCGGCGCCACGGCGATGGGAGCTGCGGTCGCGAGGCACAAGGTAGAAAGGAGGTCATCCGCCCGCCCCGCCGCGAGGCGCGCGAGGAAGTCGGCGGTCGCCGGCGCGATGAGGACCAGATGCGCCCAGCGCGCGAGCTCAATGTGGCCCATGGCGGCCTCGGCGGCCGCGTCCCAGAGCTCCGAGCGCACGGTGCGTCCGGACACCGCCTGAAAAGTGGTGGCGGTCACGAACTCGCGCGCACCAGCCGTCATGACCACCTGCACCTCGGCACCACGCTCGCGCAGACGCCGCACGAGATCGGGGCTCTTGTAGGCGGCGATGCCGCCGGTAACGCCGAGCAGGATGTGTTTGTCTTGCATGGAGCTGCGCCTCGGCGTGGATTATCTCACCGCCGCGCGCGCACGGGTCAAAACCCGCCAGAGCTGCGAAATCGAGTCAATTCCGCCGCTTTTGCCCCCTGCCTGGCCGGCCCGGCCACTGCTTAGACTTGCCCTACTCTGTGCTTAGAACCGGGAGGAATGATCGCTCGTGCCCTTCGCGACGGCCCACCTCTTCTCGTGAGCATCCGCGACTGGCCGCGCTCGGAGCGGCCCCGCGAGAAGCTCATCGAGCGCGGCGCCGAGGCGCTCTCGGATGCGGAGTTGCTCGGCGTGCTGTTGGGTGCGGGCGTGCGCGGACAATCCGCGGTCGAGCTCGCGCGCACGCTGATCGGCGAGTTCGGCTCGCTCCGCGAGCTCTTGTGCGCCGAGCGAGCCGCGCTCACCCGCCGCGGTGTCGGCCCCGCGCGCTATGCGCGGCTCAAGGCCGCGGTCGAGCTCTCGCGGCGGCACTTTCGCGAAGCCCTGCGCTCGGGTCCCGCGCTGGCGGCTCCCGAGACGACGCGCGCGTTTCTCCTGGCGCAGCTGCGCGATCGGCCGTACGAGGTGTTCTGCTGTCTCTATCTCGACAACCGCCACCGTCTCATTGCGTTCGAGGAGCTCTTCCGCGGCACCATCGATCGCGCCGGCGTCCACCCGCGCGAGGTGCTGCGGCAGACGCTCAGCCACAATGCCGCCGCCGTGATCCTGGCCCATAACCACCCCTCGGGAGTCCTCGAGCCGAGCCAGGCGGATGAGCTCATCACGCGGCGGCTGAAGGAAGCGCTCGCACTCCTCGACGTGCGTGTCCTCGATCATTTCATCATCGGCGATGGAGTGTGTTTCTCCTTCTGCGAGCATGGGCTTCTGTGAGGGGCGCCGAGCCTCAGTGGCATGCACGCTCCGCGGAGGCAGTCGGGAAACGCAAAGCTCACGCACACCCTTGCTTTGCGAGGACACGCAAGGCATATCGCACGCATGCCCGAGGCTCAGAGTCAGCTGAACGCGTTGTCGAAGCACCTTGCGCGCGAACGGCCGAAGCTGCTGAGCCGCTGCCTCGAAGCCATCCGCAAGGACCCCCAGGTCCCATCCAGCACCGGGCTTCCGCGCCCGGTCCTCGAAGACCACATTCCGGTAATCCTCGGTGATTTCGAGCGCCGGCTGCAGGCCGAGCATTCGCTGCGTGCGATGCAGGTCGACATGCAACAGCGCGAAGATGCCGCCGAGCACGGCCGGCACCGCTGGCAGCAGGGCTTCGACATCCGCGAGACCATGCGCGAATGGGGGCATCTGCATCTGGTGCTGCTCGATGAGCTCGAGCGCTACGCCGCAGCCCACCCCGACCTCGAGCGCGAGGTGATGGTCACGGCCCGCAGGGCACTCTCACAGCTGTGCATGGACGGCAACTGCGAGAGTGCCTTCAGGTACATGCGGATGCAGCAGGCCGAGGCCGCGAGCCGCGTGCACGACCTCGAGTCCTCGCTTCGTGCGTTGCAGACGCTCGAGAACGAGCGCGCCGAGCTTCTGCGCGAGACCGCGCATGACCTGCGCGGCGGCATGGGAGTCATTGCGAGTACTGCGGCGATCCTCGCCAAGCCGCACATCGAGGGCCCCGAGCGCGATCGCTTCTACAATTCGCTCCAGCGACGCATCAACGCAACGGCGGGACTCCTCACCGATCTGGCGGAGCTGGCGCGCCTGGAGGCGGGCCAGGTCACCTTGAAAATCGAGTCCTTCGATGCCCCCGAGCGCGTCAGAGAGTTCTGCGAGACGCTTCGGCCGGTAGCGGCAGCGCGCAACCTGTTCCTCAAGTACGAGGGACTCGCGACGCTCCCCGTCGAGGGTGACCTCTTGAAGCTCCAGCGGATCGCGCAGAACCTGTTGCTGAATGCGCTGCAGGTGACGCAGAGCGGCGGCGTCGTGGTCAGATGCCTGGCGGATAAAGAGGTGTCCCCGCAGCACTGGACGCTGTCGGTCGAGGACACGGGCCCGGGCTTTGCGCTGCAGGCGGCCGGTGAGCTTCGGCATGCGCTCAAGCGCGCGACCGAAGAGGCGCAGAAGACCGAGGACCGCGAAGCTCCCACCGTGCAACGGGCGACTTCGGGCCCGGGCTCGAGTGAGCTGCCGTCCGGGGAAGGCATCGGGCTTTCCATCGTGAAGCGGCTCTGCACCGTCATGGGCGCGAGCGTCGATCTCGAGACCGCCCCCGGCTACGGAACCACCTTCAGGATCACTTTTCCGGTCCGCTATTCCTGAGCGTCGCGGGCGGGCGGGGTGCAAGGTACCCGCCCGCCGGCACAAGCTGCTATTTCAGAAGCGCTTCCTGCTCGGTCCGGGAGCCAAGGACGGTGCGCATCTTGGCGCGGTCGGCTTCCGCCTTGTTACCCGCCTCGACCGACCCCTCGATTTGCGTGGTCACCTTGTCGAACTTCCCGCTCAAGCCATCGAGCGCCGCCCAGTTCTTGTACTCGGTGACGAGATAGACGTCCGGGTCGTTAGGGCCGCGCGGTTCGACCAGAAGCACGCGGTAGGAGAGGATCAGGCCGGCCTTCTTGGCCGCTTCCTGCTGCTGCTTGAAGCCAGTGGCCAGCCAGTGCATGTATTCATCGAAGTGCCCGTCGATCGTGCGGATCGCGGCGACGTTGATGACGGGTCCGTCGCTATAGTCCTTGCCGTCGGCAAGGGCGCTGCCCGGAAGTGTCGTGAGGGCGAGCAAGGCCGTGAGGGCGCATGCCCCCTGAGTGATGCGTTTCATGGAAGGATCTCCTGATTTATACGAGTTTGTTGCGCCGCATCCTCCGGAGGAGCTCCGGCCAAGGCTGCGGGGCGGCTAAGCTACGCTCATTGGGGGCCTCGTGCCTTGAGATCCCCCCGGGGGGCTGGTATAAAGCCCGGCCCGGGAGTGGACTGAAGGCCCCGCCTCGCTCCCAAGATACTGATTTACTTAAGGTTATTTCTATGTCACGCGTCTGCGAAGTCACTGGCAAGAAGCCGGCCGTCGGCAACCGCGTCTCCCACGCCAATAACAAGAAGCGCCGCCGCTTCCTGCCGAACCTGCACACGCAGCGCTTCTGGCTCGAGACCGAGAAGCGCTGGGTGTCGCTGCGGCTGACCACGAGCGGCATGCGCACCCTGGAAAAGAGGGGCGTCGACAAGGTGGTTGCGGAGTTGCGCGCCCAGGGCATGAAGATCTGACGGCGCTCGAAGGAGGCACAACCCATGCGTGAAAAGATAAAGCTCCTGTCTTCGGCCGGAACCGGTCATTTCTACGTCACGACCAAGAACAAGCGGCTGCACCCGGACAAGCTCGAGGTGCGCAAGTTCGACCCCGTCGCGCGCAAGCACGTCGCCTACAAAGAGTCGAAGATCAAGTAATTCCGCGCGCCGCTGCTCGAGCGCGCGTGCCGGAGCTTCCCGAAGTCGAAACGACGCGCCGCGGCCTTGCGCCCCACGTGCGCGGGCGCCGTATCGCCTCTCTGAAGCTGTACGAGCGCCGGCTGCGCTGGCCGGTGGCCGCGCGACTTGCGGCGACCGTCGCGGGTCAGCGCATCCGCGGCATCGGACGCCGCGGCAAGTACCTGCTGCTGAAGGTCGAATCGGGCACCTTGCTCGTGCACCTCGGCATGTCGGGGAACCTGCGGGCGCTGCCGGCGAGCGCACCGCGCCTGCTGCATGACCACTTCGATCTGGTGCTCGATTCGGGTGTGGCGCTGCGTTTCAACGACCCGCGCCGCTTCGGCAGCCTTCTCTACGTGCGCGGCGACCCACTCGCGCACCCCCTCCTCGCACACCTCGCACCCGAGCCCCTCAGCCGCGCCTTCGACACCGCCTACCTCTGGAAGGTGACGCGCGGCCGGCGGGTCGCCGTGAAGCAGCTCCTCATGAACAGCCGCCTGGTGGTCGGCGTCGGCAACATCTACGCGAGTGAAGCGCTCTTTCGCGCGCGCATCCGCCCGCGCCGCCAGGCGCGCTCGCTGACGCGAGCCGAAGTCGAACGGCTGGTCCGCGCCGTGCGCGCGGTGCTCCGCCAGGCGATCCGCGCCGGCGGCACGACCCTGCGCGACTATCTGCGCGCCGACGGATCGCCCGGGTATTTCCGCCAACGCCTCTACGTCTACGAGCGCGCCGGCCGCCCCTGCCGGCGCTGCGGCACCCCCGTGCGGGCGATCGCCCAGGGCCAGCGCTCGACGTACTATTGCCCGTCGTGTCAGAAATGAGCCGGCAGATCCTCCGCCACCTCGCGAAGTGCGACCCCGTGCTCGCGGGCGTCATCCGCGCCGCCGGTCCCTATCGGCTGACCCCCGACGGAGCCTGCGAGCCTTTCCAGACTCTCGCCCGCGCGATCGCCCACCAGCAGCTGAACGGCACCGCCGCCAATACCATCCTCGGACGCCTCATCGCCTCATGCGGGGAAGGCGTCTTTCCCACGGCGCATCAGGTGCTGGCCGCCCCCGAGACGCAGTTGCGCGCCGCGGGCTTCTCCTTCGCGAAGATCGCCGCCCTCAAGGACCTCGCCGCCAAGTCGCTGAGTGCGGTCGTACCGGACCGGCGGGCACTGGAAGCGCTCGACGATGAGGCCATCATCGAGCGGCTCACCCAGGTGCGTGGTGTCGGCCGCTGGACGGTCGAGATGCTGCTCATCTTCCATCTCGGCCGCCCGGACGTGCTGCCGGTGGACGATTTCGGGGTGCGCGCGGGCTTTCGCGCCGCTTATGGCCTGCGCAAGCTCCCCCATCCGAAAGCCCTCGCAGCCTACGGCGAGCGCTGGAAGCCCTACCGCAGTGCCGCAGCCTGGTACCTGTGGCGCGCCGCCGAGCTCGAGCGCGCTGGCCGCCTGCCGGCCCCTGCGATGCGTGTGCGGCTGCCGCGGCTGCCGCCACGGCGGCGGCGCGCGCAGCTGCCTAAGGCGAAGGGCGGCGCTTCTTCAGCGCGGCGTCCACGATCGGGTGCACGAACTCGCGCACGTCCCCGCCGAGCAGCGCCACCTCGCGCACCAGCGTAGAGGAGATGAAGGTGAACTGCTCCTGGGGCGTGAGGAAGACGGTCTCGATATCGCGCTCGAGATGACGGCTCATGTTGGCGAGCTGAAACTCGAACTCGAAATCCGACACCGCGCGCAGGCCCCGCAGGATCACGGTCACGCCGTGCTCGCGCGCGAATTCGACCGTGAGATTGGCGTAGCCCAGCACCTCGACATTCGGCAGATCGTGCAGCACGCGCCGCGCCAGGTCGACGCGCTCGGCGAGCGGGAAGAGCGGCGTCTTGTTGGGATTGGCGGCGATGGCGATGAACACGCGCTCGAACATGCGCGAGGCGCGTCGCACCAGGTCCTGGTGCCCGTTGGTGATCGGATCGAAGGTGCCCGGATAAACGGCTTTCAGCTTCATCGACCCCGTGCCCCCTTAAAGCGCGGGCTGTCGCGCGTAGAGATGATACCCGACCTCGCCGGCGCGCTTCCCCTTGAGGGGCACCCACCCTGGCGGAAGCGGCGGCGGCCCCTCGCGCGCGGCGGTCTCGACATAAATGAGGGCTCCCGGGGTCAGCCAGCCGTCGCGCTCGAGCGACTGCGCCGCGATGTCGAGCAGTCCCGAAGTGAAGGGCGGATCGAGAAACACGACGTCGTAGGGCTGTGCCTGGTGCGCGAGAAAGCGCCGTGCGTCCGCTCGCGCGACGGTTGCGTCCTGCGCTCCCCAGTCGGCGAGCCGTGCGCGCAGCTCGCGCGCCGCCACCGCATCCTGCTCGACGAACGTCACGTGTGCGGCGCCGCGCGACAGGGCCTCCAGTCCCAGCGCGCCGCTGCCGGCGAAGAGGTCGAGGCAGCGGGCACCCACCACGCGCGCGCCCAGCCAGTTGAAAAGGGTCTCGCGCACGCGGTCCGGCGTCGGGCGAATGTCCGCTCCAGCCGGAAAGCGCAGCTTCCTGCCGCGCCAGACGCCACCGATGATGCGTAATACGCGCGAGCCTGCACCGCGCGCCGGTTGAGCGTTCCTGCGGGTGGCGATCCTGTGCCTCGACACCTCGCCCTCCCGGAGCCCACCTGACCTTGCCACGATTCTCGCCGTAAGCGTACTCTAGCCTGCCGCGTCCAGAAGCGCTCGAACAGCACCGGCAGGGGTCGCAGAGACAAAGAAAATGCCGTGAGGCGCCTGACACGCGCGGCGCGCCACGCGGTCTTGAGTTAGGAGTTCTAGCGTTATGCGAAACCTCACGGCGGCCGGGATCCTCGCGGTTGCGTTGGCACTGGGCGGCTGCTCCACCCACAGCGATTCCATCGGGCCGACCAACACCGCCTCCTCCAACGGTAACCCGGGAGGCTCATCGCAGGTCTCGACTCCCGGGACCAGCGTCGCGCTGTTTGAGCCCGAGGCGGGCATTCTTCCCTATCCGACTGATCTGTACTTCGCGGGCTCGACCGACGGCACGCTCAATATCCAGCCCGTGAATGCCGCCGAGCCCAACCAGGCGGCGGTGAATGCGCTCGACGGCTTCTCGACCACCGCGGTGATCCGCGAGACCTTCGGTGGCCCGCTGAATCCGGCCACATTCACGCCGGCATCCGTGATCATCGTCCCGGTGGTCACCGACAGCACCAGGAACATGGCGACCGTGGCCGTCGCCGGCCCGCCGCTCACCATGGGAGTCGATTTCAGCGCTGCGCTCGCGACGGATGCGGGCGTCGGCCCGACGATCCTCGAGATCACGCCACTCCATCCCCTGACACCGAGCACCTGCATCAGCGGCGGCGCCTTCCTCGGTGCCAGCTGCCATCTGGGCAGTGGGTATCTCGTGTTTCTCACCAACGGCATCCAGGATGCGTTCGGCAATGCGGCGCAGCCGGACGCCGATTACGCTGCCATCAAGACCGCGCTGGCCACGGGAGGGGCGACCTGTCCGAGCCTCACCGATCCGACGCTGAATGGCATCTGTCAGCTCACCGGCGCGCACCTCGCGATCGCGGCGGGACTCGCCCAGGCGATACCGGCGCTCGCCAACAGTCTGAACCCGGCCAATATCGTCCTGTCCTTCAGCTTCACCACTGAGTCGACCGCCGACACGCTCGAGCTGCTCTACCAGGAGACCGCGGCGACCGCGAAGGTGGTGCCGCCGACCATTGCAGTGCAGCCGGCGATCCTGCCCACCCAGGCGGGTCCTCATCAGCTCACGACCAAGGACTTCGGCGGCATCGGCAACGCCAACATGTACGTGGGCGCGCTCACCATTCCCTATTACCTGAGCAAGTCCGCGCCCCTCACCGCCTCCTGGACCGCACCGCCCCTGCCGGCACCGCTCCCGCCGAGCACCGCCGTCACGCGCTATAACCCCTTGCCGGTGGCGACGCAGAACCTGCAGATCCCGGTCCTGATGAGCGTGCCGATCGGCATCCCCGGGCCCTGGCCGGTGCTCATCTTCCAGCACGGCATCACGCGCAGCCGCGAGGACATGATCGGCGTCGCCGATGCCTTCGCGCAGTTCGGCTTCGTGGTCGCCGCGATCGACCTGCCGCTGCATGGTGTGACCAACACCACCACCGACCCCCTGTATGCGAGCGCCGCGAATCCGGTCTACACCGGACTCAACCTGCCGGCGACCCAGATGTCGATCGAGCGCACCTTCGATCTCGCGCTCACCGCGCCCCCGGCGCTCGACTCTTCGGGCTCGCATTTCATCAACCTCACCAGCGCCCTCACCTCGCGCGACAACAACCGCGAAGGAGTGGCGGACCTCATCACCTTCGAGCTGGCGCTGCCCAAGCTTGCCGTCCCCGCGAGCAGCGGCATCACCGCGAGCCAGCTGGCCCCGGCTCCCGTGCACTACCTCGGACATTCACTCGGCGCCATCGTCGGCACGGTGTTCGCGGCGGTCGTTCCTCCGACCGATGTGAGCACGGTGACGCTCGCGAGCCCGGGCGGTGTCCTCACGCGGCTGCTGCAGAACTCGCCTTCCTTCGGTCCGGTGATCAACCAGGGGCTCGCGCAGCAGGGTCTGCAGCAGGGTACGACGCTCTATGCGCAGTTCTTTCGCGATACGCAGACCGTGGTCGACGCGGGGGATCCGGTGAACTTCGTCGCGCAGGCGACCGCCCTCCATCCCATCCACCTGCTGCAGGTGGTGGGCATGACGCCCGCACCCGGGAGCTGCAGCCCGCAGGCGCAGCTCGGGTGCCCGGATCAGGTGGTGCCGAATTCCGCCACGCAGGCGCTGATCACCGCATCCCTCTACCCACCGGCCGGGCTCACCGCCGAGCCGCTGACGCGCATCCCGGCGCCGGCCGCGCCCGGGGCGGTGTTCAACATGAACGGCACGCCGCCCGGCTTCCGCGCGTTCCTCAATTTCACCAACGGCGATCACGGCTCGATCATCGACTTCGCAGTCCCCGCCGTGAGCCAGGAGATGCAGACCGAGGCGATCAGCTTCACCGGCTCGCCGGTGCCGCCCGCGGGATTGCCGGCGACGACGCCCGGCACCGCCATCCTGATTGCCAACCCGACGGTGGTCCAGCCGTAGCACGCGCGCCGCTACAATGGGCGCAATGTTCGGACGCGCCCGCAAAGATGCCACCCCGCAAGAGCGCTCGGGCTTTGTCGCCCGGTTGCGCGCACGGCTCAATCGCGGCGACTCCTGGCTGACGCGGGACTTGAGCGAGCTGCTGGGCTCGCGCCGCATCGATGCCGAGATCCTCGAGGAGCTCGAGACGCGCCTGATCATGGCCGATGTGGGAGTCAGCGCGACCGGGCGCATCCTCGCGCAGCTCAAGGGCCGGGTGGCGCGCAACGAGCTCGCCGACAGCCAGGCCCTCACCCGGGCGCTGCGCGAGGCCATCACCGCGATCCTCGCGCCCTGTGCCCAGCCCCTCCTCATCGATCGCGGCAAGAAGCCCTTCGTCATCCTGGTGGTGGGCGTCAACGGCTCGGGCAAGACGACCACCATCGGTAAGCTCGCGCAGCGCTGCTCCGAGGAGGGCGCCAGTGTGCTGCTCGCCGCGGGCGACACCTTTCGGGCGGCTGCGATCGAGCAGCTCAAGATCTGGGCAGAGCGCACCGGGGCTGAGTTCGCCGCGCAGCAGCCGGGCGCGGACCCCGGGGCGGTGATCTTCGATGCGCTCGAGAAGGCGCGCGCGCGCGGCTCGGACGTGGTGCTCGCGGACACCGCCGGGCGCCTGCACAGCCAGTCGCACCTCATGGAAGAGCTGAAGAAAGTCCGCCGCGTCATCGAGCGCCGCGACCCTTCAGCCCCGCACGAGGTGCTGCTGGTGCTCGATGCCAACCAGGGACAGAACGCGCTCGCGCAGGCACGGCAGTTCCACGCGGCGGTCGGCGTCACCGGGCTCGCGCTCACCAAGCTCGACGGCACCGCCAAGGGCGGCATCGTCATCGCCATCGCGCAGAGCCTCAAGCTCCCGATCCGCTTCGTCGGCGTCGGCGAGAGCCTGGAGGACTTCGGCGAGTTCGACGCCGCGGC
>DATGJR010000010.1:0-5208 GCA_035295065.1 Steroidobacteraceae bacterium
GAGCTCCAGGGGCTGATTGGGGCGGTTGAGCGGCGCGGCTACACGCTCGTGCCGCTCGAGCTGTACTGGAAGAACGGTCGCGCCAAACTGCAGCTCGGACTCGCCAAGGGCAAGAAGCAGCACGACAAGCGCGCGGTCGAGAAGGAACGCGACTGGCAACGCGACAAGGCGCGGCTGCTGCGCGGCCGCTGAGCCGCCGCTGAGCGCTCACTCGGGAGCCAGCTTCGGATTCCTCATGTCGAAGACCAGGCTCAGGGTCGTCAGCGTGTCGCGCCGTCCCGAGCCCGCCGGCGGATTGCTGTTGTCGCTGAGCTGGTAGCCGGCGGCAAGCGACAGGCGGTTCGACATCTTTACCTGCAGGGCGATGCTGGCGGTGGTGAGCGTGTTGTCGCTCCCGGACTGGACGGCAGCCGCAACGATCAGCTTGGTGTACTGGTTGAAGCTGTGCTCGTAGTTGAGGCCCGCGGTCATCACCGCATCGCTCTTCGAGTCGAGCTCGGTGCTGCCGACGATCCCGCCGATGTCGTCCTTCACGAGGATCTCGGGGCGCAGTCTCTGGTAGCCGACTCCGGCCTGCACCGTGAACCTGGTGGCATCGGTCTGTACGACGTGATAGCCAAGGCCGGTGGTCACGGCTTCCTGGTAGGCAAAGCCGCTGAAGTGGTCGTCGGTATAGCCGAGCCCCAGGAACCCGTACAGCTTGGGCGTGAAGTTGTAGTTGGCCTGACCATGCGCGTCCCACGCCTGGGCCGTGGTCTCCCCGCGTGTCGACCCGTAGAGACCTTCCGTGGCGAAAAGCAGCTTCCAGTCATCGATCACATGCGCGACGTGAAAGAGGAAGTTGCCGGAGCTGTTGTCGGTGTTGCCGCCGGTCTTGGTATAGCCGAGGAGCGCGCGCATGGACCAGTTGGGATCTCCCTGGTATGGCGGCTCGTCGGCGTGCGCGGCTGCGGCCAGGAGCAAGGCGCAGCTTGCGAGCTTCAGGTGCATCAGTGCTTCCCCTTGTATGGCGAGCCAAACCCATACCGGAACCCTCCCCGAGCGGTGTTCAGGTATGCTGCGAAGGCATACCTGAAGGGGGCGACCGGTTTCGACGTGGGTTACGAACCTTCAGGGGCGTACCGAGGCGCAGTTCCCTCGTAAATACAGCTGCAACTTATAGTTGCCAACGACGACAACTACGCTCTGGCTGCCTAAACGCAGCTGACCTCCGAACGGCTCGTGCCTGTGCGACCGTCTCGGGGGACGCGTTCACAGGATCGCGCTCCGGCGTTGCGAGCAGGCCGGTGCGTTAAGAGTCACTGATCGCTGGCGTCGCGTCTTCCCTGCTCCTCGGGTAGCGTGGCGTGAGAACCAATGAGAGAGCTACGTACGTAGATCCTGAAGTCTAGGACTTACGGACGGGGGTTCGATCGAAGGGTCGCACCGGTCCGCGAGGACCGGGTGAAAACGGAGCTCACATCGGTGAAACCTGACGGCGCCCTGACGGGCGGCATGGCAACGCCGAGGGGTAGGAAGAGGGCCAACCTCAGGCCTGCCCTGTAGAGACTCATAGATCCGCCGAAGGCGTTGAGCCGGGGCGGACACTAGGATCCCGCGGGACTCGAGCCGCGGGATAACACGCTCCGCATCCGCACGCGCGGATGAAGGCATAGTCCAGCCCGCTGCGAAAGCCGCGGAAGTGCTGTCCCCCCGCCTCCACCAATGGTGGGCCCCGGCCGCAAGGCCGGGGCCCCGCTGCGCCTCAGGGCACCCCGGGTGACAGCGGCAGAGGGCTATTGTCCGTCGAGCGTCGTCAGCCGCGAGTAGAGATCCGGCCGCCGGTCGCGGAATACGAACCAGTTGTCGCGCAGCTGCGCGATCTCCTCCAGATCGAACGTGTGCGTCAGCACCGCATCGCCCTCTTCGGCCGCCTCGGCCACCTTGGCGCCGGTCGCGTCGGCGATGAAGGATGAGCCGTAGAAGCGGATGTAGAGCCCCTGCGGGTCCTGCAGCGAGCGCTCCAGTCCGTAGCGGTTCGAGGCGATGAGAGGCGTGAGATTGGCTGCCGCGTGCCCCTGCTGCGTGCGTTGCCAGTGCTCGCGCGAGTTCACCGGCAGTGCCGGCGGCGGCTCACTGCCAATCGCGGTGGGAAAGAGCAGCAGCTCCGCACCCTGGAGTGCCATGACGCGCGCGGTCTCGGGGAACCACTGATCCCAGCAGATGCCGACGCCGATGCGGGCGAAGCGCGTGGTCCAGACCTTGAAGCCGGTATCGCCCGGGGAGAAGTAGTTCTTCTCCTGGTAGCCCGGCCCATTGGGGATGTGCGACTTGCGGTAGACGCCGAGATTGGAGCCATCGGCGTCCAGGATCGCGATGGAGTTGAAGTAGGCCCTGCCCGCTCGCTCGAAGAAGCTGATCGGCAACACCACTCCGAGCTCGCGCGCAATGGGGCCGAAATGGCGCACCGCGGCGTTCTCCGTGACGGGATGCGCCAGCGCGAGATGCCGCGCGTCCTGCTCGATGCAGAAATAGGGAGTCTCGAAGAGCTCGGGCAGCAGGATGATCTGTGCGCCCTGCGCGGCCGCGGCGCGCACCAGGCGCTCGGCGCGCTCGATGTTGGCCTGGGAGTTCCAGTCGCACGCCATCTGCAGCGCGGCAACGGTGACCGGCCGCGGCGACCTGCGCAAATGCCCGGGTGCGCTCATCGGCGGCGATTCTACTAGCTCGTGCGTCTCGCGAGAGAGGCGTTCACCTGCTCGGTGATCCGCATGGCGGTCTCGAGCGCGATGAGTCCTGCTTCCCCGGGAACCACCGGCCGGCCGCCGGTGCGAATGCACTCGAGGAAGGAATCGATCTCCGCCTTGAGCGCATCCCCGGGCTCCAGGCTCTGCTCCTCGATGATCACCGGCAGCTCGCCCGGCTGCGGCGGCTCGGCGCGTTTGCGGATCAGCGTGACGATCTTCTGCTGCAGGTCGAGCGACAGATAGGCGTCGTCCTCGAAGACACGCAGCTTGCGCTCGGTCTTGAGGCTGACGCGCGAGGCGGTGACGTTGGCGACGCAACCGCTCGCGAAACGGATGCGCGCGTTGGCAATGTCGATCTCCTCGGAAAACACCGGCGTGCCGACCGCGTCGATGGCGCTGATCGGGGCGCCGACGATCGTCTGCACGATGTCGATGTCGTGGATCATGAGATCGAGCACCACGTTCACATCGGTGCCACGCTCGCGGTAAGGCGCGAGCCGGTGACATTCGACGAAGCGCGGCGCCTTCAGGTGGGGCATGGCCGCGAGGATCGCCGCGTTGAAGCGCTCGAGATGCCCGACCTGCAGGATCCGGCGCCCGCGCGCGGCGAGCGCGATCAGCTCGCGCGCCTGGCTTGCGGTCTCGGTGATCGGTTTCTCGACCAGCACGTGCGCTCCGTGCTCGAGGAACTCCCGCGCAATCTCGAAATGCGCCGGCGTCGGGGTCACGACGCTCACCGCATCCACCGCGCCGAGCAGCTCCCGATAGTCCCCCACCGCGCGGGTCTTGAGCTCGGCGGCCAGCATCTCGCGCGCCTCGGCTCGGCTGTCCGCCACTGCCGTGAGCTCACAGCCCTGCGCTTGCGCGTACTTCTGAGCGTGAAAACGGCCGAGGTAGCCGACCCCGATGACCGCGGCTCTGATTTTCTGCATGAGGACGTTATTATGCCCGCCGCGCATGGCAGCCACCCCCCCGACCGGCAGTCCCGGACCCCTCGAGCGCCTCAGACGCGTTCCAGGCTCCTTCGCGGCCCTTTCCCGGACGCAGCGCGAGCTGATCGCACTCGCAGCGGCCGTCGCCTTCGGCGTGCTGGTGATGCCGCTGCTGATCTGGCTCGCCGGCAACCGGGCGCTCGGCCCCTACACCCATGGCGACAACCTCAAGGGGGGCCCCTGGGCGCTTTTCGCCGATTATGTCGTCGGCCTCGCGCACGGCTCGGCGGTCTTCTGGCTGGTGGCCCTGGGACCGGCCTTCCTCCTGCTTCTGATCCGGGGGTTCCTGGCGCTCCTGCGCGCCCTGCCGCCGCCACGTCGCGGCTGAGCGCTGAACGTGCGCCCGGGGGCTCAGGTCGGCCAGTAGAGCCACAGCGCCAGGGCAAAGACCACCGCCGTTGCGGCGTGCGCCGCCCCGCGCCAGCGCGAGGTGCGCGCTTCGCCGATGAAGCTGGCAAACGAAACGCCTGCGAACACGGAAAAGACCAGGATGGCCCGTATCAGGTGGGAATGCTCCGGCGCGAAGCGCTGCTCGTCCTCCGGCAGCAGCAGGATCACGATCCAGGTCATGATCAGGCCGCTCGCCAGAGCGACCGCCGAGCCGGCCAGGATGCCAAGGAGGGCTGTCAAAGGCTTCATGGCTGTGAGCACCGCACTTGCTAAAGGCGAACCGTACGCTCTAGCCTAGCTCCAAGAGTGTATGGAAACCCGCGAGTCGACCCGATGACAGAATCCCTGCGCCGCTCCTCCGGATGGATCACCGCCTGCCTGCTGGCGCTCACCGCGCTGGCCCTGGCCGGCTCGGTGCAGGCCCCGGCAAGCCCTTCGCTCCTGCCCGCCGGAGCGATCGCCCCGACCGATAGCCAGCGCGCCACGGCCCGCAAGGTCGGGCGGCTGCTCGAGGAGTACCACTACAGCCACGCCCCCATCGACCGCAAGATGTCGGACCTGGTCTTTCAGCGCTATCTCGAGTTCCTCGATCCGCAGCACAGCTACCTGCTGGCCTCGGACATCACCGACTTCGGCGCCTATCGCTACCAGTTCGACGACATGATCCGTACGGGCAACGTCGACCCGGCCTACCTGATGTTCGCGCGCTTTCAGCAGCGCAACCGCGAGCGCATGCAGTACGCGCTCAAGCTGCTCGACACCGAGCCCAACTGGACGCTCGATGAGTCCTTCGAGTTCGACCGTCAGCACGCACCGTGGGTGACGAGCGAGGCGGACATGAACGAGCTGTGGCGCAAGCGCGTGAAGAACGATGCGCTCTCGCTGCTGCTCACCGGCAAGAACTGGAAGGAGGCCTCCGAGACCCTGCGCAAGCGCTACGAGCGCGTGCTCAAGCGGGTCGATCAGATCACCCCGGAGGACGTGTTCGAGAACCTCATGAATGCCTATGCGCGGACCTTCGACCCGCACTCGAGCTATTTCTCGCCGCGCAACTCCGAGGAATACCGCATCCAGATGAGCCTCAACTACGAGGGCATCGG
>DATGJR010000011.1:0-2627 GCA_035295065.1 Steroidobacteraceae bacterium
ACGCTCTCGTGCATGTCGTGAATCACCTGCGGATGCCACGCCCACATCATGCGGAACACCGCCTGCGTGGTCGCATGCACCTGTTGGTGCGCGTCGCGGTTGATGTCGACGAAGGCATACTTCGACCAGTAGGGCGGCGCCTGCCGCGGGAAGTGCGCCAGATCCGTCTTGCCCTTGAGATAGCGGTAGAACCACTCGACCTGCCGGTCGCGGCCGTCGGGGTTGGAGACCGGGTTGATGAGCACCACGAGCTTCTCGCGGATGCGGCGGATCATCGGCTGCTCGGAGACCGCGAGCCGGTAGGCGAGCTCGAGCGCCGATTCGGTTGAGCCGGTCTCGTCGGAGTGAAGCGCCGCATTGATGTAATAGATCGGGCGGGAGGTAAGTATCAGTTGCTCGGCGGCGGCCGGATCCGTGCGGCGCGGATCCGCGAGCGCGGCGGTCGCGGCCTTGAGGCGCTCGAGGTCGCGAATTCCCTGCTCGTCCGCGATCGCGAGCAGCACGATCTCACGCCCCTCCTCCGAGCGACCGATGCTGAAGAGCCGCACGCGCGGGGAGGAGCCGGCGAGCGCGCGCGCATAAGCATAGGCGGCGGCGCTGTCGACGAGCTCGCCGGGAGCGCCGGGGATGCGGTGCCAGAACGCGCGCGGCGAGACGACGCTCGGCGACGCCGGCAGATAGCTGACCCAGGGCGAGCTGAAGCGCGTCTCGGTGGTGGCGTGCGCGATCTCCTCGATCGAGCCCGGCTCGGCCCTGTCGGGCGCCGTCGCGCTCTGCGCATGGAGAATCCCCGGTACGAGCGCGATCGCACTCAGCAACGCGAGCCTCTTGTGAGCCATGAGCTCTTCACCTCGGTGCAGATTCCCGCGTCGTGCGCGGACGCGCGAGTATAGCGTCCTCCACTATTGAGCAGCCGCTCAAGTGAAGGCAGACTGCCGCGGATGTCCCGCAACCCGCGCTACGACGTGCTGTTCGAGCCGGTAAAGATCGGACCGGTCACCTCGAGCAACCGCTTCTACGCCGTCCCGCACGCGGCCGGCATGACCAACTCCATGCCGCACATGCGCGCCGCCTTCCGTGGAACGAAGGCCGAAGGCGGCTGGGGCGTGGTGTGCACCGGCTATGTGTCGATCGACCCGGGCTCCGACGATGCTCCGCTTCCCTACGCGACACTCTGGGACGATGAGGACGTGCGCTCCCACGCACTCATGACCGAGGCCGTTCACCGGCATGGGGCGCTCGCCGGCATCGAGCTGTGGCACGGCGGGGGCTCGGTGATGAACCGTCTGAGCCGCCTGCCAACCATGTCGCCGTCCGGCACCTCCTGGATGGCGACGCACGTCAACTTCATGGGCAATCAGCGGCCGCGCGCCATGGACGCTGACGATATCCGCTCGCTCCTGGCACAGCAGAGCGCGGCCGCGCGCCGCGCACGCCAGGCGGGCTTCGACATCGTCTATGTCTACGCGGGCATGGGGTATCTGCCCTACGAGTTCCTGCTGCCGGAGTGGAACCTGCGGACCGATGCCTATGGCGGCAGTCTCGCCAACCGCGCGCGGATCGTGCGCGAGCTGCTCGAAGTGACGCACGAGGCGGTGGCGGGAAAGTGCGCGGTCGCGCTGCGGATCAGTCTCGAGGAGCTGCGCGCACGGCCGAGCGAGGTCGCGCCCTCCCAGGCGCACGAGGTCGTGGAGCTGCTCAGGGATCTGCCCGACCTGTGGGACGTCAAGATGGATTCCTCGCCCACCGACTGCCCACCGTCGCGTTTCGCTCCCGAGGGGAGTCACGAGCCGGTCATCGACTTCGTGAAGAAGCTGACCGCGAGACCTGTGGTGGGCGTGGGTCGCTTCACCTCCCCCGATACGATGGTGAGCCAGGTGCGCCGCGGGGTGCTCGACCTCATAGGCGCGGCGCGGCCGTCCATTGCCGACCCTTTCCTCCCCCGCAAGATCGATGAGGGGCGCGAGGCGGAGATCCGCGAGTGCATCGGCTGCAACATCTGCATATCGAGCTGGCACGACAGCGTGCCGGTGCGCTGCACCCAGAACCCGACCATCGGCGAGGAATGGCGTCGCGGCTGGCACCCGGAGCAAATTCCCAGGGCGGCACGCGCGGCCTCGGTGCTGGTCGTCGGCGCCGGCGCCGCCGGGCTCGAGTGCGCGCTCACCCTCGGGCGGCGCGGCTACGAAGTGACCGTGGCCGAAGCGGCCGACGACATCGGTGGCCGCTTGCGCTTTGAGACCCGCCTGCCCGGTCTCGGCGCATGGAACCGCGTCGTCGACTGGCGCCGTGGGCAGCTCGAGCGACTCACCAACGTCAGCATCTATCGCGGCAACCGCCTGTCGGCAGACGAGGTGCTCGAGCTCAGGAATCATTACGTAGTGATCGCCACCGGCTCGCGCTGGGCGCGCCTTCTCTACTCGCCCCTCGAAGTGCCGACCGGGAGCCTGGAGGCACCCGGGGTGCTGACGCCGGACGACCTTGCGCAAGGCGCGCCGGTCGCCGACCCGGTCGTCGTCTACGACTTCGACAATTACTACATGGGCGGCGTGCTGGCCGAGCACCTCGCCAGCGGCGGACATTCGGTGAGTTATGTGACACCGGCCGGTCATGCTTCCGCATGGACC
>DATGJR010000012.1:0-5202 GCA_035295065.1 Steroidobacteraceae bacterium
GGTGGTGGTGGCTGCGAGCCTCGCGGTGCTCGATCTGCTCGAGGGCGGCTCGCAGCTGCGCGAGCAGCTGTTCGAGAACGCGCGCTTCTTCCGCGGCGCGATGACGCGCGCCGGATTCGACTTGAAGCCGGGCGAGCATCCCATCATTCCGGTGATGCTGGGGGATGCGGCGCTCGCCGGTCGCATGGCCGACCGGCTGCTGGAGCGCGGCGTGTACGTGATCGGCTTCTCTTACCCGGTGGTGCCGAAGGGCCAGGCGCGCATCCGCACGCAGATGTCGGCAGCGCTCACGCGCGCCCAGCTCGAGCGCGCCGTGGCCGCCTTCACCGAGGTCGGCCGCGAGCTCGGTGTCCTCAAGTAAAGACTGAACAAGAGCGAGACTCATGAAAGCACTGGTCAAGCAGCAGGCAGCCCCCGGGATCTGGCTCGAGGACATCCCGGAGCCCAAGGTCGGGCACAACGACGTGCTGATCGAGATCGCCAAGACTGCGATCTGCGGCACCGACATGCACATCTACAACTGGGACGCGTGGGCTGCCAAGACCATTCCGGTACCGATGGCGGTGGGGCACGAGTACTGCGGTCGGATCGTCGAGGTGGGCTCGGAGGTCAAGGGGCTGAAAGCCGGCGACCGGGTCTCCGGCGAAGGGCACATCACCTGCGGCTATTGCCGCAATTGCCGTGCCGGCCGGCGCCACCTGTGCAAGAACACCGTCGGCGTCGGGGTCAACCGCCCGGGTGCCTTCGCCGAGTACCTGGCGATCCCGGCCTACAACGCCTTCAAGCTCCCGGACTCGATCCCGGACGACATCGCCTCCATTCTCGATCCCTTCGGCAATGCCACCCACACCGCCCTCACCTTCAACATGGTCGGCGAGGACGTGCTGATCACGGGGGCAGGTCCCATCGGCATCATGGCGACGGCGATCGCGCGCTTCACCGGCGCGCGGCACATCGTGGTGACCGACGTCAACGACTATCGCCTGGAGCTCGCGCGCCGCATGGGCGCGACCCGCGCCATCAACGTGGCCAGAGAGTCACTCGATCAGACCATGAAGGAACTCGGGATATTCGGGGGCTGGGACGTCGGGCTCGAGATGTCGGGCAACGCCGCGGCATTCCGCGAGATGCTGCGCACCATGTTTCACGGCGGCTCGATCGCCATCCTCGGCATCCCGCCCGAGGAGATGGCGATCGACTGGAATCAGGTGATCTTCAAGGGGCTGACGCTCAAGGGCATCTACGGCCGGGAGATGTTCGAGACCTGGTACAAAATGGCGAGCATGCTGCAGTCGGGACTGAAGATCGACCCGATCATCACGCATCATTTCCCGATCCAGGAATTCCAGAAGGGATTCGAGACCATGGGATCGGGCAAGTCCGGGAAGGTCATCCTGGACTGGAGTAGCTTGTAGATTGGCGCAAATCGCCTGCGGCGATTTGCGCGGGCCAGCCGCACAGCGAGGTCAGGCCCGCGGGCAAAAGGCGTGGCTTTTGCCCGCTAAACAAAGGGCGGATCGGGGCCCGGTTCGAAACCGCGGCGGTCAGCGCGCTTCGCAGAAGCAGTAGGCGTAGAGATGATTCGGCACGCTGAAGCGGCTGAGGATCGCGACCTGGTGCGCGATCGGATCGAGCCGCTGGCGCAACTGCGCGAGCGCCTGCTCGTCCGGACTCGAGCTGATGAGGCTGCGCGCGAGGCCAGTCCTCAGTGCCATCAACAGCTCCTGCGCCCAGGTGAGCTCGGGCTCGATGAATTCGGGAGCGTAGTCGGTGAGCTTGGCACGGCTGGCCGCCGCCTTCAGCGCCTCATCGAACGAGCCCAGGTGATCCACCAGGCCTAAGCGCAGCGCATCGCTCCCGGCCCACACGCGCCCCTGTGCGATCGCATCGACGTCCGCGCGGCTCTTGTTGCGTCCGCTCGAGACACGATCGAGAAACTCCTCATAGCCACGGCTGATCTGCGACTGCAGCAGCGCACGCGCCTCGGCGCCGAGCGGCCGGTCGAGGCGCAATTGCCCGGAGAGCGCCGTGGTGCCCACGCCATCGACCGTCACCCCGACCTTGCCGAGCGTGCGGTCGAGCGTCGGAATGATCGCGAAGATGCCGATCGAGCCCGTGATGGTCGCGGGACTCGCCCAGATCTCGTCGGCGGGCGCTGAGATGTAATAGCCGCCGGAAGCCGCGTAACCGCTCATCGACACGACCAGGGGCTTGCCGGCCGCGCGCAGCGCCTTGAGCTCGCGATAGATCTCCTCGGCGGCCGTGACACTGCCGCCGGGACTGTCGACGCGCAGGACCAGCGCCTTCACGTCCGGGTCGACGCGCGCCTGGCGGATGAGCTTGGCGGTCGAGTCCCCGCCGATGGTGCCCGGCGGCTGATCGCCGTCGAGAATGTCGCCCTCGGCGACGATCACCCCGATGCGCGGCTTGCCCGCGGCGTGCAGCTTCTTCTGCGCCTGGGCGTACGGGAGGTATTCGCTCACCGTGACCGCGTGGAAGGAGCCGGCGCTGCGGTCTTCACCCACCAGTGCGATGAGGCGCTTCTCGACGTCGAGATTCTGCTTGATACCGGTGACGAGGCCGGCCTCGAGCGCCACCCGCGCCGCATCGCCGCCGGCGGCCGGCACCTTCTGCGCCAGGGTGTCGACGTACTTCGCGAGCGCATCGGGCGCGAGCTTGCGCGCGCGCGTGATGGCCTGCTGGTAGCTGGTCCACAGGGCGCCGAGGTAAGCGCGACTCTCTTCCCGGTCCTCGGGCGACATGTTGGTGCGCGTAAAGGTCTCGACCGCACTCTTGAACTGGCCGACGCGGAATACGTTGATGTCGACGCCGAGCTTGTCGAGCGCCTCCTTGAGATAGGTGCGGTAGCGGTCGTAGCCGTCGATCAGCACGAAGCCCATCGGATCGAGGTAGAGCTCGTCCGCCTGCGCGGCGAGGTAGTAGCCCTCCTGGGTGAGCTCGGTCCCATAAGCCACGACCTTCTTGCCGGTGGCACGGAACTCGCGCAGCGCGCGCGCCAGCTCCTCGAGAGTCGGCTGGGTGGCGCCGCTGAACTTGTCGAGATCGAGCGCGACGGCCGGAATGCGCCGGTCCTGCGCCGCCGCGCGGATCGAGTCGGTGAGGTCCCAGAGGAGCGTCTCGTGGCGGGCGTTGCCGCGGGCCTCCTCGAGCGCACGCTCGAGCGGCTCGCCCGAGAGCTGCTCGACCAGCTGGCCCTGCGGGGCGATGAGGAGCGCTGCGCGCGCCGGGACGCGCGGCACGCCGCTGCGCAGTGCGACCAGAGCCACGCCGAAGATGAACAGCAGCACGATGAAGTGCAGCACCTTGCGCACGCCGTCCAGGCCGCGCAACAGGCCGACGAAGAAACCTCGCACGCTCACCTATGCTCCGCGCCGCGCCCGGGGCACGTCAGATCTTCTCTTCGATCCTGGCCGCTTTACCGGCGAGGTCTCGCAGGTAGTAGAGCTTCGCGCGCCGCACGCTCCCGCGGCGCTTCACCACGATGTCGCTGATCGCGGGGCTGTAGGTCTGGAATACCCGCTCCACGCCCTCGCCGTGCGAGATCTTGCGCACAGTAAAAGAGGAATTGAGACCGCGGTTGCTGCGCGCGATCACCACGCCCTCGTAGGCCTGCACGCGCTCGCGATCGCCCTCGACCACCTTGACCTGCACGACCACGGTGTCACCGGGCTTGAAGTCCGGCACCTCGCGCGTCATGCGCCTCTTGTTGAGTTCTTCGACGATCTTGCTCATGTCACTTACCTCGATTCCCGTCTCCGGCCGCTTCTGCGGCCAGGCACTGATTCATTTCGCGCTGCGCCTCGGCGGGCAGGCGATTCCTGGCGATGAGCTCCGGCCGGCGCCGCCAGGTGCGCTCGACCGCCGATGCGAGACGCCAGCGGCGAATGGCCGCGTGGTCTCCCGACAATAGTACCGCCGGCACCGCCCGACCCTCATACACCTCCGGTCGCGTGTAATGTGGCCAGTCGAGCAGCCCCTGCGCAAACGAGTCCTCGACGCTCGAGCGCTCGTCCCCCAGCGCCCCGGGCAGCAGCCGTGCGACCGCGTCGATCACGGTGAGCGCCGGGAGCTCACCCCCCGAGAGCACGTAGTCGCCTACCGAGAGCTCCCGATCGATACCCAGCTCGATCACGCGCTCATCCATACCCTCGTAGCGTCCCGCCACCAGCAGCAGCCCCGGGAGCCCCGCCAGCGCCTGCGCCTGCTGCGCCCCGAAGGGCTCACCTTGCGCCGAAAGGCATATGCGCGGGCTCCCTGCCGGCAGACGCGCGTGCGCGGCGCGGATCGCCTTCAGCAGCGGCTCGGCCTTCATCACCATGCCGGGGCCCCCGCCGTACGGCCGGTCATCGACCGTGCGATGCACATCCTCGGTGTGCGCTCGCGGGTCCTCGGTCCCGACCGAGAGCAGCCCGCGCTCGATGGCGCGCGCGAGGACTCCGAACTCCAGCGCCCCCGCGATCATCCGCGGAAAGAGCGTCACGACCTCGATCTTCATGGCTACTCCAGCTCCGCGGGCCAGTCCACCACGATGATCCGGGTCTTAAGGTCCACCGAGCGCAGGTGCCGGGGCGAAGCAAGCACCCAGTGCTCGCGGCCGGCCGACTCCCTGACCACCATCACTGCCCCGGCCGGCGCATCCACGAAGTGGCTCACCGTCCCGAGCGCCGCACCCTCGAGATTGCGCACCGTGAAGCCCTCGAGGTCCGCACGGTAATACTGATCCTCGCCCGCGGGCGGCAGCGCCGCTCGCTCCACCTCGATCATCGCGCCGGTAAGCGCAGCCGCACCCTCGCGACTCATCACACCCTCGAGCTGGGCCACGAGGCCCCGGCCGTGCTCGCGTCCCGTCAGGACGCGCCGTTGCAGCCGCTCACCGCTCGCCAGCCTCAAACCCCACTCGGGGAACTTCAGGAGGCCCGCAGGGGGGTCCGTGAACGAATCGACGTGTGACCACCCCTTCGTCCCGTAGGGAGCGCCCAGCCGGCCGAGCTCGATCCAGGCCATGGCCGCTCACGCCTCAAAGCGGGTCGCGCCTGAACTGGACTTAGGCCGTGGCCTGCTTGCGGTACGAGGCGACCAGCGTCCGTACCCGGTCCGAGGGCAGCGCCCCCTTTCCGACCCAATAGTCGATACGCGGCAGATCGAGTTTCAGCTTGGCCTCGCTCCGGCGCGCGATGGGGT
>DATGJR010000013.1:0-15498 GCA_035295065.1 Steroidobacteraceae bacterium
GACGCGCCGGTCGGCGAGGTCCGCCGGGACCGCTGCCACACGCCACTCCCCCGCGCGCACCTCCGCGGTGCTCTTGAGGAATTCAGGCAGCGCCCCTGCGTCGAACTGCGCCTGGCGCCGTGCACGCTCCTCGAGGAGCTCGAGCCGCCGCGCGTTGAAACGGCGGTGCAGGCTCGCGAGCAGCTGCAACGCGAGTGGCGTCAGCACTTCCCCGGACCGCTCGACCGGGGGACCGAGGATCTCGACCTTAGGTCCTGCCGGCTCGCGCGAGTAGGCCAGCTCTGCACCTTGCTGCATGGACACAGCATACCCTCAACTCATGGGAATTTGACTACAGAAACTTCACACTGTTAATTTCACAAGATAGTAGGCCGACCGACTCGACCGACCTGACATATGGCACAGCTCGTACGACGCGGCCACTTTCTCGGCACGAAACTGCGGGCCCTGCGCAAACGCAACGGACTCACGCTGGAAGAGCTCTCGGTGCGCTGCATCCAGCGCAGCGCCGACCTCGCCCCCTCGGTCTCCTACCTCAGCATGATCGAGAGCGGCAAGCGCCGACCCGCCCCTGCCCTGCTCGAGCTTCTCGCGACGATTTTTCAGCGCTCGCCTGCCTGGTTTCTCGACGAAAGCACCGAGCCGGAGGCGCCGCCGGCGGAGGCGTCCGCGGGGGCGCCACGCATGCCCTTTGAGCCCGCCTTTCTCTTCTCGCGAAATCTCCTGCAGGCGGCGATCCCCGAGCTGCTGGCGCAGACCGGCACCAGCGGGCGGCAGTTCGCGCACCTCCTGATCCGCTCGCACCAGGAGATGTCGCACAACGACTTTCCGGATCTGGAGCGGGCCGCCGAGTCGGTCGGGGAGCGGCGCTTCCCGCTCGGAGTCGAGGACCTCACCCGGCTCGCCAGGCGCCACGGGCTCGAGATCCGCTGGTTCGAGAGGAAGCCCGTCCTGGCGCGCGATAAGGATCGCGAGGTACGCAGCATGGTGCGCTCGTTCTACGAGGCGCCGAACGTGGTGTACGCGAACCGCGCGCTGCAGGCTGACCCGGCGCGCCTCAAGTTCGACCTGGCCGCGCACATCGCGCACAAGGTGCTGCACGGCGGGGACGGGCTCAAATCCCCGCACGCGACGGGTGGCGAGATGGGCGGCAGCCCCGAGGGTGGCTCGGGCGCGGCGGGACTCGAGCCGCAGGACGTGCTGCACGCCTGGCGGGACTTCGAGTGCAGTTTCTTCGCCGGCGCCTTGCTGGCTCCGCGGCTGCCGTTCCGACGCTTCCTCGCGCGCGAGCGTCATCGGGTGGAAGCGGCCGTGAAGCTCGAGCTGACCCCGGCGGTGGTGATGCGCCGCATGACCAAGGTGTCGCCCTACCCTTACTGGCATTTCTTCGATGCCTATCCGCCCGGGTACCTGCGCGCGGTCTATCGCGGCAACGGCATTCCGCTCCCCTGGGGGAATCTCGCCCAGGTGAGCGACCCGTGCCCCAACTGGGCGGTGTTCCGCATGATCGAGGGCGGGCATGGTGAATCCGGCTCGCAGATCTCGGTGCTGCGCGACGGCGAGCGCTCACTGCTTTACTGCTGCCACTCGCTGCGCGTGCGGGACATGGCGGGGAATCATCACGTGCTGTCGGTCGGCGTCGATCTCGTGCCCGCGCTCGATGCCAACGGCGTCGACAGCGCCGCGGCGGTCGATGCGATCCTGCGCGAATGCCTGCATCGGCGCGGCGAAGCCCGCATTCCCAAAGAAGCGGCGAATTCCCTCGGCGCACTCGCCAACGTGCTCAACATCGCCTGGATCGACGATGCCCTGGGCTCCCCCGCGCGCGTCATCTGTCCGCGCAGTGCCCGCTGCCCCCGACCGGAGCGCTGCGAGGGAGCGCGTCCCTCGCGCGCGCGTGAAATCGCCGACGTCCGCGAGGAGATCCTCGGACGCGAGCCCTGATGGCATCATTGCGGCTCAACGGCTGAGGGAAACGCTCATGTCATCCCGTCCCCGCACCGGCCGCCTCTGCGGCGCCCTGTCACTGCTCATCCCCGCCCTCTCGGCGGGCCTTACGCCGGCTGCCGCCTTTTGCGCCACCGCGGACACGGCCGCGCTCGAGTCCGAGCGGGCGGCGATCGATCAGTGGCGCGCGCAGCGGCGCGAGAGCCTGCTGAGCGATGACGGCTGGCTGACACTCACGGGACTTTTCTGGCTGAAGGAAGGCGACAACAGTTTCGGCCGCGCCGCCTCCAACTCGCTCTCCCTCGATAATGCCGCACTCGCACCACACGCCGGCAATTTCGTGCGCAGCGGCCAGCAGGTGCGCTTCGTCGCGGCGGCTGGGAGTGGGATCACGCACGAAGGGAAACCGGTCGGTGCGCTCGACCTCGCTGCCGACACGAGCGGCAAACCGACCGTGCTCGAAAGCGGCACACTGCGCTTCCACGTCATCGAGCGCGCCGGCAACCTCGGGGTGCGCGTCCGCGATCTCGCCAACCCGCATCGCCTCCATTTCCGGGGCCTCGAGTACTTTCCCGTGAGCACCGACTGGGTGGTGAACGCGCGCTTTGAGCGCTACCAGCCGGTACATCACGTGCCCATCGTGAATGTTCTCGGCATGCAGCTCCAGATGGAGTCCCCGGGCGCGCTGGTATTCAGCAAGGACGGACGCGAGTGGCGGCTCGATGCGGTACTGGAAGAGCCGGGCGATACCGAGCTTTTCATCATGTTCGCGGACGGAACCAGCGGACACGAGACCTACGGCGGGGGGCGCTTCCTCCATGTGCCGACACCAAAGGGCTCATCCGCGGCGGTGGACTTCAACGAGGCCTATAACCCCCCCTGCGCGCTCAACGAATTCGCGACCTGTCCGCTGCCGCCGCAGCAAAACCGCCTGACGCTGCGCGTGACGGCGGGCGAGAAGAAGTATGCGGGCGGCGCGGGGCATCAGCTCTAGCGGACCGCGCGGCCCCGCGACAAGGAGGCGGCGGCGAAGGATCAGCGGTCGATGAAGATCGTGGCGGGGTGCTCGAGGCACTCCTTCAGTGCCTGGATCATGGCCGCCGCGTCATAGCCGTCGACGAAGCGGTGGTCGAAGGATGAGGACAGATTCATCGTGAGGCGGATCGCGATCGCTCCGTCGCGCACCACCGGCCGCTCGATCGCCCGATTGACACCGATGATCGCCACTTCCGGCGCATTGATGATCGGCGTGCTCACGATGCCGCCGAGCTTGCCGAGACTGGTGATGGTGATGGTGGAGCCGGTGAGCTCCTCGCGGGTCGCCTTGTTGGTGCGCGCCGCCTCGCTCACCCGGCGAATCTCGCCCGCCAGCTCCCACAGCGACAGCCGGTCGGCATCGCGCACCACCGGCACCTTGAGCCCATCGGGAGTCTGGCTCGCAACGCCGAGGTGCACCGCCGAGTAGCGCACGATGACGCCGCGCTCGGCGTCGTAGTGCGCGTTGCATTGCGGAAAATCCTTGAGCACCCGCACCAGCGCGAGACCCAGGAACGGCAGGTAGGTGAGCGACGGTGCGCCCCGCTCGAGCCCGGCGTTCAGGTGACGGCGCAGCGCCTCGAGCTCGGTGATGTCGAGCTCCTCGACGTAGGCGAAGTGCGGGATGTTGCGCTTCGCCTCGCTCATGCGCTGGGCGATGAGGCGCCGCACTCCGATCACCTTGATCTCCTCGGTCGCAGCGCCCGCGCGCGGCGCAAGCCCGGCGGCCGGAACCGCGCGCGGCGCCGGCCGCAGCGGCACCGGCTGGCCCTGGGAGGCGCGGGCCACGTAGGCATCCAGGTCCTTCGAGACGATGCGACCGCTCGGACCGGAGCCGGACACCTGCCTCAGGTCCACACCGGCATCGTGCGCACGTCGACGGATCGCAGGCGAGGTGGCCACCCGTGCGCCGCGCGATGCCTCGGCCGCCGCGCCCTCGTGCACGGCACCCGCGCCATTGCCGGCGCTGCGCGCGGGGGCAGCCGCAGGCGTTGCGGCCGCGGGCGCCGCCGCCGCGCCCGCGCCCGAATCGACCGCCGTCGCGGCTGAAGGCTGCGCGCGTGCCTCGGTCTCGAGCACCAGGAGCTCCGATCCCACCGGCACCATGTCGCCCGGCTGCCCGGTGATCGAGACCACGCGACCGCTCACCGGCGCCGGCACTTCCACCGCCGCCTTCTCTGTCATCACCTCGACCACTATGTCGTCTTCGGCCACGGTGTCGCCCGGCTTGACGCGCCAGCCGACGATTTCCGCCTGGACCGTGCCCTCGCCGAGGTCTGGCAGCTTGAAGACAAACCGACTCATGCCGCCTCCATCACCTGCTTGAGGGCCGCCGCGATACGCGCCTGGCCGGGGAAATAATCCCATTCGAAGGCATGCGGGTAGGGAGTGTCCCAGCCGGTCACGCGCAGCACCGGCGCCTCGAGATTCCAGAAGCACTGCTCCTGGACCGTCGCCACGAGCTCGGCTCCGTAGCCGCCGAAGCGTGTCGCCTCGTGCACGACGACGCAGCGGCCGGTCTTGCACACCGAGGCACAGATCGTCTCGACATCGAGCGGCGCCATGGTGCGCACGTCGACGATCTCGGCATCGATTCCGCAGTTACGGACTGCGGCCTCGGCGACGTGCACCATGGTGCCGTAAGCGACCACCGACACCTCGCGCCCGGGGCGGACGATCTCGGCGCGGCCGATGGGCACGGTGTAGTGCCCCTGCGGGACCTCGCCGCGCGGATGCGCGCTCCAGGGCACCGCGGGCTTGTGCGGATCGCCATCGAAGGGGCCGTTGTAGATGCGCTTGGGCTCGAAGAACACCACCGGGTCGTCGCCCTCGATGGAGCTGATGAGAAGCCCCTTCGCATCGTAGGGATTGGAGGGCATCACGACCTTGATGCCGCAGACGTGCGCGAAAATCGCCTCCGGGCTCTGCGAATGCGTCTGGCCGCCACGGATGCCGCCGCCACAGGGCGTGCGGATGGTGACCGGAGCGGAGAAATCGCCGGCCGAGCGATAGCGCAGCCGCGCGAGCTCGCTCACCACCTGGTCGTAACCGGGGTAGATGTAGTCGGCGAACTGGATCTCCGCCACCGGCTTCAGTCCGTTGACGCCCATGCCGATCGCGGTCGCGATGATGCCGCCCTCGGCGATCGGCGTGTCGAGCACGCGGTGCTCGCCGTATTTGCGTTGCAGTCCATCGGTCACGCGAAAGACGCCGCCGAAGTAGCCGACATCCTCGCCGAGAACCACCACGCGCGGATCGCGCTCCAGCATCACGTCCATGGCGGAATTGAGCGCCTGGACCATGTTCATGCGCGCCATGGCTAGTACGCCTTGCTCGCGGCGGCCTCCGGCCGCACGGCCGTGCCCGCCTCGCGCTGCGCCTCGCGCAGTGCCCGCAGCTCCGCCTGCTGCGCCTTGAGATTCGCCGGCATCTCCTTGAAGACGTCCTCGAACATCGTCAGCGGATCGAGCGCCGGGCCGCCGGTGAGCGTGCCGTAGCTCTCGGCTTCCTTCCAGCAGGCGCTGACGTGGGCTTCGAGCTCCTTCTCGAGCTGCGCGTGCCGCTCCTCCGACCACTCCCCGAGCCCGATCAGGTGCTGCTTGAGGCGGATGACGGGATCGCCCAGGGGCCAGGCACGCCATTCCTCCTTGGGCCGATAGCGCGAGGGATCATCGCTGGTCGAGTGTGCGCCGGCGCGGTAGGTCACGAGCTCCACCAGCGTCGGTCCCCCGCTGTGTCGGGCGCGCTGCGCCGCCCACTGCGTCACGGCATAGACCGCGAGGAAGTCGTTGCCGTCGACACGAATCCCCGGAATGCCATAGCCGGGGCCGCGCTGCGCAAAGGTCTGATGCTCCCCGCCCGCGAAACCCTGAAAGGTGGAGATCGCCCACTGGTTGTTGACGACGTTGAGGATCACGGGCGCCTGGTAGACGGCCGCGAAGGTGAGTGCGTGATGGAAGTCGGCCTCGGCGCTCGAGCCCTCGCCGAGCCAGCTTGCGGCGATGCGCTCCTCGCCCTTGATGGCGGCGGCCATGGCCCAGCCGACCGCCTGCGGAAACTGCGTGGCGAGGTTGCCGGAGATCGAGAAGATATTGCCCGCACCCCAGTGATACATGATGGGCATCTGCCGGCCCTTGCACATATCGTGGGTGTTGGACAGGCACATGCACATCAGATCCACGAGGCTGCGCCCGCGCACGATGTGCAGGGCCTGCTGGCGGTAGGAGGGGAACAGCATGTCGGCCGGCTGCAGCGCCATGCAGGCCGCCACCGCTACCGCCTCCTCGCCGGTCGACTTCATGTAGAAGGAGATGCGTCCCTGACGCTGGATCTTCTGCATGCGGTCGTCGAACAATCGCGTGAGCAGCATGTGCCGCAGCGCCACCTGCAGCTCCTGAGGCTCGAGATGCGGATTCCACGGCCCGACCGCGCGCTGCTCATCATCGAGCACCCGCACCATCTCGAGCGCGAGGGTCTCGATGTCGCGCACGGCCGCGGTCACATCGGGACGGCTCACGGCTCCCGCGGGCGAGATCTTCACATAACTGAAGTCGGGCTCCTGCCCGGGGCGTGCCGGCGGGGCGGGAACGTGCAGGCGCGAACGTGGAGTCATGGCCGGTCGGCTCTTACAGATTGCAGTTGTAGTCCCCAAGGATTGTAATCGTCTGACACCCTCAACACTACGAGTGAGTCCAACTCGTGAAGCCGCGTCCTACCTTCCGGGGCGTCGTCATGCACGCTGCGCGTCCGGCACCTGCCCTCCGCCCGGCCAGGGCCGCAGCCTCCGCCGGCCCGGTGCGCGTGCGCGTGGGCCGCGAGGTCGCCGGTCGCGGTGGCAAGGGCGTGTCGGTCATCCGCGGCCTGCCGCTCGGGGATGAGGCGCTCGCCGAGCTTGCCGCGCGCCTCAAGCGCATGTGTGGCGCAGGCGGTGCAGTGCGCGAGGGCGCCATCGAGATCCAGGGCGAGCATCGCGACCGGCTGGTAGCCGAGCTGATCCGATTGGGCTACGAGGCGAAACGCGCCGGCGGTTGAGAAGCTGCGGCTGCGGCGTGCTCTTGGGGGTAGTCAGGACCGGGTCAGCCGCCGCCGCAGTGGTAACGGTCGCCGATCCTTGCTATAGAGTAATTTCCGCGAGCAGTGGCCGGAACCACGCATGAACAACAACCCTCAAGTCGCACCTGCCGCCAAGAACGGCCAGGCACTGCTCTTTGCCCGCAATTTCTTCCGCCATCCGCGCATGCTCGGCTCGATCGTCCCGAGCTCGCGTTTCCTGATCCGCGAGCTGTTGGCTCCGATCGACTGGAAGCGCGCGCACGTCATCGTCGAATACGGTCCTGGCGTCGGCGGCATCACCGCCGAGGTGCTGCGTCGCATGCGCTCCGACGCCATGCTGATCGCCATCGAGATGAACCCGGACTTCGTGAGCTACCTGCGCGGCGCGCTGCGCGATCCGCGGCTGCGCGTGGTGGAAGGGTCGGCGGAGTCGATCGACGAGGTGCTGCGCCGCTGCGGCCAGAGTCAGGCGGATTACATCATTTCCGGCATTCCCTTCAGCACCATCCCGGCACCGCTGCGCGAGCGGATCCTGCGTAAGACGCGCGCGGCGCTCGCCCCCGGCGGGGCATTCCTGGTGTATCAGTTCTCGACCCGGGTACTGCAGGACCTCAAGCGCATCTTCGGCGTCGTCGGCCGCAAGTTCGAGCCGCTCAACGTGCTGCCCGCGCACCTCTTCATCTGTCAGCCGCAGGCCGCCTGAAGGCGCCGCACCGCTCCCATGACGGGCACGCTCTGGGTGGGCACTCGCAAGGGCCTGTTCGCGCTGCGCGCGGACGCGCAGCGCCGCACCTGGAAACTCAGCGGCCCGCAGTTCCTCGGACACATCATTCATCACGTGGTGCAGGACCCGCGCGAGCCGAGGACACTGCTGATGGCGGCCAAGACCGGGCACCTCGGACCCACGGTCTATCGCTCCACGGACCGCGGCCGCACCTGGCGCGAAGCCGCGCTTCCGCCCGCCTTCCGCAAGGTCTCCGAGGGCGAGTCGCCGCGTGCCGTGGAGCGGGTCTTCTGGCTCACTCCCGGTCATCCTTCCGAGCCCGGGAGCTGGTACGCCGGCAGCACGCCCGCGGGTCTCTTTCGTTCGCATGACGGCGGCGAGCGCTGGGAGCCCGTGGCCGGCTTCAACGACCATCCGATGCGAGCGAAATGGGTGCTGAATGGCACACCCGACGGCGAGCTCCTGCACTCGATCCTGGTCGACCCGCGCGACGCGCGGCATCTCTACCTCGGCATCTCGGTGGGCGGGGTATTCGAATCCACCGACGGGGGCGCCGGCTGGACGCCGCTGAATGAGGGAGTCGCGGCGGAGTGGCTGCCCGAGCCCAACACCCCCTTCGGCCACGACCCGCACTGCATCGCGCTCCATCCGGGCAATCCCGACCGCCTGTACCAGCAGAATCACTGCGGCATCTATCGCCTCGACCGCCCGGGCCGGCGCTGGGAGCGCATCGGCAAGGCCATGCCGAAGAAAGTCGGCGACATCGGTTTTCCGATCGTGCTGCACCCCTCGGACCCCGACACCGTCTGGGTGCTGCCCATGGACGGGCAGACGGTGTGGCCGCGCACCTCGATCGGCGGCAAGCCCGCCGTGTACCGCACCCGGGACGCCGGGCGCAGCTGGCAACGGCTCGAGCGCGGGCTGCCTGCCTCCAATGCCTGGCTCACGGTGCTGCGCCAGGCGATGTGCACGGATCAGAGCGAGCGCACGGGACTCTACTTCGGCACCACGGGCGGCGATGTCTGGGCGAGCACCAACTCGGGCGACAGCTGGCGCTGCCTGGCGCGGCATCTGCCGGAGATCTACTCGGTGAGTCACGCGCACTGAGTGCCTCCCATGAGCTGCACGGTGCGCATCGCGAGTCCACTGCATTCCTACACCTCGGGCGCTGCCACCGTAGAGGGGCGCGGCGGCACTCTCGCCGAGGTGCTCGGCGATCTCGAGCAGCGCTTCCCCGGAATCCGCTTCCGCATGATCGACGAGCAGAGCCGCATCCGGCCGCACCTGCGGCTCTTCGTGAACTCACAGGAGGCTCGCGATCTCTCAGCTCCGGTGGGCGGCGGAGATACGGTGCACGTGATCTGCGCCCTCTCGGGAGGCTGAAGTCGCGATGACGCTCACGCCGGCCGAGCGCGCTCGCTACCAGCGCCATCTGGCGCTGCCCGAGATCGGCGCGCCGGGCCAGGAAAAGCTCAAGGCGGCTCGCGTGCTCATCGTAGGCGCCGGTGGCCTCGGCTCGCCCGCCGCGCTGTATCTTGCCGCCGCGGGCTGCGGCACCCTGGGCCTCCTCGACTTCGACCGGGTCGAGGTCTCGAACCTGCAGCGGCAGGTGCTGTTCGACACCGCAGGCCTCGCACAGCCAAAGGCCGAGGCAGGTCGCGAGCGCCTCGCGCGGCTCAATCCCGAAATCCGGGTGGTCGCGCACGCCCTCGAGCTCAAGGCCGCCAACGTCCGCGCGGTGTTTGCCGATTACGACCTGATTCTCGATGGGAGCGATCGCCTCTCGACCCGTTACCTGGTGAACGATGCCTGCGTGATCTACGGGAAGCCGCTGGTGTCGGCGGCGATTCACCGGTTCGAGGGACAGATCATGACCTACGTGCCCGGGCGCGGGCCCTGCTACCGCTGTCTCTTTCCCGAAGCGCCCGACGGCGTGGTCGCCAACTGCGCCGAGGCAGGCGTGCTCGGCGTGTTGCCGGGAGTGCTCGGCACGCTACAGGCGACCGAGGCGATCAAGCTCATCACCCACACGGGCACGCCGCTCATCGGACGGCTTCTGGTCTACGATGCGCTCGAGCTGCGCTTCAGCGAATTCCGCGTCGAGCGCCGACGCGACTGCGCCGTGTGCGGGGAGACACCGATGATCACCGAGCCACGCGACCCGAAACCGCCGCAGGCCGCCGATGCGCCGCGCGATGGCATTGGCCGCCTCAGCGCGCCGGGGCTGAAAGCGCTCCTCGATTCGGGCGCGGCAGCCGCGCCGCACCTCATCGATGTGCGCGAGCCTTGGGAATTCGACACCGGACATTTACCGCAGGCCCTCAACATCCCGACCAGCGAGTTTGCGCAGCGCCTGGGGGAGCTGCCGCGCGCCGGCACGACGGTCTTCATCTGCCGCAGCGGCGGGCGAAGCCTGCGCGCCTGTGAGATGGCACTCAAAGCCGGTGTCGGAAAGCCGGTCAACCTCGAGGGCGGAATGCTCGCCTGGGCTGCGCAGGTCGACCCGACGATGCCCGTCGCATGATCTGAGGCGCGCCCTCCGCCCCGCATTCCCCGACCCCTCAAAGGCCATCGCTTAGCTGGCGCGATGAGCCGACCGGACCATGCTGACGAGCTCCAGGGCCGCTACCGGCCTCGCCTGCATCGCTTACGGTGTGGACCAACGGTCGTGGATTTCGCACTCGCCGCCTGCGGCGGGAGAACTGCGACCGCCCTCACCACTTGGATGAGGGCGCGCGAGCGGGGCTTCATCGATCGCAGAGATCCTCATGTGCGGGATTGCCGGCTACCTGACGACAGATTTTCGCGACGACCTTGGCGGCTCGCTCCGGGAGATGGCCCGGGCGATCGCTCACCGCGGTCCCGACGGAGAAGGGTTCTTCGAGGCTCTCGCCTCTAACGGCTCCTGTCGAGTCGGACTCGCCCATCGCCGCCTGGCGATCATCGATCTTGCCACCGGGCAGCAGCCGATGGGCAACGCAGACGGCTCCGTACAGATCGTCTTCAACGGCGAGGTGTACAACTTTCAGGCGTTGCGCGAGGAGCTCATCGCTCGCGGATACTCTTTCAGGACCCGATCGGACACCGAGACGGTGGTGCATGCGTACGAGGAATGGGGCCCGGCATGCGTCTCGCGGCTTCGGGGAATGTTCGCCTTTGCGATCTGGGACAAGAACCGCGAGCGGCTGTTTCTCGCTCGCGATCGCTACGGGAAAAAGCCCCTGTTCCTGTACGAGCGCGATGGGCTGCTGCTGTTCGCCTCGGAGATCAAAGCCATCCTGGCATTTCCCGGCATCCAGCCCGAGGTCGACCGGGCTGCGATCTGGGAGTACTTCTCCTACCGCTACGTCCCCGCGCCGGCCACGCTCTTTTGCGGTATCCGCAAGCTCATGCCCGGTTCCTACCTCGTGGCCGAAGCAGGCAGACTCACCGAGACGCGTTATTTCTGGCCCGCGGATCGCAAGGCGCTCTCGAGCGGCGCAGTCTCGCCCGATCCAGTGGACGATTTTCTCAACCGCCTGGATGAGGCGGTTCGAATCCGGATGATCTCGGATGTCCCCTTCGGAGCCTTCCTGTCGGGAGGCATCGATTCATCCGCGGTGGTGGGTCTCATGTCGAGACATTCGAGCCTTCCGGTCAAGACATTTTCCGCCGGATTCACGGAGTCCGCCTATAGCGAGCTTGGCTACGCGCGCACCATCGCCCAGTACTTCAAGACCGATCATCACGAGTTGCGCGTCTCGCAGCACGATCTCATGCAACATCTGCCGGCGCTCGTGAGGTCGCGGGATGCTCCGGTTTCAGAGCCCTCCGACATTCCCATTTATCTGCTTTCCGCTGAGGCGAGCCGCACCGTGAAAATGGTCCTCACCGGAGAGGGGTCCGATGAGTTCCTCGGCGGCTACCCCAAGCACATCCTGGAAGGCTGCGTGCGCGCTTACCACTGGGTTCCGCAGGCGGCAAGAAACGGCGTGTTTCTCCCCATGGCCCAGCAGCTGCCCTACGGCTTCCGCCGCGTCAAGATCGCAGTCGTGAATCTGGGGTTGAGCGAAAGCTCTGAGCGATTGCCACGCTGGTTCGGGGCTCTCACCCATTCGCAGCGACGGGAATTGCTGGCGCTACCCGCGCCGCAGTCGCGAGGCGAGCTCGAGATCCAATTCGATACGGAGCCGGGCAACTCGCCGTTGCGGCGCATTCTGTACTTCGATCAGACGAGCTGGCTGCCCGACAACCTGCTCGAGCGCGGGGATCGGATGACGATGGCGGCTTCCATCGAGGCGCGCATGCCGTTCATGGATCATGAGCTTGCGGCATTCATATCCGGCCTGAGCGACGCCTGGCGCGTGCGCGGCCGCACCACCAAGAGAATACTGCGTGAATCAATGCTGCGGCTGCTGCCGGCGGCCATCCTCGAGCGACCCAAGGTCGGCTTCCGCGTCCCTGTCAACGAATGGTTCCGCACCAGCATGAAGGACTATCTCAGCGATCACCTGCTCGGGGGCGGATCCCGGACGCGCGCTTACTATCAACCGCAGATGTTGCGCCGTTACCTCGAGGAGCACATGGCGGGCCGGCAAAACCACGAGAAGCTCTTATGGAGCATGCTCAACCTCGAGATATGGCACAGGGAGTATGGCCTTTGCGCGTGAGCCATGACCACCCCTAGGACGCTGCCGTCGGCACCCGCGACTTCGCGAAGCACGGCGTGGTCGGCACCTCGGGTGCGAGGTGGATACGGCGCTTGAGCAGGGCGAGCGCCGCCTGCGGCTCGTCGATGAACGAGAACAGCTCGAGATCCGCGGCATCGATGGTGCCGTGGCGCACCAGCGCCTCGAAATTGATCACTTCCTTCCAGTAACTCGTGCCGTAGAGCAGCACGGGGATCGAGCGGTCGAGCTTGCGCGTTTGGGCGAGGGTGAGAATCTCGAACAGCTCATCGAGCGTGCCGAAGCCGCCCGGAAAGGCCACCAGTGCATGGGCCAGGTGCGCGAACCAGAGCTTGCGCATGAAGAAATAATGGAACTCGAAGCTCAGCCCCGGCGTGATGAAGGAGTTGGGACGCTGCTCCTGAGGCAGCCCGATGTTGAGCCCGACGCTGCGCCCACCGGCAAGGGCCGCCCCGCGGTTCGCGGCCTCCATGATGCCGGGGCCGCCTCCCGAGCAGACGGTGAGACGATCGCTCCCGGGGAGGCTGCGGCTCCATTCGGTGACGAGGCGCGCGAGCTCCACCGCCTCGTCCATGTATTTGCCGAGCACGCCGCCGCTGCGGGCGCGCGCCGAGCCGAAGAACACCACGGTCGCCGTGACGCCGGTCTCGCAGAAAGTTCGCAGCGGCGCGAGGTACTCCGAGACGATGCGGATCGGACGTCCCTCGTCCGAGTCGATGAATCGCGGATCGTGGTACGCGAGCTTCGGACTTTGCGCCATGAGACGCTCCGGAAAGCGGCGGGGTGCCGCGCGGATCGGCAGTGTCTCAGGTCGCGCTGAGCGCGTCACCCGCACCCCGGAGCGGCCGCTCCCTTGCCGCTCCGAGCCTCATCCGGGGACACGCCCTCCGGCGTGCTTCGGTTAGGCTAGTGCCGCCGTGTTGCGCCCCGGTGTCAAAAAGATGGCATTGCCGTTCCTCGCCTGGCTGGCCGCTTTGGCCGCCGCGGCGCACGCGGGTACCGCACCCGCCGCCCTGCCGCCGATCGACGCCAGCACCTCGCTCCTGGTCATCGCGCCTCATCCGGACGATGAGACGCTGTGCTGCGCCGGTGTCATCGAGCGGGTGGTGCGAGCCGGCGGACACGCGAGCGTCGTGTGGATCACGAGCGGCGATGGCTCGGAGCTCAATCTCCTCTTTATCGAGCGAAGTCTTTTCCGAAGCCCGAAGAAGATGCAGGAGCTCGCCGAGCGGCGCATGCGCGAGGCTCGCGCCGCGACCGCCTTGCTCGGGCTGCGCGGCGCCGACCAGCTGTTCCTCGGTTACCCGGATGGCGGCGTCCTCGCCCTCCTCGAGGGCCACTACACCCGTGCCTATACTTCGCCGTTCACGGGCGCATCCGCCGTGCCCTACCCGGATGCGCTCTTTCCCGGTCACGCCTACAGCGGCGCAAGTCTCGAACAGGACCTCGATGCGGTGCTCGATCGCGTGCGACCGACGCTGCTGCTCACCGCGAGCCCGCGCGATGCGCATCCCGATCATCGGGCCGCGGGCCTCCTCACCCTGCACCTGATGGCGCGCCGCGGACAGCTCGCGGCCGTGCGCTGCTGGGTGGTGCACGGGGGCGAGGGCTGGCCGAGCCCGCGGCAACTCTCGCCGGGACTGCCGCTCACCCCCGCACCGCTTCTCGCCGGCGTGCCGGTCGCGGCCTTCGAGCTCACGCCCGCCGAGGAGGATCGCAAGCTCGAGGCGCTGCGCGCCTATCCCACCCAGCTCGAGATGCTCTCTCCGCTGCTGCTCGCGTTCGTGCGCACCACGGAGCTCTTCTCCGCCGCACCCTCTCCTTGAAGGAAGGGATTCTTCAGCGCGGGCGGCGCCACCCCTCCAGCCAGCGGTCGAGAACCCCGGCGATGTGCTCGCGCAGCCGATCGAGCCGCGCGCGCTGCGGCCAGTTGCGCCGGCTCAGCAGCTGCGAGACGGCGAAGTCGCCGCGAAAGAGCGCCGCCGCCGCATCGGCCACCCGCGCATCCGCCACTTCCTGGTTGGCCTCGAGATTCCACTTGAAGCTCCACCGATCGAGGTTGCTCGAGCCGAGCGATACCCAGTCGTCGCACAGAATCATCTTGGCGTGCAGCACCCGCGGCTGATACTCGAAGATCCGCACACCGGCGCGCAGCATCCGGCCGTAGAAGCGCCGCGCCGCCTGTCGCACCCACGGGTGATCGGTGCGCGCGCTCGGCATCAGCAGCCGCACATCCACGCCGCGCCGCGCCGCGCGGCGCAACGCCTTGCGAAAGCGCCGCGAAGGAACGAAGTACGCGCTCATGATCCAGGCGCGCGTTCCCGCGGCATCGATGCGGCGGATGACGCCGTTGGCGAGCACCGAATGCTCCCGTGCCTCGCTCAGGGAAAGCCGGCCGGCGGCGCCCCCGGCGAGCGGGGCGATGAGGTGCTCGGGCAGCCCGAGCTCGGCCCCGCAGCGCCGCCAGGTGCGGGCAAAGGCGCGCTGCCAATCCGTCACCACCGGGCCGCGGATCTCGAGCATCACCTCGCGCCAGGCCTCAGGTCCGTCGAACTCGTCGGCCAGGCCCGCGCCGCCGACGAAGGCGACCTCACCGTCGACCGTGAGGAGCTTGCGATGGTCGCGATTGAAGTTGCCGAGGCGGTTGCGCCAGCGCAGCGGATTGAAGAAGCGCAGCTCGACGCCCGCATCCTCCAGCCGCCGCCGATCGCTGCCACCGAGACCGAGCGCCCCGAAGGCATCGAGCATCAGGCAGCAGCGCACGCCCCTCGCAAGGCGCGCGCGCCGCAGCGTTTCGATGAAGGCGCCCGCCACCCGACCCGAGCTCGCCAGATACATCTCGAGCAGCACGTGGCTGCGCGCGGCCTCGATCGTGGCGAGCATGCGCGGAAAGAACTCCCCGCCGCCATCGAGCAGGCGGAACTCGTTCCCCGATCGCCAGGGCCAGCCGGTCGTCGTGTAATGCGCTTCCGGCTCCCTGGTGATGCTCACGGGCGCTGGTCGTGGCGTGCGGCCGTGGCGCGCTGCTCGAGCGTCACGATCGTGCCGCCGACGAGATTGAGCAGCACGAAC
>DATGJR010000014.1:0-5191 GCA_035295065.1 Steroidobacteraceae bacterium
TCGAGCGCCATGGTGCGCGCGCCGCGCTGCGTGGCCACCGACTCGGCCACTTCGGGATGCCCGGCTGAGCTGGTGCGCACGACCGTGAGCTTGCCCTCGCCACAGGAGGCAAACGCAAGGCCCGTACCGGGATCGAAGGCCGCGGCGTCGGGGCCCCCGCCGATCGCGGCGGTGCCGAGCTCCTTGCCCGAAGTCGCGTCGATGACCGGCATCACCTTGTTGGCGCATACCGGGAAGAGTCGCGCGTGCGAGGCATCGAGCGCGAGACCCGAGGGCTCCTCGCACCCCTTGACCGGCCACACCGACACCACGCTGAGCTTCACCGGATCGATCACGGCGAGGCTGTTCCTGTCCTCGAGGTTCACGTAGATGCGGCCCTTGCCGTCGGTCGCCGCAAACTCGGGTTTGGCATCGAGCGGGATGGTGCCGAGCACCTCATCGGTCCGGGCGTCGATGGCCGTCGCATTGCGGCCGCGCCCGTTGAAGGTGAACACGCGCTGACTCGCGGGGTCGTAGAGGATCGCGTCGGGGTTCTCGCCCGTGACCTTGATCTCCTTGAGCCGCGCGAGCGACTTCAGGTCGAACACCACCACGGTGCCGCTGCGCCCGGCGCTCACAAAGCCGCGGCCGAGCTCAGGCGCGAGCGCAATGCCGTGCACCCCGGGCGTATCGGGGATCTCGCCGACGACGGTGAGCTTGTCCGTGTCGACCACGAGCACCCGCGTACCGTGCGAGACGAACAGCCGCTGCCCGCCCTGCTCGAAGGTGAGGTAGTCCCAGCCTTCATCTCCCGGCAAGGGCACCTGGTGGGTGATGTGGTAGTGGGGCGCTCCCACCGCCTGTGCGGTGAGCGGCGCCAGCCACAGCAGACACAGCGTCCGGGCGAGGTGTTTCATGGATCTCTCCGTGAGTGAGTGTCGGGCAGCGCCGCCGCGCGCTGCGCGGTCAGTGAATCAGCCGCGCGCAGAGGTCGAGCAACGGCCCCGGCAGCAACCCGAGCGCGAGCACCGCGACCGCATTCAGGCCGAGCGCGAGGCGCACGCCGCCGGAGCGGACGGTGGGCGGGAGCGACTGCGGCGCCGGATCGAAGTACATGAGCTTGATGACGCGCAGGTAGTAGAAGGCTCCGACCACCGACATGGCCGCAGCGATCACCACCAGCCACAGATGGTGACTCTCCCACAGCACCTGGAAGATGCGCAGTTTCGCCCAGAAGCCGACGAAAGGCGGCACACCGGCGGTCGAGAACATGAGCACCATCATGGCAGCGGCAAGCAGCGGATCGCGCTGATGGAGGCCGCGGTAGTCGTCGAGCCGGTCGGCCTCGAAGCCCTTGGAAGCCGCGAGCACGATGACGCCGAAGGATCCGAGCGCGACCAGAACGTAGACCAGCGTGTAATAGAGTGCGGCGCTGTAGCCCTCGGGTGTCCCGGCCACGAAACCGAGGACGATGAAGCCCACGTTGGCGATGGTCGAGTAGGCCAGCATGCGCTTCAGGTTGCTTTGCACGATGGCAACGACGTTGCCGACGATGAGCGTCAGCACCGCCAGTGCCGCGAGCATCTGCGACCATTCCTGCACCGCGCCCCCGAGGCCGTAGGCGAGGAGGCGCAGGGTGAGCGCGAAATAGCCGAGCTTGGGGGCCGTGCCGATGAAGAGCGTCACGCTGGTGGGCGCACCCTCATACACATCGGGCAGCCACATGTGAAAGGGCACCGCCCCGAGCTTGAAAGCCACCGCCACCACGATGAAGGTGAGCCCGAGGATCATGCCGGGGGTCGCCGGCCCGTGCAGCCGGCCGGCGATCTCCGTGAGGCCCAGAGTGCCGGTGAGGCCATAGATGAGCGACATGCCATAGAGCAGCGCCCCCGAGGCGAGCGCGCCGAGCACGAAGTACTTCATGGCGGACTCGGCCGAGATGCCCGAGTCGCGGTCGAAGGCCACCATCGCGTACACCGAGAGTGCCAGCAGCTCCACTCCCAGGTACACCGTGAGGAGGCTGTTGGCGCTGGTCAGCACGAAGATCCCGAGGAGCGCCGTGAGGGCCAGTACGTAGTACTCGCCGCGCAGAATGCGGCGGTTCTCGAGATAGCTGCGCGAATAGAGCAGCGCCACCGCGACGAACAGGAATCCGGCGAGCTTCAGCGCCCAGCCGAGGTCATCGGCCACGTACATGCCATCGAACAGCACGGTGCGCTCTCCGACCCGGCCGTACTGCGCCGTGAGTGCGGCGCCGAGGATCAGCACCAGCAGCGTCAGGGTCGGTGTGAGGCCGCGCCGCCGCTCGCCGGCAAATACATCCACCAGCAGCACGAGGCACGCCGCCGCCGCCACCCAGATCTCCGCGATCGCGGGCGCGAGGCTGGCGGGACTCATGAGGGCATCCGGCATGGGGGGCTCACAGCTTGGTGGCGATCGCCTGCGTCAGCAGGTGATGGATCGTGGGCTGCATGACTTTGAGAAGCGGAGCGGGCCACAGGCCCACCAGCAGTACCGCGGCGGCGAGCGCGCCGAGCACTACGAACTCGCGCGGGTTCAGGTCCTCGAGCGCTGCCACCTTCGGGTTGGCCACGGCGCCGAACACCACGCGCTTCACCAGCCACAGCGTGTAGCAGGCGCCGAGGATCAGCGTCACGGCGGCGAGCGCCGCGTACCAGAAGCTCGCCCTGAAGCTCGCGATGATCACCAGGAACTCGCCCACGAAGCCCGAGGTGCCGGGAAGTCCCGTGTTGGCGAGCGCAAACAGCACCATGAAGGTGGCGAACACCGGCATGGTGTTCACGACGCCCCCGTAGTCGGCGATCTGGCGGCTGTGGACGCGGTCGTAGAGCACCCCGACGCACAGGAACAGCGCCCCCGAGATGAGACCGTGGGAGATCATCTGCACCATCGCGCCGTCGAGTCCCATGCCGGCGCCCTCGATGCTCTTGGTGGCGGCCACGATCTCATAGATCACGAAGGCGCCGAGCGTCACGAAGCCCATGTGCGCGATCGAGGAATAGGCGATGAGCTTCTTCATGTCCTGCTGGACCAGCGCCACGAAACCGATGTAGATCACCGCGATGAGCGAGAGCGCGATCACCAGCAGGTCGAGCTCGCGGCTCGCATCGGGGGTGATGGGGAGCGAGAAGCGCAGGAAGCCGTAGCCACCCATCTTGAGCATGATCGCCGCGAGGATCACCGAGCCGCCGGTCGGCGCCTCCACGTGCGCGTCCGGGAGCCAGGTATGCACCGGGAACATCGGCACCTTGACCGCGAAGGCGAGCATCAGCGCAAGGAAGATCAGGCGCTGCTCGATGAGCGTCAGCGGCAGCGCCTGCATGCTCGCGATCGCGTAGTCGCCGCCCTTGACGTACATGTAGATGAGCGCGGCCAGCATGAACACCGAGCCGAGGAAGGTGTAGAGGAAGAACTTGAGCGTCGCGTACACGCGCCGCGGGCCGCCCCAGATACCGATGATGAGGAACATCGGGATGAGCATCGCTTCCCAGAAGAAATAGAACAGCAGTGCATCGCTCGCCGAGAACACCCCGATCATCAGCCCTTCCATGATGAGGAAGGCGGCGTAGTACTGGGCGGGGCGCGCCTCGATCACGCTCCAGCCTGCGATCACCACCGGCACCGTCATGAACGCGGTGAGGACGATGAGGGGCAGCGAGATGCCGTCGACGCCGAGCGCGTAGTCGGCATGGAACCGCGGAATCCACGCCAGCCGCTCGGTGAACTGCAGCGCCGCCGTGCCGGTATCGAAGGTCGTCCACAGCGGCACCGAGAGGACGAGGGTGGCGAGCGCTGCGATGAGCGACACCCAGCGGCCGGCGCCGATGCGCCGCTCGCCGAGCGCAAGGACCGCGACGCCGGCGAGAATCGGCAGCCAGATGAGAATCGACAGCAGGCCGTGCATTGCGGGCGGCTCCCTCTCAGCCCGCCGCGCGCGCGTGCATCAGGAACCACGCAAGCAGCAGCACCAGGCCGATCATCATCCAGAAGGCGTAGGAGTAGAGATAACCGCTCTGCACCCGTCGCAGCAGCGAGCCGATCCAGGTCACTTCGGCGGCGGTGCCGTCCACCATGACCCCGTCGATCACCGCCTGATCACCGCCCTTCCAGAGTCCAAAGCCGACGGCACGCGTGAGCGGCGCGATCAACTGCTCATTGATCCAGTCGAACCAGTACTTGTGCGTCAGCACCGTATAGAGCCAGCGCAGCCGCAGCGCCGCGACGTCGGCCCATGCCGGCCGCCGCAGGAAGAACAGCCACGCAGTGACTGCGCCGGCGAGCGCCAGCCAGAACGGCGGCGTCGCGAACCCGTGGAGCGCGAAGGCGAGCGGGCCGCCGAAGTCGGGACCGAGCCGTGCGAGAACATCGTTGCCGGCAAGGACGAAGATCGAGTGTCCGTAATAGTTGCCGTACAGGACGCTGCCCGCGGTGAGCGCGCCGATCAGCACCGAGGGTATCGCGAGCGCGATCAGCGGCAGCGTCACGACCGCCGGACTCTCGTGCGGCTGGTGCGAATCCGTGTGATCCCCGTGCCGTGTGCCGGGCTCGTGCCCGTGCGGCTCGGCACCCGCGTGGTCGTCAGCTGGGAGGTGAGTCGCCTCGTCGGCGCTCACCGGGTGGGCCGCCGCGCCGGCCGCACTGCGAAAGCGCTCCGGCCCGTGGAAGGTGAGAAACAGCATGCGGAACGTGTAGAGCGAGGTCACGAAGACACCGAGCAGCACGCACCAGTAGGCGAACGCCGCGCCGACGCGGTGCGACTCGCCGACCGCCTCGATGATGGCATCCTTGGAGTAGAAGCCCGAGAAGAACGGGGTGCCAACCAGCGCCAGCGCACCGATCCAGCAGGTCACGGCGGTGATCGGCATGTACTTGGCGAGTCCGCCCATGCGGCGCATGTCCTGCTCGTGGTGCATCCCGATGATCACCGAGCCTGCCGCGAGGAACAGCAGTGCCTTGAAGAAAGCGTGGGTCATCAGGTGGAAAATAGCCGCACCGTAGGCGGACACCCCGAGTGCCACCGTCATGTAGCCGAGCTGCGAGAGCGTCGAGTAGGCGATCACGCGCTTGATGTCGTTGTTGACCACTCCGATCAGGCCCATGAAGAAGGCCGTGGTCGCCCCGATGACCAGCACGAAGGAAAGCGCCGTATCCGAGTACTCGAACAGCGGCGACATGCGGGCCACCATGAAGA
>DATGJR010000015.1:0-2116 GCA_035295065.1 Steroidobacteraceae bacterium
CGATCTCATCGAGGAACACCGTGCCACCCTCGGCGGACTCGAGCTTGCCGGCGGTGCGCTTGGCGGCGCCGGTGAAGGCACCCTTCTCATAGCCGAACAGCTCGCTCTCGAGCAGCGTCTCCGGGATCGCGGCACAGTTGATGCCGACGAATGGCTTGTGGGAGCGTCCGGAGAGCCGGTGCAGCGCCCGCGCCAGGAGCTCCTTGCCGGTGCCACTCTCGCCCAGGAGCAGCACCGTCGCGTTGGTAGGCGCGACCTTCTCGATCGCGCGACACAGGCCCCGGACGGCATCACTCACGCCGACGATGCCCTCGAGCGCCATGTCGCCGGTCCGCTCGCGCAGGTGCCAGTTCTCTTCCTCGAGCTCGCGGATGCGCAGCGCCCGGCGCACCACGATCGAGAGCACGCCGCGGTCCAGCGGCTTGTAGTAGAAGTCCGTCGCCCCGAGACCGACCGCGGCGACCGCCAGCTCGCGCGCGTCGTGCTCGGTCATCGCGATGAGCTTTACGTCGGGGGTCAGATTGAGGATCTGGCGCAGCAGCTCCAGCGCCTGCGCGGCCGGCTCCGGCTCGCGCGCCGTGCCGAGGTCGAACAGCACGACGTCCGGCTCGGTGCGCCGCACGACATTCAGGGGGTCGTCGGAGGTGCGGATGGCGGTCACGTCGAGGTCCGAGAACACCATCTCGAGCTCGCGCCGGAGCGTGCGGTCGTTCTCGAGGATCAGCAGCTTTCGCCGCCGGTTGGCTACGGCCATCAAAAGGCCCCCGTCCGCCTCAGTCGATGAGACTTTACAGTGTATTGTAAAGATATTCCGGGGGGACCTTCGTGAACCCATTAACAATTGCACTACACTAGCTTCCCGTGACGGATGGCCCCGAGACCCGTGTCCGCCAGTTCCGCAACGCCCTGGGAGCGTTCGCGACGGGCGTGACGATCGTAACGACCCGCACCGCCTCGGGGGTGGACGTCGGACTCACCGCCAACAGCTTCAACTCCGTGTCCCTCGAGCCGCCGATGGTGCTCTGGAGCCTCGCCAAGGCGGCCAAGAGCCTGCCGGCCTTCCTCGACAGCGGCTACTTCGCGGTTCACGTGCTCGCCGCCTCGCAGGAGGAGCTGTCCCACACGTTCGCCACCCGGGGAGCCGACAAGTTCGCGGGACTCGCCATCGAGCGGGGTCGCGGCGACATACCGCTGCTCGATGGATGCACGGCGCGATTTCAGTGCCGCACGGCCGTCAAATACGAAGGCGGCGATCACGTGGTCTTCATCGGAGAAGTGGAGGCCTTCGACCATTTCGACCGTCCGCCGCTCGTCTTCCACGGCGGCCGCTACGCCGCAGCGGTCGCACGCCCCACGCCGGTTCCGGCGCCCGAAGCGGCGGACCCCGACAGCAGCTTCAGCGAGGATTTCCTCATCTTTCTGCTCGGGCGCGCGCACTTTCAGCTGTTCCTCGGCCTGCAGCGCGACCTCGAACGCCATGGCCTGACCGAATGGCAGTGGTTCGTGCTCAGCATTCTGGGCGTCAGTGACAATCGCACCATCGCCGAGCTCGACCGAATCCTCTGGCGCACGGGCACGCGTGTGACGTACGAGCTCATCGCAAGCCTCGTGGCTGGAGGTTTTGCGCAGCTGCACGGCAGCAACGATCCGCATGCGCGCGTCACCCTCACCGAGCAGGGACGGCGGGTGGTGATCGAGCTCGTCGCGGCCGCGAAGGCCACCGAATCCCATGCCGAGAGCAGCCTCGGTTTCGCCGAATCGCAGCTTCTCAAGCAGGCACTGCGCAGCATCATCCTCGAGACCGACCCGGGGCTGCCGCCGCTGCGCTCCTCCACCTACAGCGAGTGACACCATGACCGAAGGCCACGCCGCACAGCTCGCCGCCGTGCGCACCATCGCGACCGAGGTCGCCGCGCGCTACGCTCCCGAAGTCGATGCCAGGAGCCGCTTCCCCCGTGAGAGCCTGGACGCGCTGCGCAGCGCCAGGCTGCTCTCGGCTCCGGTCCCGGCAAGCCTCGGCGGCGGCGGCGCCGGGATGCGCGAGCTCGCGGCGCTCTGCTCGGCGCTCGCACGCGGCTGCGGCGCGAGCGCGATGGTGCTCGCGATGCATTACTCG
>DATGJR010000016.1:0-20030 GCA_035295065.1 Steroidobacteraceae bacterium
GGAAGTGCTCTTCTCATGGGTGGCAATAGGCATCGCGCAACGTCGCAGCTCCGTCCCGGGGCGGTGCGCAGTTGCATGTCGTTGCGGCAGAAATCTAGTGCGGCCGCGCCCGAGTTGATCTATGGGCGCCATGGGCCGGTCGGACTACGAAGGCCAGGGCGCGTGATTATGTCGTCTCCGCGCGAATGCGCGTGAACCCATTCACGATCGCGGGGGACCTCGCTCACAAATACCCCTGAAGTATCGCCGGCCGCGGCCCGTGGCCGGCAAAATGCGCGGGCAGGTAACTCTCATGACCATGACACAACTAGTCCTCGGCACTGCCTGCGGCTTCCTCATCGCCCAGGCTGCCCTTTACGGCGCCGGCCGGCTGCTCGCGTGGCTGCGTGCCGGCGAGCTGCTCGGAGGGGTGCCTTCCGTCACCGCCGTGCGTGGTGCGAGCTTTCTGAACGTCTCGAGAAAGTACGCGGCGCCGGTCGGCGTGAGCGCGGCGCTGATCGCCTTCGGCGGCTGGTTCGTCAGCGACTACGTGGCGACGCGGCCCGCACACAATGCCGATGCCAGTCTCCTGGATTCGGCTGGTGTGAGGGCGGCTCCGGAGAGAAATCCCCCGGCCGCGGCGCCCGTGGCCGCCGTGCCGACGGCGCCAGCCGCGCCCGTCAAACAGGATGTGCGCGCCCTCGACCCATACGAGGATGCGGGCTTCAAGGTGCAGCGCAAGGCGCGTCGAGGGAGCGCCGCCCCGACCCTCAAGGACGCGCTCGTCGAGCGCTCCGAGGCGCGCGCACGTGCGGATCTGCTGCGCGGGCTGCAACAGCACGCCCAGCGCTCGCAGTATGACTGTGAGGCCGTTGCGCGCGCGGAAAGGTACCTGAAGGCCGGGCTCGACGTGTGGGGCTTCGCGCTCTGGCAGGTGAAGTATTTCCCCTCGGGGGCGTATCGGGGCGCGACGCTCGAGCAGTGCAAGGACATCAAGAATCTGGTGGTGGCGTCCTCACTCGACCTTCAGTCAACGGTTGCGCAGCAGAATCACGAAGAACCCGAGCGCTGAGTCGTACTAGACTTCCTCCCTTGGGCCTTGCCGCGCCCGGGGGTATCAATGGTCGATGCGTGGGGCGAGCGCATGCCGCGCTCGCTGGGGTTGCTCAGCGCCGTCGCGGTGTCGATTGGCATCACGATCGGCAGCGGCATTTTCCGCGTTCCCGCGACCGTCGCGGGCCTCCTGCCTGAGCCGGGGGCCTTTCTCCTGTGCTGGGCGCTCGGCGGCATCATGGCCTTATGCGGCGCGCTCACCGTCGCCGAGCTCGCCGCGGCGATGCCGCGCTCGGGGGGCATGTTCGCCTACATCCTCGAGGGCTTCGGTCCCATCGCCGCCTTTCTCTTCGGCTGGGCGGAGCTCACCGTGGTACGAGCGGCCGCCCTCGGTGCCATCGCCACGATCTTTGCCGAATACCTCGGGCATTTCGTGCCGCTGAGCGAGGGCGGGGTGCGCCGGACCGCGGCGCTCGTCATCATCATCGTGGGAGTGCTGAACTACATCGGCGTGCGCCGGGCGGCCGCAGTGCTCAGCGTCACGACCTACGCCAAGTACGCGGCGCTCCTTGCGCTGGGGCTCCTCGCCTACACGGCCGCAGGTGGCAGCTGGGGACACCTCAGGCCGCTTGCGAGCGCGCCGCTTTCCCTCTCGCTCACGGCGACGGCTCTCATTCCGGTCATGTGGACCTACGACGGCTGGGCGGATCTCGCCTTCGTCGGTGGCGAGGTGAGCAATCCCCAGCGAACGCTGCCGCTCGCGCTGATTCTCGGGAGCGTCGGCGTCGCGCTGGTGTACGTGGTGGTCAACCTCGGATTTCTGTACGCGCTGCCCTTGCCCGCCATGGCGGGGTCGAAGCTCATCGCCGCCACCGTTGCCGGAAACATCCCGCTGCTCGCGGGGCTGGGCGCTGGCCTCATCGCCGCACTGGTGATGGTGGCCACCTTCAGCGGTCTCAACGCCTCACTCATGGTGGGCGCGCGCATCTTCTACGCGATGGGCGATCGCGGGCTGTTGTTTCGCGCCGTCGCCCGCATCTCGCCCCGCTTCGAGTCTCCCTCGGTCGCGATCGCGATCTGCACCGCGCTCGGGGTGATCTACGTGCTGCAGAACAATTTCGCGCAGCTCGCCGACAAGTTCATCCTGGGGATCTGGCCCTTCTACGTGCTCACCGTCGCCACGGTATTTGTGTTGCGGCGGCGGCGTCCGGAGCTGCCGCGTCCGTACCGCGTCTGGGGCTACCCGGTGGTGCCGGCCGTGTTCCTGCTGGCCTCGGTCGGCATGGTGGCGAATGCGCTCATCACCGATCCCGCCAACACCGGCGTGACGCTGCTCATCATCGCGGCGGGCCTGCCGGTGTACTGGGTGCGCGGCCGCTTTGCCGGCCTTCATTTAAGATAGCGCGCTTCCACGAAAGGCCCCATGACCCCACGCCCAGCCGGCCGCGGCGCATTCGTCTTCCTGTTCATCGCCGTGCTGGTCGACTCGATCGGTTTCGGCATCATCCTGCCGGTGCTGCCGCAGCTCATCATGCAGCTGACCGGCGTCAGCGTGGACCACGCGGCCATCTATGGCGGCTGGCTCGCATTCATGTACGCGTTGATGCAGTTCTTCTGCGCCCCGGTGCTGGGGAACCTCGGCGATCGCTTCGGACGCCGCCCGGTGCTGCTGTTCGCAATCTTCAGCCTCGGGGTCGACTACTTCATCATGGGCCTGGCGCCGGTGATCGGCTGGCTCTTCCTGGGGCGCACGCTCGCCGGCATCGCCGGCGCCTCCTTCACCCCGGCTTACGCCTACGTCGCCGACATCACCCCGCCGGAGAAGCGGGCACAGCACTTCGGGCTCATGGGTGCGGCGTTCGGCGTCGGGTTCGTTCTCGGCCCCGCGATCGGAGGGCTTCTGGGGGGGCTGGGTCCGCGTGCGCCGTTCTTCACCGCGGGAGTGATCGCGCTCGCCAACGGCACCCTCGGTCTCGTGGCTTTGCCCGAGTCGCTGCCGCGCGAATCGCGCCGGCCCTTCGAGTGGCGGCGCGCCAACCCTCTCGGCACGCTGCGGCAGATGCGCCGCTATCCGGCGATCCTGTGGCTGCTGAGCGCTTTGTTTCTCTGGCAGGTGGCTCATCAGGTGCTGCCCAGCACCTGGGCCTTCTACACCATCTCGAGATTCCACTGGACCAGCCGCGGAGTCGGCTATTCGCTCGCATTCGTCGGCATCGTCATGGCGGTCGCTCAAGGCGCGCTCACGCGGGTGCTGATCCCTGCCCTGGGCGGCGAGCGGCGGGCCGCGACAGTGGGAATGTTCGCGGCCATGCTGGCCTACGTCGGCTACGCACTCGCGACGCAGGGCTGGATGATGTACGCGGTGTCACTCAGCACCGCTGTCTTTGCGCTCACCTATCCGTCGATGAACGCGCTCGCCTCACAGCAGATCCCGGCCAGCGCCCAGGGCGAGCTGCAGGGCGCGGTGGCGAGCCTCTATGGCCTGAGCGCCATCGTGGGGCCGCCGCTGATGACGCAGGTCTTCGGCTACTTCTCGCGCGCCGATGCCGTCGTCCATCTGCCCGGCGCGGCATTCCTCACCGCAGCGCTCCTGACCGCGGGGTGCGCGGTCGCCTTCGCTCGCGCCATGCAGCTCGCGCCCCGCACCGCAGCCCTCTCTCCCCCGGCACCCGGAGGTTGAATGTCCGCCCGCATCCCGCGACTCCTTCTCCCGATTATTCTCGCCTTCATCGCGGCAGGGGCAACGGCGGCCACGCCGGCCGTGCCGCCGATTCGCCACGTGTTCGTGCTGATTCTCGAGAATCAGTCCTACGGCGCGAGCTTCGGGCGCTCCTCGCAGGCTCCCTACCTCGCGCAGACGCTGCCGTCGCAGGGGGTACTGCTGACGCATTACTACGCCATCGGACATGCGAGTCTCGATAACTACGTCGCGCTGATCAGCGGCCAGGCGCCGAATGAGCAGACACAGCTCGATTGCCCCGTGTTCAGCGAGTTCCAGCTGTCAACGCCCGGGCTCAATCGCGACGGCCAGGCGCTCGGCTCCGGCTGCGTGTATCCGCGGCAGGTGCGGACGCTCCCCGATCAGCTGGAGGCGGCGGGTCTTAGCTGGAAGGGCTACATGGAAGACATGGGCAACGATCCGCAACGCGAGCCCGAGAGCTGCGGTCACGTTCCGCTCGGTGCCAACGATCCGACCGGCATCCCCACGGTAAAGGACCAGTACGCGGCCAAGCACGACCCGTTCGTTTACTTCCATTCGATCATCGACGACCGCACCCGCTGCGAGAGCCATGTCGTGAATCTCGCGCGCCTGCGCGCCGACCTGGCAAGCGTCGCCTCCACTCCCAACTACGTGTTCATCACGCCGAATCTCTGCAATGACGGACACGACCCGAAGTGCGCCGACGGCCGCGAGGGTGGCTTCACGGCGATCAATGCCTTTCTCAGGCAGTGGGTGCCGCTCATCACGGGCTCCGAGGCTTTTCGGGCCGACGGCCTGCTCATCGTCACTTTCGACGAATCAGACAGCGAGGGAGCGGACGGCTCGACGGCCTGCTGCGGCGAGCAACCCCTCCCCGGGGCGCGCTACGCCCCGGGGTTCAATGGCCCGGGCGGAGGGCGCATCGGCGCCGTGGTGCTCTCGCCCTTCGTTAAGGGCGGCCGGATGTCCGAGGTGCCCTACAACCACTATTCGCTCCTGCGAACCGTGGAGGCGATTTTCTCATTGCCGCCGCTCGGCTACGCGGCGCAACCGGGGGCGCGGGTGTTCGGCGCCGACGTGTTCGGAGCGGCCGGCGCGCAGTCGAGCGCCCGCTGACATCCACCCGGAGGGGGGCGCCGGACCTCCCTCCATCGGCGGATCGACAAATTACTGCCGAGGCAGTATTCTTACAGGCAGTAATTTCAGCCCGCCCACGGCGGATGAAGCCATGAGTCGAAGAGCCGCCATCAAAGCCGAGTCGCCGCCGTCTGCCCATCCCCCGGAAGGAGGGCTGAGTGTCGGTTACCTCATGGGACGCGCGCGCGCCTCGCTCCTTTCCGGGCTCGACGCCGAGCTTGCGCCCTACGGGCTCAATGCCATGCAGTACGCGGTGCTCAAGCAGCTCGCCGAGGGCAGTGCCCGCACCGCGGCGGACCTGTGCCGCTACATGTATTACGACACCGGCTCCATGACGCGCGTGCTCGATCGGCTCGAGGAGAAGGGCCTGCTGCGGCGCGAGCGCTGCCGCGAGGATCGTCGCGTCGTGTTCCTGCGCGTCGCTCCCGCAGGGCGCGCGCAGCTGCCGCGCCTGCGCGCCGCCGGCACGCGCGTGCTCGATGATCACCTGAAGGGCTTTGCACCCGCCGAGGTGGATGCGCTCAAGCGCTTCCTCGGCCGCATGATCGACAATGGAAAATTCGCCGCGGATAACACCGGGCTGCAAGGGAAGGGCGGCAAATGATTACCCGCAGGTCTTTCCCCACGGCGGCCTTGGCCGCGGCGCTCCTCGCCCTCGCGGGATGCGTGGCGCGTGGCGACTGGAAGCCGGCGCCGCAGCTCGCGCCGGCGCAGCTCGCCACCACCCACGCGCTGGCCGAGACCCCGGTGGATCCGGCGGCCTGGCCGGCCGATGGCTGGTGGCGCACGTACGGCGATCCGCAGCTCGACGCCCTGGTGAGCGAGGCCCTCTCGGGCAGCCCCTCGCTCGAGATCGCGGAGGCCCGGCTGCGCGCCGCTCAGGCCCAGGCGGTCTCTGCCGGCGCGACGCGGCTTCCCTCGGTGTCGCTCGATGCCGAGGCGACCCGCCAGCGCTACCCTGAAAATGGGCTCTATCCGCCGCCCTTCGCCGGCGCCTGGTCGACCGATGGGCGCATCGCCTTCGACCTGAGCTACCAGATCGATTTCTGGGGCCGCAACCGCCAGCTGCTGGCGGCGGCACGCTCCGGGGTCGAGGCGGCGGAGGCCGACCGCGCGGCGGCGCGTCTCGCGATCGCCGAGGCGGTGGTGCGCGCCTACATCCAGCTCGACCTGGCCTACGCGCTGCTCGATGTCACCAACGACAATCTCAAGCAGCAGAGCTCCATTCTCGAGCTGACTCAACAGCGTGTCGACGCAGGGCTCGAGAACACCGCGCGCATCAGGCAGTCCGAGGGGAGTCTGGCGCTGACGCGCGCCGGGGTTGCTTCCGTTCAGGCGAATATCGAGCTGGCGCGCAATCAGCTCGGCGACCTCGCCGGTGCGGGCCCCGACCGTGGCCTCACTCTCACGCGGCCGCATCTCGTGTTGCCCGCCAGGGTCGCACTGCCGTCGGCTCTGCCGGCGGACCTGCTCGGCAGGCGCCCCGACGTCGCCGCCGCGCGTGCCCAGGTGCAGAGCGCGGCGCACGGCATCAAGTCGGCCGAGGCCGATTTCTACCCCAACGTGAACCTGGTGGCGTTCGCGGGTCTTCAGAGCATCGGGCTCGCCAAGCTCTTCGATGCCTCCGACACCATCGCCGGCGGCGGGCCGGCGCTCAGTCTCCCGGTGTTCAATCGCCGCCAGCTGCGCGGCGCGCTCGAAACGCGCCAGGCCCAGTTCGATGCATCGGTCGGCCAGTACAACCAGACGCTCCTCGATGCGGTGCGCAACGTCGCCGACGTGGTCGCGAACTGGCGTGCCCTGGAGCGTGAGACTGCCGAGCAGCAGACCGCGCTCGCCGCCGCGCAACGTGCATACGATCTCACCACGGACCGCTACCGCGCCGGACTCGACAATTATCTGAGCGTGCTCTCGAGCGAGAATCAGCTGCTGCTCGCGCAGGGACTCGGTGCGGAGCTTGCCGCGAGGCGCCTCGGCTTCAGCGTGGATCTGGTGCACGCCCTGGGCGGGGGCTACGTAGCCCCCGAGCCTCACGGCTGAAGGAGACTCGCCCATGGACGCCTCGGCCGGCACCGCGCCCGCGCTCCTCACCCGCCTGCGGCAGCGCCGCGTTTGGCTCACGATCGTCGGCATCACGGTCGCAGTCGTGGCGCTCGGCGCTTTTGCCTGGTGGTGGCTGTACGCGAGCCGCTATCAGAGCACCGACGACGCCTACGTCGCGGGCGATCTGGTGGGCGTCATGTCACAGGTGCAGGGCACCGTGGTGTCGATCGGCGCCGATGAGACCGACCGCGTACAGGCCGGGCAGGAGCTGGTACGGCTCGATGCCACCGATTACCGCATCGCGCTCCAGGAGGCCGAGCAGCAGCTGGCGCGCGCGGTGCGCCAGGTGCACACGGTATTTGCCAATCGCGACCAGCTGCGCGCGCTCGTCGCGGAGCGACAAGCGGATCTCGAGCGCGCCCAGGCCGATCTTGCGCGGCGCCACGCGGTGGCGCAGAGCGGCGCGGTATCGAGCGAGGAGCTCGGCCATGCACAGGATGCGGTGAACGCGGCGCGCGATGCGCTGAGTGCGGCGGAGCACAATCTCGCCGCCGGCACCGCGCTGGTCGGGCGCACCGGGGTTGCCGACAACCCCGAGGTGCGCGCGGCCGCCACCCAGGTCGAGCGCGCCTGGCTCAACGTGCAGCGCACCAGCGTGCGAGCGCCGGTGTCGGGCTATGTCGCTCGTCGCAGCGTGCAGCTCGGCGAGCGCATCGCGCCCGGCAGCCCGCTGCTGGCGATCGTGCCGCTCGAGCGGCTGCGGGTGGAGGCCAACTTCAAGGAGGTGCAGCTCGCGGACATGCGCATCGGGCAGCCGGTGCGGGTCATCGCCGATCTCTACGGCGGCCATGTCGAATACCACGGTACCGTCGAGGGACTCGGCATGGGGACCGGGGCGGCTTTCGCGCTGCTGCCCGCACAGAACGCCACCGGCAACTGGATCAAGGTGGTGCAACGTGTGCCGGTGCGCATTACGCTCGAACCGGCCGAGCTCAGGGAGCATCCCTTGCGCATCGGGCTCTCCACGCGCGTGCGCATCGACGTGCACGACAGCTCCGGCAGTGCCCTCGCCGCAGCACCGCGCCGCGAGCCGGTGCTCGCCACCAGCGCTTACGACACCGACCTGAGCGCAATCCGCACTCACATCGAGGAGATCATCCGCGACAACGGCGGTGGGGCACTCGCGGAAGTCGCGGGCCGGTAGTGTCCGCGCGCTACTCGAGCTTCAGGTAGCACAGTGGCAGGGCGGTGGTGGACTTGATGGTCTCGAGCGCGAAGCTGGCGCTGACGTCGAGGAACTCCACCGAGGAGATGAGGCGCTTGTAGACCGCATCGTAGGCGTCGATGTCGGGAACCACGATACGGATCAGATAGTCGACGTCGCCCGACATGCGGTGAATTTCGGTGACCTCGGGAATGTCGCGCACCGCGCGCACGAACTTTCCGAACCAGGCTTCGCTGTGATTGGCGGTCTTCAAGGTCACGAAGACGGTGGTGCCGACATTGAGCGCGTGCGCATCGAGCAAGGCAACCGTCGAGCGGATGACTCCCTCCTGCTGGAGCTTCTGGATGCGCCGCCAACAGGGCACCTTCGAAAGACCGATGCGCTCGGCGATCTCCGCCGCGGTCAGCTCCCCGTTGCTCTGCAGCAGCTCGAGGATGCGGGCGTCCAGCTTGTCCATTGGAACTTCCGGTTCGCTTAAGTTGCTTAGTGCGCAATATTGTTGCGCATCAGGGGGTACTTTGCCAAACGAACGCAATCCTGTCGCCGGCCATGCCCGCTAGGATGGATCGATGGACCTGCTTCGGGCCTTTACCGAACACCCCGCGTCGGTCGATGAGACCTACACCGAGCACATGGGACGTGCCGCCTGCTTCGGATTCCGCATGATCGGAGCCGGCATCGCCTGTCTCGTGCACGCCGTGCTGCCGTTCCTGTTCGTGCGAACCGGCAGCGCTGCGATCACCGAGCTGAACGACCGCATGGTCGTCAACCGGCACCGCGGCAGGCCGTCGCCGATCGCCAGCACTCCACGCCTGCCGCTGTAACCGTGCGGGGGTTACTGCGCGCGCTGCTGCCGCCGTGGGCGAGCCTTCGCCAGGCGGCACCGGGTGTCGCCGTCGCCGTCGTTCTGGCCCTCATCGCCCGCAGCTTCGCCGAGGCCCTGGCGCATGGCGCGGCGGGGCTGCCTCGTTTCCCCTTGAGCCCGGTGATGTGCGCCGTGGTGCTCGGCATGCTGTGGCGGAACACCCTCGGCGTACCGGCCTGGGCCACCAACGGGCTCAGGTGGGCCATGCATCAGTTGCTGCGGACCGGCATCGCGCTCGTGGGACTGCGCCTGACACTCTCCGGGGCGAGCTCGATCGCGCTCACCGCGCTTCCCGTGGCCGTCACCTGTCTCAGCGTCGCGCTCGGGGCCGGCTGGGCGCTCTCGCGACTGCTCAGGGTGGGCGGGCGGCTGGGCGCGCTGCTGGCGATCGGCACGGCGGTCTGCGGCTGCACGGCGGTGGTGGCCATTTCGCCGGTGATCCGCGCGCGCCATGCGGAGACGGCCTTCGCGGTGACCTGCGTGGTGCTGTTCGGTTGTATCGCGATGCTCTGCTATCCGTGGGTGGCGGGACACTTCTTCGCGGCCTCACCGGTGCACGCCGGCATCTTTCTCGGCACTGCCATCCACGACACCTCGCAGGTGATCGGCGCGGCGCTCATGTATTCGCAGCAGGCGAATGCGCCGGCGGCGCTCGCCGCGGCGAGTGTGGCGAAGCTGCTGCGCAATCTCTCCATCGCGATCCTGATACCGCTCGCCGCGTGGCTGGTCCGCCGCCACGAGTCGCGCTCGCTCGAGCCGCAGCGCCTGTCCGATCGGCACGAGGCGGGCCTGGCGCCGCATCCGCAGCTGGTGCCGATGTTCGTGCTGGCATTCATCGGCTTCATCGTCGTGCGTACCGCCGGCGACACGCTGCTCGGCGCGCACAGTCCCTCCTGGCAGGCGCTCGTCAACACCGGCTACACCGCATCCGACCTCTTTCTCACCTGCGGCATGACGGCCGTGGGCCTGTCGGTCGCATTCAACGACATGTGGCGCATTGGCTGGCGGCCGCTCGTCGCCGGGCTCGCGGTGGCCTCGCTCGTGGGTGCCTGCAGCCTGACACTCACTCTGACTCTGCTGCACTTCGCACCCTAGGCTAAACTGCCGCGATCCAAGACGCCCCGGCCGGCGTCATCGCGGAGACCAGGCATGGCGAGAGAGCGGGCGAAAGTATCGCGGCGCGCGGCAGAGGAGGCGGTGCGCACGCTCATGCGCTGGGCGGGTGACAACCCGGCCCGCGAAGGCCTGCGCGATACCCCGCAGCGCGTCGTGGATGCCTACCGCGACTGGTTCTCCGGGTACCAGATCGACCCCGCCGAGTACCTGCGCCGCACCTTCGAGGAGGTCGGGGGGTACGATGAGATGGTGGTGCTGCGCGACATCTCCTTCGAGTCGCATTGTGAGCACCACATCGCGCCCATGCTCGGGCGCGTGCACATCGGCTATCTGCCGGCCAACAAGGTGGTCGGCATCAGCAAGCTGGCCCGCGTGGTCGATGGCTACGCACGGCGGCTCCAGGTGCAGGAGAAGCTGACCGCGCAGATCGCCGATTGCATCGCCGATGTGCTCAAGCCGCGCGGTGTCGGGGTGGTGGTGGACGCCGCCCACGAGTGCATGACCACCCGCGGCGTGCACAAGCGCTCGGTGTCAATGGTCACCAGCCGCATGACCGGCACTTTCAGGAGCGATGCGCGCACCCGCGCCGAGTTCCTGACCTTCATCGGCATCACCCACGCGCGCGAGGTGTAGCGCGCCGCAGCTCAGGCCGACACTGCCGCCTCGGCGCGCGCGGCGCGCTTGCGATCCTGCTCCTTGAGGAAGCGCTTGCGGATGCGAATCGAGACCGGCGTCACCTCGACCAGCTCGTCCTCGGCGATGAATTCGACCGCGTACTCGAGGGTGAGCTGGATGGGAGGCGTCAGCAGGATGGCATCGTCCTTGCCGGCGGCGCGGATGTTGGTGAGCTTCTTGGTCTTGATCGGGTTCACGACCAGGTCGTTGTCGCGGCTGTGGATGCCGATGATCATGCCCTCGTAGAGCTTCTCGCCCGGAGCGACGAACATCCGCCCGCGCTCCTGCAGGTTGAAGAGCGCGTACGCCACCGCCTCACCGTTCTCGTTGCTCACCAGCACGCCATTGTGGCGGTCGGGGATCTCGCCTTTGACGGCCCCGAAGCCATCGAAAATGTGGCTCATGAGCCCGGTGCCGCGCGTCAGGGTGAGGAACTCGCCCTGAAAGCCGATGAGTCCCCGCGCCGGCACGCGATACTCGAGCCGCACGCGCCCCTGACCGATGCTCATGTCGGCAAGCTCGGCACGCCGGCCGCCGAGGGCCTCCATGACCGCTCCCTGGTGCTCCTCATCGATGTCGACGGTGAGTGCCTCGAAGGGCTCGTGCACCTCGCCGTCCACCACCTTGGTGAGCACCTGCGGACGTGACACGGCCAGCTCATAGCCCTCGCGGCGCATGTTCTCGATCAGAATCGTGAGATGCAGCTCGCCGCGGCCGGAGACGCGCAGCACGTCCGGCTCATCGGTGTCTTCGACGCGCAGCGCCACGTTCGACTGGAGCTCGCGGTAGAGCCGCTCGCGCAGCTGCCGGCTGGTGACGAACTTGCCTTCGCGACCGGCGAGGGGCGAGGTGTTGACCTGGAAATTCATCTGCAGCGTCGGCTCGTCCACGAAGATCGGCGGCAGCCCCACCGGGTGCTCCGCATCGCACACCGTGAGCCCGATGTTGACCGCCTCGATGCCGGTGATCGCGACGATGTCGCCCGCACCCGCTTCCTCGACCGGCAGCCGCTCGAGGCCGGTGAAGGAGAGCACCTGGCCGATTTTGGCCGTGCCGCGGTCCTCATCGCCGTAGCGCAGTGCCACGGTCTCGCCCGCGCGTACGACGCCGCGGCGGATGCGGCCGATGCCGATGCGGCCCACGTAGGAGTTGTAGTCGAGCGTCGAGATCTGCATCTGCAGAGGCATCTCGGCCTCGGCCGCGGGCGGAGGTACGTGCGCGAGGATCGCTTCGAACAGCGCCGACATGTCGGGACGGCGCTCGGTGTAGTCGGTGCTCGCCCAACCCTGCAGCGCCGAGGTGTAGATCACCGGGAAATCGAGCTGCGCGTCGTTCGCGCCGAGCTTGTCGAACAGATCGAAGGTCTGGTCGACCACCCACGCGGGCCGGCTCCCCGGGCGGTCGATCTTGTTGACCACCACGATGGCTTTGAGGCCCTGGGCGAGCGCCTTGCGCGTCACGAAGCGGGTCTGGGGCATCGGGCCCTCGACCGCATCGACCAGCAGCAGCACGCCATCCACCATCGACAATACCCGCTCGACCTCGCCGCCGAAGTCCGCGTGCCCGGGGGTGTCGACGATATTGATGCGCGTGCCGCCGTACTCGATGGCGCAGTTCTTGGCGAGGATCGTGATGCCGCGCTCACGCTCGATGTCGTTCGAGTCCATGACGCGCTCGGTCACGCGCTCGTGCGCGGCGAAGGTGCCGGACTGCTGTAGCAGGCAGTCGACCAGCGTCGTCTTGCCGTGATCGACGTGCGCGATGATGGCGATGTTGCGGATGGGGCGATTCATTGGGAAGGCCGCGACGCTTTCCGTGAGGCGGCATCGAAAAAAGGGTGCGCAGGGTAGCAGAACGCCCCAAAGGGCGCCGGTTTCGTCGGTAAGCTATTGATAAAACTGGCTAATTGGCCTTGTGAGGCAGCCCGATCCGCAACGTCGCAACCGCAATGCGCACTTCGATGAAGAAGGCGATGAAGGCGGCGGCGAGGCAGACCATTCCTCCGACGAAGAGCAGGGCGATGGTCAGTTCGAGGTGCAGGCTGAGGAAGGCATCGGCAAACAGCGCGACCACCACCAGCGCGACGAGCAGCGCTGCGATCGCCGCCATCGATATGGCCTTGTAGATATAGCCGGCCCGCCGCGCCAGCACCTCGAGCTCACCGTGCAGCGGACCCTTGTCGAGCGGATGGTCCGCGAGGCGCTGCTCGAGCGTGCGCGCACGGTCCACCACCCGCGCCAGGCGGTTGGTGAGCACTCCGAGCGTGGCGGCGACCCCGGAGAGCAGAAAGACCGGGGCCACCGACGACTGGACGAGGTGCGCGATATCCATGCAGCTCCCTGAACGTGTGAGGCGGCTCGCCCGCCGCGCTCTCAATATCATAACCGCACGCGCCTGCGACGCCGCTTTCTGCGCTCTTGGACATTCGTTCAACAAGGCAATGGACGCTTCGGCTGGGCAGGTGCGCTATGCTGCAGGGCGCCATGGCATCCCCGGCATCCAGCGATGTGTTGATCATCGGCGGTGGTCACAACGGCCTCACTTGCGCCGCGTACCTCGCGGCGGCGGGGCTCAGCGTGACCGTGCTCGAGCGGCGCGCGGTAGTCGGAGGCGCCGCCGTCACCGAGGAGTTCCACCCCGGATTTCGCAACTCGGTAGCCGCTTATACCGTCTCGCTCCTCAACCCCAAGGTGATCCGCGATCTGGAGTTGCCCCGTCACGGGCTGCGGATCGTCGAGCGGCGCTGCGCCAACTTCCTTCCGACCGCCGACGGGCGCTACCTGCTGACCGGTGAGGGGCGCACCGCGGCGAGCGTGGCGCGCTTCTCGCCGCGCGATGCGGCGCGCATTCCCGAGTACGGCGCGCGGCTGGACGCCATCGCCCAGGTGTTGCGCGACCTGGTGCTGGTGACGCCGCCGAATGCGGTGGCGGGGAGCTGGCGCGGGGCGCTGCCCGAGATGCTGCGCGCGGCGAGGGTCGGGGGGCGGCTGCGCAAGCTCGACATGGAGCTGCGGCGCGAGCTCCTGTCGCTCTTTTCCATGTCGGCCGGCGACTATCTGGACCGCTGGTTCGAGAGCGATCCGATCAAGGCGGTGTTCGGCTTCGACGGTATCGTCGGCAATTACGCGAGCCCTTACTCGGGCGGCACGGCGTATGTGCTGCTGCACCACGTGTTCGGCGAGGTGAATGGCAAGCCCGGTGCCTGGGGGCACGCGATCGGCGGCATGGGCGCGATCTCCGAGGCGATGGCCCGCAGCGCCACGGCGCGTGGCGCCGTGATCCGCGTGTCGACGCCGGTGCGGCAGGTGCTGGTCGAGAATGGCCGGGCGGTCGGGGCGATCACCGAATCGGGCGAGACCCTGCGCGGTGCAGCCGTGGTCTCGAACCTCAACCCCAAGCTCCTGTATCTCAAGCTCTTCGAGCCACGCTCGCTGCCGGCGGAGTTTCGCGAGCGCATCAGTCAGTACCGCTGCGGCTCGGGGACCTTCCGCATGAACGTGGCGCTCGCCGAGCTCCCCGACTTCAGCTGCCTGCCGGGTACCGCACTCGGCGACCATCACACCGCCGGGATCATTCTCGCCCCGACGTTGCGCTACATGGAGAAGGCGTACTTCGATGCGCGACTGCACGGCTGGTCGCAGCAACCGATCATCGAGGTCGTGCTCCCCTCGACGCTCGATGACAGTCTCGCGCCTGCGGGACAGCACGTAGCGAGCCTGTTCTGTCAGCACGTGGCGCCCGAGCTCCCGGACGGGGCCTCCTGGGACGCACATCGCGAGCAGGTCGCGGATCTGATGATCGATACCGTGAATGGCTACGCGCCTAACTTCAAGGCGGCGGTGCTCGGACGCCAGGTCTTCAGCCCGCTCGACCTGGAGCGAACCTTCGGACTCACCGGCGGCGACATCTCGCACGGCGTCATGAGTCTCGATCAGCTGTTCTCGGCGCGTCCGCTGCTCGGCTACGGCAACTATCGGGGTCCGCTCTCCGGGCTCTACCTCTGCAGCGCCGGCACGCACCCGGGGAGCGGCGTGACGGGCGCTCCGGGACACAACGCCGCGCGCGAGATACTCAGCGATTTCCGCCGCGGCCGGCTGCGCAGGGTCGCTTGAAGGCGCCGCGTGCACGCGGCTCGGCGGCCGTCGGGTCGGCACGCGCACTTGCGGCTCCCGAGAGCGCCGCGGGCACCCGGCCACGTTTCGAGCGCCAGCTCCCGGCGCAGCGGCGCGCGGCGCTCATCGCCGCCACCATCGAATGCCTGAAGCGCTACGGTCACGATGGACTCTCGATCCGCACCATCTCCGCCCAGGCGGGCGTTTCGGTCGGGCTCATCAACCATCACTTTCCCAACAAGGACGAGCTGGTCGCCGCTGCCTACCGGCACTTCAACCGCGAGCTGGTGGAGGGGCTGCAGGCTGCGGTGGCGCGCGCGGATAAGACACCCGCGGCCCGGCTGCGTGCCTTCCTCACGGCCTCCTTCTCGCCCCCTAATCTCGACGCGGACGTGCTGGCCGTGTGGGTGGTTTTCTGGGGCATGTATCGCCACTCGCGCCTGATCCAGCGCGTGCAGCGCGAGACTTATGCCGACTACGTGCGACTGGTGCACAACATGCTCGCGGATCTGCCGGGGGGCGCCGCGGGCACGCGCGCGCGCCGCGCCCGGCGCCTGGATCTGCGCCTGGCCGCCATCGGTCTCACAGCTCTCATCGACGGCCTGTGGCTCGAGTGGTGTCTCGAGCCCGGGCGGTTCCGGCCGCGCGAGGCGGTGGCGCTCTGCGAGGGCTGGGTGGAGGGCTTGCGCCGACGGGCCGGCGGCGCTCTGGAATAGCCGATAATCGCCCCCACATCGCATCGATCTTCATCGCGTGAGGAGGCTTACCCGTGGCGAGCGCGGCTCATCCGCCACGCCGCAGCCAGCAGGCTGCGCCGCCGGCCGTCGAGGAGTTGACGCTGCGCGGCTTCTTCGGCGTGTTCCGTTACAGTCGTCGCGCGCTCGCGCTGGTGTGGAGCACCGACCGTGTGCTCACCCTGGCGCTGGGACTGCTGACGCTGCTGGCCGGCGTATTGCCCGCCTCGGTGGCTTACGTGGGCTCCCTGATCGTGGATGCGGTGGTTGCGGCGATGCGCGGCGCCGCAACCGCCTCGCACGTCGTGGCGCTGGTGGTGCTCGAGGGGACGCTGGTGGCCGCGATCGCGGCTGCGCAGCGCGGGCTCTCGCTGTGCCAGTCGCTGCTGCGTGCGCAGCTGGGTCAGCGCGTCAACGTGATGATCCTCGAGAAGGCGCTGACGCTGGAACTGCAGCACTTCGAGGACTCAGAGTTCTATGACAAGCTGACGCGCGCGCGCCGTGAGGCCTCCACCCGGCCGCTGAGCCTCGTCACCCGCACCTTCGGCCTCATTCAGAACGGCCTGTCGCTCGCGAGCTACGCGGTGCTGCTCGCGCACTTCTCGCCGTGGGCGGTCGCGGTGCTGCTGCTCGCGGGGCTCCCGGCTTTCGTTGCCGAGGTCAAATTCTCGGGCGATGCCTTTCGCCTCTTTCGCTGGCGCTCGCCCGAGTCGCGCATGCAGCTGTATCTCGAGACCGTGATCGCGCGCGAGGATCATGCCAAGGAGGTCAAGCTCTTTGGTCTGGGCGCGCGATTGCTGGAGCGCTACCGCGCCATCTTCCGCCGCCTGTATGGCGAGGACCGCGCGCTCACCGTGCGCCGCGACGCCTGGGGCTTCGTGCTCGGCCTCATCGCCACCGCCGCCCTTTACGCAGCCTACGCCTGGATCGCCGTGAGCACGGTGCGCCGGCTCATCACGCTCGGGCAGATGACCATGTATCTGGCGCTCTTCCGGCAGGGGCAGTCGGCGGTCTCGGCGATGCTCTCCGCGGTGGGCGGCATGTACGAGGACAACCTCTATCTGTCGACGCTTTACGAATACCTCGAGACGCCGGTGGCCTCGCCCGGGGGTGCGGCGCTGCACGGCCCGGACCCCGAAGACGGCGTTCGCTTCGAGGACGTGAGCTTTACCTACCCCGGCGCCGAAGAGGCCGCGCTCGAGCACGTGACGCTGCACCTGAAGCCCGGCGCGAGCCTGGCGCTCGTCGGCGAGAACGGCTCCGGCAAGACCACGCTCATCAAGCTCCTGACGCGCCTCTATCTGCCCACCGCCGGGCGCATCCTCCTCGACGGCCGCGATCTCACCGAGTGGGACGAGGCGGCGCTGCGCGCGCGTATCGGCGTCATTTTCCAGGACTTCGTCCGCTACCAGATGCTGGTCGGGGAGAACGTGGGGGCGGGCGATGAGCGCTACTTCGAGGACGAGGCGCGCTGGCGCAGCGCCGCCGGTAAGGGGCAGGCGAGCGAGTTCATCGAGGCGCTGCCGGGGGGCTATCGCACGCAGCTCGGCAAGTGGTTCCGCGACGGGCGCGAGCTCTCCGGCGGTCAGTGGCAGAAGATTGCGCTGTCGCGCGCCTTCATGCGCACCCGCGCCGACATTCTGGTGCTGGACGAGCCGACCGCGGCCATGGATGCAGAGGCGGAGGCCGAGGTCTTCGAGCATTTCCGCCAGCTGGCGCACGATCGCGTCACCATCCTCATCTCGCATCGCTTCTCGACGGTGCGTATGGCGGATCAGATCGCGGTGCTCAACCGCGGGCATATCGTCGAGCGTGGCACGCACGAGGAGCTCATGGCGCTCAACGGCCGTTACGCGCACCTCTTCACGCTGCAGGCGCGGGGCTACCGCTGAGGGCTCCGTGCGCTTTTGCGCGTGCGTGGCGCGGGTTGATTCCGGGAACGCGGGTCAGCCGGGCGTCAGCACCACCACCGCGAGCGGCGGCAGCCGCAGGTGCAGTGAAAAAGCCTGGCCATGGTAAGGAGTCTGCGACGTCTCGAGGGCGCCTAAGTTTCCCTGGCCGCTGCCGCCATAGTCGGTTGCGTCGCTGTTGAGGCGTTCGCGCCAGCGGCCGCCCCGCGGCACGCCGAGCCTGTAGCGCTCGCGCGGGACGGGCGTGAAGTTACACACCACCAGTGCCACCCCGCCGGAGCGGTCGCGGCGCAGGAACGCGATCACGCTGATGTCCGCCTGGTCGCAATCGATCCAGCTGAAGCCGGCCTCGCTGAAGTCGAGCTCGTAGAGCGCCGGCGTCTCGCGGTACAGCCGGTTGAGATCGCGCACCCAGTGCTGCACGCCCGCATGCAGCGGGTAGCGCAGCACATGCCACTCGAGGCTCTCGTCGTGCTGCCATTCGCGCCGCTGGCCGAACTCTCCTCCCATGAACAGCAGCTTTTTTCCAGGATGGGTCCACATGTAGCCAAACAGCAGTCGCAGGCTCGCGAACTGCTGCCATTCGTCTCCGGGCATCTTGCCGAGGAGCGAGCCCTTGCCGTGCACCACTTCATCGTGCGACAGCGGCAGCACGAAGTTCTCGGTGAAGGCGTACCAGATGCTGAAGGTGAGGCGGCTGTGGTGATACTTGCGGTGCACCGGGTCCTGCCGGAAGTAATCGAGCGTGTCGTGCATCCAGCCCATGTTCCACTTGAGTCCAAAGCCGAGTCCCCCGAGATAGGTCGGACGCGACACCATCGGCCAGGCGGTCGACTCCTCGGCGATCGTCTGTGTATCGGGATGGTCGCGGTAGACCGCGAGGTTCAGCTGCCGCACGAACTCGACCGCCTCGAGATTCTCGTGACCGCCGAAGCGGTTGGGGATCCACTCGCCCTCGCGCCGCGCGTAGTCGAGATAGAGCATGGAAGCCACGGCGTCCACGCGCAGCGCATCGATGTGGTAGCGCTCGAGCCAGAAGAGGGCGCTGCTGCCGAGGAGATTGCGCACTTCGGCGCGACCGTAGTTGAAGATCGAGCTGCTCCACTCGGGGTGAAAACCCTGGCGCGGGTCGGCGTGCTCGTAGAGGTGCGTGCCGTCGAAGTTCGCGAGTCCATGCTCGTCGGTGGGGAAGTGCGAGGGCACCCAGTCGAGCACCACGCCGATGCCGCGCTGGTGCAGGTGATCGACGAAGTACATGAATTCCTGCGGGGTGCCGTAGCGCGCGGTGGGTGCGAAGTAGCCAGTGACCTGGTACCCCCATGAGCCGTAGAAGGGATGCTCCATCACGGGCAGGAGCTCGACGTGGGTGAAGCCGAGCTCGGTGGCGTAATCGGCGAGCGCGTGCGCGAGCTCGCGGTAGCCGAGCGAGCGGTTGCCCGCCTCGGGTACGCGCCGCCACGAGCCGAGGTGTACCTCGTAGATCGACCAGGGCGCGCCGAGAGCGTTGGGGGCGCGGCGCCCCTCCATCCACGCCGCATCGCCCCATGCGTAGTCGAGGTCCCAAACCACGGATGCGGTGCGCGGCGGAACCTCGCAGCGAAAGCCGTAAGGGTCGGCCTTGTCGGTTCCGCGGCGACCGTCGCGCTCGACTACGTGGTACTTGTAGAGCGCGCCGCGGCCGACGCCCGTCACCGTCCCTTCCCAGATGCCGGAGGAGTCGGCGCGCGCGCTCAGCGGATGCCGCCCCCGCTCCCAGCCATTGAAGTCCCCGATCACCGATACCGCGGATGCATTCGGCGCCCAGACCGCGAAGCTCGTTGCGGGGGATGCGCCCTCGGCCGCCGGCACGGGATGTGCGCCCAGGCGCTCATAGGCGCGCAGGTACGTGCCCTCGCGGAAATGGTAGATGTCCTGTGCGGTCAGAAGCATCTACCGGAGTCTAACCCGGCTAGGGTATGCGGCGCCGTCCGGAGCTGCCCACGAATACCAGGTGCTCGCCCGCCTCGCGATGGCCGAGACCGGCGGCGGCTGCGAGTGTCCGCCGCGCCCGCTCGGCCGCGGCCTGCGCTTCGGTGGCGGCGGCCAGGGCCTCCACCGGCTGGGCGAGCAGATATCCCTGCACACTCACCGGTCCGCACTGCGAAAGGAATTCGAGCTGCGCAGATCGCTCGACTCCCTCGGCCACCACCTGCAGGCCAAGGCCATGGCACAGCGCCACGATCGACCGCACGATGGCGGCGGAGCGCGGATTGCTGTCGACACCGGCCACCAGCTGGCGGTCGAGCTTCACGCGCGTGATCGGCAGCTGCTCGAGCGAGGTGAGGGAGGAGTAGCCCATGCCGAAGTCATCGAGCGCAATCGACACCCCGAGTGCACGCAGCCGGTGGAGCGATTCGACCGTGGCGCTGCCGGTCTGCACCACGGTCTCGGTGATCTCGAGCTCGAGCGCGCTCGGCGGCAGCCCGGTCGCCTCGAGAGTG
>DATGJR010000017.1:0-6915 GCA_035295065.1 Steroidobacteraceae bacterium
TGGAAGAGCTGAAGAAAGTCCGCCGCGTCATCGAGCGCCGCGATCCTTCAGCCCCGCACGAGGTGCTGCTGGTGCTCGATGCCAACCAGGGCCAGAGCGCACTCGCGCAGGCGCGGCAGTTCGGCGCGGCGGTCGGCGTCACCGGCCTCGTCCTCACCAAGCTCGACGGCACCGCGCGCGGCGGCATCGTGATTGCCATCGCCGAGGAATTGAAGCTTCCGATCCGCTTCGTCGGCGTGGGCGAGGCCCTGGAGGACTTCGGCGAATTCGACGCGGCGGCTTTTGCCGCAGCCCTGGTCGAGGGCCCGGGGGAGGGAAGCGCCCCGTGATCGTCTTCGAGCAGGTCTCGAAGCGCTACGCCAACGGGCGCGTGGCGCTCGAGAACGTCAGCTTCAACGTGCACACCGGTGAGATGGTGTTTCTCACCGGCCGCTCCGGTGCCGGCAAGAGCACGGTCCTGAAGCTGATCGCGCTGCTCGAGCGGCCGACACGCGGGACGGTGCTGGTGAACGGCAAGAACACCCGCGCGCTCAAGCCCCGCCACATCGCCGCCTTCCGTCGTCGGATCGGCGTGGTGTTCCAGGACCACAAGCTCCTCGCCGACCGTCCGGTGTTCGACAATGTGGCGCTGCCGCTGGCGGTGGCGGCTACACCGCTGAAGGAGATCGACAAGCGGGTGCGCGCGGCGCTCGATCAGGTTGGCCTGCTCGGGCGCGAGCGCGCCCTGCCGCAGGAGCTCTCGGTGGGCGAGCAGCAGCGGGTTGGCATCGCGCGCGCGGTGGTGAGCAAGCCCCCGCTCCTCATTGCGGATGAGCCGACCGGCAATCTCGATCCCGATCTCTCTCTCGAGGTGATGCGCCTTTTCCGCCGTTTCCAGGACGTCGGCGTCACGGTGGTGGTCGCGACGCACGATCTGCACCTGGTGAGGGAGTTCGGGCAGCGGGTCATCACGCTGGAGAACGGTCACCTGCAGGGGGGCGGAGCGCCCGACAGCCTGCCGAGCGTGGTGGCCACCCGGTGAGTCTGCGGGTCGGACATCTGCAGGCGCTGCTCGGCTCGCTCGGGCGGCTGGTGCGCAACCCGCTGTCGACGCTGCTGACGCTGGTGGTGATCGCGCTCGCACTCGCCCTGCCCGCGAGCCTGCGGCTGCTCGTCACCAACGCGCAGGCGGCCACCGGCAACTTCGGCAGCGCCATCGAGCTCTCGGTGTATTTCAAGACCGAAGTGCCGCTCGCCAAGGCCCAGCAGCTCGCCAACGCCGCGCGCGCACGCCCCGACATCGCGCAGGTCACGCTGATTTCCTCCGATCAGGGACTCGAGGACTTTCGCACCTACTCCGGCTTCGGCGATGCGCTCGCGGCGCTGAAGGAGAATCCCCTGCCGCACGTGCTGCACGTGCGCCCGCGCGCCGAGGCGACCTCGGCCGCCGCGCTCGAAGCATTGCGCGGCTATTTCCGTGCCTGGCCCGAGGTCGACCTGGTGCAGGTGGATTCACAGTGGGTGCAGCGCTTCAACGGCATCCTCGAGGTGCTGCGGGAGCTCCTGCTGATGGCGGCCGGGCTCCTCGGCCTCGGCGTGATCGCGGTCATCGGCAACACCATCCGCCTCGAGATCGCCGGCCGCCGCGCCGAGGTCGAGGTCATCAAGCTGGTGGGTGGCTCCAACTCCTTCGTGCGCCGTCCGTTCCTCTATATCGGGCTGCTCTACGGAGTGGGCGGGGCGCTCCTCGCCTGGGGCATCATCGCGCTGGCGATGTCCCTGCTCGGGGAGTCGGTGGCGAATCTGGCGAAGCTCTACGGCAGCCGTTTCACGCTGCACGGCCCGAGTGCCGAGGATGTCGCGGCCCTCCTCGGAGCCGGGGCTGCGCTCGGGTGGATAGGCGCGTGGATCTCGGCCGCGCGCCATCTGCGCAGCATCGAGCCGCGCGGGTAGTCAATTTCAGGTCGCGGCGGCGGTGGTGCGATCGGAGGCGATCGCGCGGAAGTGCTCGGAGCTTTCCATCCAGCGGCGGATGCGGCGTGCATCGGCGACGCGGGTGCGCTTGCCGTAGGAGTTGAGCAGCACGATGACCACGGTGCGTGCTTCGATGACGGTCTGCATCACCAGGCACCGTCCGGCGCGCGCGATGTAGCCGGTCTTCTGCACCACGATGTCCCAGTCGGACTTCGAGGTGAGGGAGTCGGTGCTGCGGAAGGTGACCAGGCGCCGTCCGACGCGCACGTCGTAGCTCGTGTCGGTGGAGTACTCGCGGATGGCCGGCACCTTGGCCGCCGCCATCACCAGCTTGGAAAGATCCTCGGCGCTCGCGACGTTCTCCTCAGAAAGGCCCGTCGGCTCGACAAAACGCGTGGCTTGCATGCCGAGCTGCCGCGCCTTGACGTTCATGGCATCCACACAGGCATCGACCCCGCCGGGGAAGTTGCGCGCCAGCGCGTGCGCCGCGCGATTCTCCGAGGCCATGAGCGCCAGATGCATGAGGTCGCCGCGCGTGAGCGTGGTGCCGGGCGCGAGACGCGAGACGGCGCCGCGTCCGTGAGCGACGTCATCGCTCGTGACCTCGAGCGTCTCATCGAGCGGCTGGCCGGCTTCCATGACGACCAGCGACGTCATGAGCTTGGTGATCGAGGCGATGGGCATCGCGACGTCGGAGTGGCGCGCGTAAAGCACGGAGGACCCCGTCGCATCGAGCACCAGCGCGGCGCTCGAGCGCAGCACCGGCTCGTGCGTCGTGCGCTTCGCGAAGCTGGTGTGAATGGCAGCAGGCTGCTGCTGCGCAGCAGCAGCGCTGGCGAACGCCAGACAAAGCACTGCGGTGACCCAGAGACCTCCACCCTGATTCATTGTCCGAACGCCTCGCTAAGGCTCAAGCTCCCTTGAATGACTATATCATTCCATGGCTTATGTTATGCAGGCGTGACGCACTCTTAACTTTTCAGTGCGGCCAGAGCCAACCGAAGGCGCCGGCGGTGAGCGAGGCATAAATCAGGCCGTCGAAGGCCGCCTTGAGGGTGAGGGTCCACGAGCGGTTGTACCAGATCGAGAGTTGCACCAGAGCCAGCGCGTAGCCGATGAAGGCCGTGGCGCCGGCGATCTGAAACACCTTGAGATAGGGGGCTCCGGCCAAAAGGCTGTGGCTGGTGACGTAGGCGGTGAAGATCCCGACCACCACCACAAACACGAACCACTGCCCGAGCTTCGATCCCATCTGGAACATGCCATTGGGCATGACGGTCATGACGGCGACCGGTCCCTTGGACACCTTCTCCTGGAACTCCGGCGAGCGCATCACCTCTCTGGAGACAGGACGCGGTATGAAGTAGTCGCCGGGAGGAATCGCGAACGGGCGCAGCGCCTGGAGGACCTCGGACTCGCGCGGCATGGGCGCAAAATCGTTCTTGTGCCAAAGCGGCGCCATGTGGATCACGCTGCTCGCGACGAATACGATCACGGCGGAGACCAGGATAGGCAACCAGAGCATGGACAAGCTCATCATGGGACCCCCCTTTGTTTTTTCGGCCGGCGAAACTCTAGCCCAGGCTCGGGGCTCCCGGCCACCCGGCCTCCAAGGAGACGCGCGCGACCCTCCCGGATGGGGGATTGCCTGGCGGGAAAGCACGCCTAAGCTATTGTTCTGAAAGGACGTGCCAGGGGTCCTGCTGGGAACTATCCGGGTGCTTAGCACTCTAATGTGGTGACTGCTAATATCGCAGCCCAATGGGAGCCACGATGACTTCAGGTACCGCATTGATTGCCCGCCCGGGCGATCTGGCATTAGCCGGTCCGCTCGGGAGTCTCGACGCCTACTTCGAGCGCGTGGGCCGCATTCCGGTGTTGTCGCGCGAGGCAGAGCGCGCGCTCGCCGAGCGCTTCCGTGAGCACGGGGATCTGGAGGCGGCGCGCAGCCTGGTGCTGTCGCACCTGAGATTCGTCGTGCACATCGCTCGCGGGTATACCGGCTACGGACTTCCGGTCGGTGACCTCATCCAGGAGGGCAACGTCGGCCTCATGAAGGCCGTCAAGCGCTACGACCCGACGCTCAATGTGCGACTCGTCTCCTTCGCGGTGCATTGGATTCGGGCCGAGATCCATGAATACGTGCTGCGCAACTGGCGGCTGGTGAAGGTCGCCACCACCAAGGCGCAGCGCAAGCTCTTCTTCAATCTGCGGCGCATGAAGAAGAACCTGACGTGGCTGTCGGCGGACGAGACCGCAGCCGTTGCGCGCGACCTCGGCGTGTCTCCGAGCGATGTCACGGAGATGGAGAAGCGCCTCGCGGCTCGCGATCTTTCCTTCGATCCGACGCCTGAGGCCGACGATGAGGATACCTTCAGTCCCGCCGCTTACCTGCCCTCGCCCGGATCGGATCCGGCAGAGGCGGTAGAGGACGCCGAAGCTGCCGATGACAGCACCGAGCGCCTTCAGGGCGCGCTCGGGCGTCTCGATGCGCGCAGCCGCGACATCGTCGAGCGTCGCTGGATGTCCGAAGGCAAGGCGACGCTGCACGAGCTTGCCGAGAAGTACGGCGTCTCAGCCGAGCGCATCCGGCAGATCGAGGCGAGCGCGCTCGGGAAGCTGCGCGGGTTGATGGTCGAAGCCTGAAGATCCTTGCGAGGCGACGGTGCGCGGCGTAGCGTCATTGCGCTATGCGCACCGTCGCCGACTGGCTGAGCGACTACGGCTCGAGCCACCAGAACCCGACCAATAAGCTCCTGCACTGGCTGTGCGTCCCGCCGATCGTGCTCTCGGTGATGGGACTTCTATGGTCCATCCCTGTGCCGGCGGCCCTGACCGACCGCCTCCCCTGGCTCAACTGGGCGATCCTCGCGGCCGCCGCGGCGATCATCTACTACCTGACGCTGTCCCCCGCGCTCGCCGCGGGCGTGGCGCTCGCGTTTGTCGCGCTGCTTTATCTCACGCACGCCCTCGCGGGACTCCCCTGGCCGCTGTGGGTCACGTCAGTCGTCATTTTCGTCGTGGCCTGGATCGGGCAGTTTGTCGGTCACGCCATCGAGGGTAAGCGCCCCTCGTTCTTCAAGGACCTGCAGTTCCTCCTGATCGGCCCTCTGTGGCTGCTGGCGGCGGCCTACCGGCGCTTCAGTCTGCCGTACTGACCGACTCGCCCCGGGCCGCCGCGGTCACCGCCGGCGTGCGCCACCCCGAAGAGCGGCCCCAGAGGAAAAAGACCAGTCCGATGAGGGCCACCACCACCAGGTCCCAGCCCCAGACGATGTAGTCGCGCCCGCCGAACTTCGCGCTCCCGGCCCAGGAGACCAGAGCGATGACGGGCAGATAGGCGATGAGCCAGTAGGCGCCGCGCGCGTGGCGCGCGAAGTCCTGCCAGCCGGCTCGCGCCTGATAGTAGAAATAGATGGGGAGCGCCACGACCACGAGCAGGATGACGCCACCCGTGAGGGGCCACTTCGCCCAGTAGAGGAGCTCCGTCGCGCACACGAACCCGAGCGCGGCGATCACCGGCAACCCCCGCACGCGCAACGGCCGTTGGATCTCGGCGGCGGTCCGCCTCAGCACCAGCGCGCTCACCGGGCCCGCGAGGTAGGAGATGATGGTCGCCACCGAGATCACCGCGGCGAGCTTGCCCCAGCCGCGGAAGAAGAACAGGAACAGGAACGAGACGGCGAGGTTCAGCCACATCGCCGGACGCGGCACACCGTACTTCGGATTCAGCGCCCCGAGCACCGCCGGCAGCGTGCCGTTGCGCTGCATGCCGTAGATCATGCGTGCGGTGCTCGCGGTATAGGTCATGCCGGTGCCGCTCGGGCTCACGAATGCGTCGGCGTAGAGCAGCACCGCCAGCCAATTGAGGTTCACCAGCAGCGCCAGCTCCGCGAAGGGCGAGCGCAGATCGATGCCGTGCCAGCCGGCACGCGCCAGCATCTCCGGCGGCACCGCCCCGAGGTAGGCCACCTGGAGGATCACGTACACCACGGCCGCAATGCCGATCGAGCCCAGCACCGCAAACGGCACCGCGCGCGCCGGGTTGCGCGCCTCGCCGGCGAGATTCACGGGACTTTGAAAGCCGTTGAAGCTGAAGACGATGCCGGCCGTGGCGACGGCGTTGAGTACGGCGGCAGAGTCGAGGGCATGGGCCTCGCCGCCGCTCACGCCGACACTGAAGTTGTGCCGGTGGAAGCCGCTCGCGATCAGCGCCAGACCCGTGGCCGCCGGCACCACCAGCTTGAAGAGCGTGATGGCGGTGTTGGAATGAGCGAAGACCTTCACGCTCCAGAAATTGATGAGGAAATAGACGATGACGAGGAGCGCGGCGATGCCGAGTCCCCAGGGCGCGAGCTCGCCGTGGCCGTCGGGCAGATGCAGGTAAAGGTCGTGCGCCCAGCGGTAGGGCCAGGAGGCCATGTACTGTACCGAGGCCTCGGCCTCCACCGGAATGACCGACACGATCGAGATCCAGTTGGCCCACGCGGCCATGAACCCGACGAGAGAGCCGTGGGAATAATGCGCGTAGCGCACCATGCCGCCGGATTCGGGGAACATCGCGCCGAGCTCGGCATAGGTGAGGGCGATCATCCCGATGATGGCCGCTCCCAGCACCCAGGCCCAGACCGCCCCAGGACCCGCGAGCCCGGCGGCACGCCACGCGCCGAAGAGCCACCCGGATCCGATGATCGATCCGAGTCCCGTCAGCATGAGCGCCAGAGCGCCGACCTGTCGCCGCACCGGTGCGTCCGGCCCCTTGAGTTCCGCCATCAGCTCAGCCGCCCGCGGTGGCAGCGGCTGCCCGCACCGCCTCCGTCACCTGCTCGTGCAGCTTTGGGTCCAGTGGATCGGGCACCAGCTCCTCTCCCGCGCATCGGGCGATCGCCTCGGCGCCGGCCATCAGCATCCGGTTGGTGAAGCGCGGTGCGCGCGCTTCGAGTGCGCCCTTGAAGAGACCGG
>DATGJR010000018.1:0-10423 GCA_035295065.1 Steroidobacteraceae bacterium
ACGTAGTGCAGATGCACCACCGGATCGAGGGTGATGGAGCGGGCATCGGCCGCCTTGCGCACCACCTGGCGGTGGACCTGGCTCGCGGCCGGTACGTCGATGACGAGATCGCCCTCGATGCGTGTCGAGCACGAGAGTCGATGTCCTGCCGGCAGCGGGCGCCGCCGCGAGAAGCTCTGCTCGGCCTCGCTCACCGGCGAGGCGTGGGCCGCGTTGGAAGCGACACCATGCTTGGGAAAGTCGCCCTCCATGACCAGCACCTGGCAGCGTCCGCAGAGGGCGCGTCCGCCGCACACCGAGTCGACGTCGACCCCCAGGCTCCGTGCCGCCTGCAGCAGTTGCGTGCCGACCGGAAAGCGTCCGCGCTTGCCGGAGGGCGTGAAGACGACCAGTGGGTCCTTGCCGCTCATGCCTGGCTCTGCGCGCGCCTCCGGTGCCCGCCTTCGCGCCGGCCGCGCGCGGCGCCTTCGGGAGCCGCGGCGACGCCACCGCCGGCCGCCATCGGTGGGGCTTCGCGGAAGCGCCTGATCCAGCGCTCGCAGTGCGGGTCATGACCCATCATGACGTCCGCTCCCATGCATGCCTTGACGATCTCGACGTGCATCGGATTCATGATCGCGGAGGTCATGCCGGCGCCGATCGCCATCGACAGGAATACGGCGCTGATCCCCTCGCGCGCCGGAAGGCCGAAGCTGATGTTGGACGCGCCGCAGGTGGTATTCACCTTCAGCTCGTTGCGCAGCCGCCCGAGGAGCCGCATCACCTGCACGCCCGCCTGGTTGATGGCGCCGACCGGCATCACCAGCGGATCGACGACGATGTCGCTAACCGGAATGCCATGATCGCGGGCGCGATGCACGATCTTCTTCGCCACCTCGAAGCGCACATCCGGATCCTCCGAGATGCCGGTCTCGTCATTGGAGATGGCGACCACCGCAGCGCCATACTTCTTGACCAGCGGCAGCACCGACTCGAGGCGCTCCTCCTCGCCGGTCACAGAGTTGACCAGAGGCTTGCCCTTGTAGACCGCGAGGCCGGCCTCGAGAGCTGCGACGATCGAGGAATCGATCGACAGCGGCAAATCGGTAATCGACTGCACCAGCTGCACGGTCCTGGCGAGGATCGCCGGCTCATCCGCCAGCGGAATGCCGGCGTTGACGTCCAGCATCTGGGCGCCGGCGGCGACCTGTGCGCGGGTATCGGCCTCCACGCGGCTGAAATTGCCCGCGGCCATTTCGGCGGCGAGGATCTTGCGGCCGGTCGGATTGATGCGCTCGCCGATCATGACGAACGGGCGCTCGAAGCCGATGACGACTTCCCTGGTGGCGGAACTGATCACAGTGTCGGTCACGATGCCATCCTGCTGGTGGTAGTTTGCGGGTCGCGTCCCGGGTACCACGGCACGCGGCCGTCGAGTACGCCGGAGCGCTCGATGATTTCAGCGACGGTGTGTTCCTGGCGGAACGCCATGACGTGCACGCCGTGCACGCCCTTGATGGTGCGGACCTCCTGGATGATCTCGATGCAGAGCCGGCGACCCTCGGCGGCGGGATCGGCGGCGCCCGCCAGGCGTCTGACGACCTCATCGGGAATGTGCACGCCTGGGACGTGAGAACGGATCCACTCGGCCGACTTGGCGGAGCGCAGCGGTCCGACGCCCACGAGGATGAACACCTTGTCGAGGAGTCCCTGGTCCTCCACGTGCTGCATGAAGGCGCGCAGCACCGGCACGTCGTAGCACCATTGCGTCTGGATGAACTGCGCGCCGGCGGCCACTTTCTTCGCGAGCCGCTGCGCGCGCCACTCGATGGGGTGGGTGAAGGGATTCTCCGCGGCGCCGAGCAGCACCCGCGGAGCCGAGGTGATCTTGCGGCCGGAGAGAAAGCGATGCTCATCGCGCAGCGTGCGCGCGGTTTCGAGCAGCGACATGCAGTCGAGGTCGAATACGGGCAGCGCCTGGGGGTGGTCGCCGGCCTGCACGCCATCGCCCGTGAGGCACAGGATGTTGCACACGCCCATGGCCGCGCCTCCCAGGATGTCACCCTGGATAGCGATGCGGTTCTTGTCGCGGCAGGAGATCTGCATGACGGGCGCGTAGCCGCGGTGCGTGAGCAGCGCGCACACCGCCATGCTCGACATGTGGCAGTTGGCGCCCGAGCCGTCGGTGGCGTTGATCGCGTCCACGCAGCCGTCGAAGACGCGCGCGCGCTTGTAGACTTCTTCAGGGTCGGCGGAGTCCGGCGGATCGAGCTCGGTGGTCACCGCGAACAGCCCGGCGCGCAACACGCGCTCCAGCCTTCCGGGGGAGGTGTGCCCGGGAAGGATCGGCAGCGGGTAGCCTGGGACCGGCTCGTCTTCGAATCTCACGAGGGCTCTCCCACACGCTGGCGCACCACTCGCAGCCACGAGGAGGAGCCCTGGAGCCGCCGGTCGACCGCCGGCTGTACGGTGCGCAAGGCCTCGAGGCCGCCGGGGATGCGACCGCCGCCGGAGAATGCCTCGACCCATACGCACTTCATCTCCGGGCGCACCTCGCAGTGGCCGTTGGCGCGCACGCCCCCGCACGGTCCATTGCGCAGATTCTTCGGGCAATTCATCGGGCAGGACATGCCGGTCGAGGAAAGAATGCACTGGCCGCACATGCGGCAGTCGAACAGGAACCCCTTGATGGACTTCTCGACGCGCGCCACGGGGCGCTCGAGGCGCTGGTAGCCGACGCGGCGAAAGAGGGGATCGAGCGCAACCAGCACGGACTCGAAACCGCGGTAGAACGCGTTCAGCCCGCGCGCATGGCGCACCGACCACTGTCGCACCGCGTACATCTAGGGTTCCGTCGCGAGGCCTTTGGCGCGAATCAGCGTCTCGAGGTCGGCATCGCTGTAGCGAGCCTCGAGGCGCGCGGCCTCCGCCGCAGCTTCCGCCTGCAGGTCCTCACCGCAGGAGCGCGCTTCCGAGCGCTTCCAGTCCGCAAGGTAGGCATCCGAGCTCCCCTTGCCGGCACGCATGGCGGCGCGGTCCACGGCTTCCTGAAAGCGCGGCGACAGCTGCGCTTTGGCGGTCTCGCGTCCGCGTTTGACCACCACCTGCGCGGGAATATCGCGCCACGAGATGATGGTCAGGCTTGCCATGACGCGGTCGTCCCCGCGACCAGGGCACCGAGTCGCGTGCCGAGCTCCCCGTATCCGGTGAAGCGATATTCGAATTCGAAACCGAAACGCGTGGCGATCGCGCGGGCGCGCTCGATTGCGCCGGGTGTCTCGACCTGCGCGAGGTATACGAGCTTTCTGTAGTTGCGGAAATATTCCGTTGCCAGCTCGGGGTGGCGGTCGAGGCCGAGGGAGCGGACTACGAGCCGCTCGAAATGCCGCAGCAGGAAGTCGGTCAGGTAGAAGGTGCCGGGCTCGGCCTCGCAAAGTTGCGCGAACACGTGCGGCGTGGCGAGGAACTCATAGCAGTGGGCGCCGGGCAGCCGCTCGACGCCTTCCTCCTTCAGCACCGCATCGAGTGCGCCGCCGGTGCCGCAGTCGGCATAGACGACGAAGATCTGCGAATAAAGGTGGCGGTTGGCTGCAATCTCGGCGCGCACCGCCGGGGCGATGCGCTCGGGGCGGTTGTGCAGCTGTGCGGGCAGGCAACGCACATCGAGCGATTGCCAGCCATTGACGCGTCGGAGCGCTGCGATCTCGCGGCCCAGCGCCCCGCAGGCGATCAGGAGCGTGCCGCGAGGCGTCTGCATGGAGGCTGCCCGGATCTCAGGCCGCGCTCGCGGCGCGCGCGCCACGGGCCGCACGGCGCGCGGCGAGCAGCGTCTTGGCGGTCTCCACTGCGATCGCGGCGTCGCGGCAATAGGCATCGGCGCCCACGGCCTTGCCGAACTCCTCGTTGAGCGGCGCGCCGCCCACCAGGACGATGAAGTCGTTGCGGATGCCAGTCTCCTTCATCTTGTCGATCACGACCTTCATGTAGGGCATGGTGGTCGTCAGCAGCGCGGACATTCCGAGGATGTCCGGCTTGTGCTCTTCGAGCGCCGCGAGGTACTTCTCGACGGGGTTGTTGATGCCGAGGTCGATGACCTCGAAACCCGCACCCTCGAGCATCATCGACACCAGGTTCTTGCCGATGTCGTGGATGTCGCCCTTGACGGTCCCGATCACGATCTTGCCGATCGGCTCCACGCCGGTCTCGGCGAGCAGCGGGCGCAGGATCTCCATTCCGCCCTTCATGGAGTTGGCGGCGAGCAGCACCTCGGGAACGAAGAGAATTCCGTCGCGAAAGTCGATGCCGACGATGCGCATGCCTTCGACGAGCGCGTCGTTGAGCGTCCTCTCGGCATTCCAGCCGCGCTCGAGGAACAGGCGCGTGGCTTCCTCCACTTCGGCCTTGAGCCCGTTGTAGAGGTCGTCATGGACCTGCTCGATGAGCTCCTGGTCATTGAGATCGCGTAGGTTGAACTCGCCTTCAGGTGCCTCGGCCATGTGAGTAAATCTCCATGCGCGACTTCAGGTTAGCGGCGCGCGGCTTCGCTAAGAATGTTAAGGGTGCGACTGCGCAGGGAGGTGCTGCCACGCGACCACCGCATGCCCGCAGGCGACAGCTGGCGCGTTAAGGCAAAACGCGAATGGGGCGCCCCTCACAGAGGGGCCACATCGCCACGCGGGGTGCCCGCCGGGCGGCCCTGGCGGCTCATGCGTTCGGCGCTCGGGGGGCAGCCGAACTGCGCGCGGTAACAACGCGAGAAGTGCGGCGGGGACTGAAAGCCGCAGGCCGCGGTGATATCAATGATGGGCATCGAGGTCTGCAGCAGGAGCTCACGGGCCCGTCGGAGCCGCATCTGCAGGTAGTAGCGCTTTGGGACGCAGTTGAGATGGCGCTTGAAGAGCCGCTCGATTTGCCGGCGCGAAAGCCCCGTGGCAGCGGCGATCTCATCGAGAGAGAGCGGCCGCTCGATGTTGTCCTCCATGAGCTGCGCCACCTTGATGAGGCTTTCGTGGTTCACACCGAGCTGCGCCCGCAGAGGCACGTACTGGCGGTCGCGGTCGCTTCTGATGCGATCGACGATGAACTGCTCGGAGATGAGTTGCGAGATGCGCGCCCCGAGCTTCTCTTCCACGAGGTGCAGCATCAGATCGAGCGGAGCCACACCGCCTGAGCAGGTGAAACGGTCCCGGTCGATGGTAAAGAGCTGATCGGAGAGGTGGATGCGCGGAAATTCCTCGCGCAGCGCCGACAGATTCTCCCAGTGGATCGTGGCGCGGTACTTGTCCAGGAGTCCGGCCTTGGCGAGCGCGTAGCCGCCGGTGCAAAGGCCGCCGAGGGGCACGCGCCGCTCGGCGAGACGCTTCAACGCAGCCAGCACCTTGGGCGAGACCGCGTCCTGCACGTCGACGCCCCCGCAGACGAACAGGATGTCGCAATTGCCGGCATGCTCGAGCGCAATCGTAGGGGACAGCTGCAGACCGTTGCTCGCCGGGGTCGGCTGCCCGTCGAGGCTCGTGATCGCCCATTCGTACACCGGCTGCCCGGTGAGGATGTTCGCCATCCGCAGAGGCTCGACCGCGTTCGAGAGCGCGATCATCGAGTATCGCGGCAGGGTCAGAAACGCGTACTTGGAGCGCGGCAGAGTCACATGCCGGATTTTACGCCTTTCTTGCCTGATTGCGACACCTGCCCCTTGAGCTTGAGGCAAGGGGCGCGCGACGGAGGTCCGGACGTGCGGGATGCGCATGCGGGATGCGCATGGGGCACGCGCATGAGGGATGCGCATGGGGCACGCGCATGGGGCGTGAACCGGCCTGGCTTGCGCGCCAGGTTCCGAGTAATGCGGACAACGGACCAGTAATCGCGGCTCATCGGCCAGCACCGGGGAGGGTAGCCTTGGCTCCATGCAGGCCGTGCAGAAGCGACCTCTGAATCTCACCGTGAGGGGCGAGATTCTCGATGCCGCCCGTGAGGCGCGGGTCAATCTCTCATGGCTGCTCGAGAGAGCTTTGATTGGGGAGCTGGCGCGCTTGAAGAGTAACCGCTGGCGAGAGGAAAACTCCCGTGCGGTAAGCACTTACAACGAGTACCTGGCCTCGCACGGAACCTGCTTCGAGGGACGGTGGGATGAGTGAATGCCGCAATTCGCCGTATATCACAACGAGAACGCCGCGAGTCGCGAGGAGTTCCCCTTTCTCGTCGATGTTCAGGCGGACTTGCTGGAGGAGTTGAGCACGTGCGTCGTGATCCCGCTTGCAAGGGCCGTAGAGCTGACTGGCTTCCCGGCGCAGTACCTGACCCCGGTGATCACTTTCCAGGGGAAGCCTTACGCATTGTTGACGCCGCAGCTCGCCGGTATCTCGCGACACGAGCTCGGACCCCACACGGGCAGTCTGGCCGATCAGCAGAACGTCATCTCAACCGCGATCGACTTTCTGCTCCGGGGTTTCTGACGGGGCTCTACGCTCGAAGGTCGAGGTTGTCGGGGTCATAGGGCGACTCGCGCAGCACCGTTGCCTGCTTACGCTCGCCGAGGATCTCGATGGATAGCCGCGTCCCCGGCTCCGAGAGCTCGGTGCGGACATAGCCGATGGCGAGACTCTTCTTGAGGCAGTGGCCGTAGTAACCCGAGGTGGCCCTGCCGATCATCCGCCCGCCCGCATCGAAGAGCGGCTCGTTTCCGAGCGGGTCGGCATCGGCGACTCCGTGCACTTCGAGCGTGATGAAGCGGTTCGGAATGCCCGCCTCGAGCTGTCGCTCGAGCGCCTCGCGGCCGATGAAGGGCCCCTTGTTCATACGCACGAAGCGATCGAGGCTCGCCTCAAGGGGAGTGTAATCGCGGGTGAGATCGCTGCCCCACATGCGGTACGACTTCTCCATTCGCAGCGATTCCATGGCACGCATGCCCACCATGCCGATGCCGTGTGCCTTCCCGGCTTCGAACAGCGCATCGAAGAGCGAATGGGCGTATTCGACCGGGAAGTGCAACTCCCATCCCAGGGCGCCGACGAAGTTGACGCGCAGCGCGTACACATCGACCGCGAGCCCCGCCTCGATGACCTGCGCGGTGAGCCAGGGGAATGACTTGTTGTCGAGCGCAGTATCGGTGAGCTGAGACAGTACCTCGCGGGAGCGAGGTCCCGCGAGCACGAAGGTGCCGCGGGTGTTGGTGATGTTGCGCAGCCCCACCGAGCCGTCCTTCGGCAAGGCCTTCTGAAGATAGTCGCTGTCGTAGCGCTCTGCAGCGCCCGCGCTCACCACGTAGTAGTGCTGCTCGGCGATCTTGGTGATCGTGAACTCCGAGCGGATACCGCCGCGGCGGGTGAGGGCGTGCGAGAGCGCGAGGCGGCCGATGCGCGCGGGCACCTTGTTGGCGACCAGGCCGTCGAGCCAGGCTTCCGCCCCCGGCCCGGTCACTTCGTGCTTGGTGAAAGGTGTGAGATCGATGACGCCCACGCGCTCGCGCATCAGCCGCGCTTCGTTACCGACGTGGTCGAAATAGTTGCTGCGGCGGAAGCTCCAGCGGTCACGGCGCTCGACGCTCTGCGGCGCGAACCAGTTGGCGCGTTCCCAGCCGTAGCGCTGACCCCAAACCGCGCCCCGGGCGTTGAGCTTGTCGTAGACGGGGCTGGTCTTGGCCGGTCGCGCGTCGGCGCGCTCCTCGTCCGGGAAGTGGATGGTAAAGACGTTGCGGTAGGTTTCCTCGTTCTTCTTCACCACGTAGCGCTTGGAGGTGTAGGCGCCAAAGCGACGCGGATCGACCGCCAGCATGTCGATCCCGGGCTCGCCTTCGACGATCCATTCCGCCAGCTGCCAGCCGGAGCCGCCCGCGGCGGTAATTCCGAAGCTGTGGCCTTCATTCAGCCACACGTTCGGTAATCCCCACGCCGGTCCGATGAGAGGGCTGCCGTCCGGGGTATAGGAAATGGGCCCGTTGACGATGTCCTTGATGCCGCAGTTCTCAAGCGCCGGAACGCGGCGCGTGGCGGCTTCGACGTGCGGCATGAGCCGATCGAGGTCACCGGGGAAGAGGCTGCGCCCGAACCAGTCGGGCACGCCGTCGGCGAAGCGTGCCGGGGCCCCGCGCTCGTAGGGACCCAGGATCCAGCCCATGCGCTCCTCGCGCAGGTAGTACGACTTGTCGGATTCGCGCAGCACCGCGAGCTCGCGGCCGCCGCCCTGACGGTATGCCTTGAGCTCGGGGGATTCGTCGTAAACGATGTACTGATGCTCGACGGGAATCGCGGGCACATCGAGTCCGAGGAGCTTGCCCATCTGGCGCGCATAGTTGCCGGTCGCCAGAACCAAGTGCTCGGCGAGGATGTCGCCCTGTTTCGTGCGCACCTTCCATTCGCCGCCGCTCGTGCGCTCGAAGGCGCTCGCCTCGGTCTGCTCGTAGATCTCCGCTCCCTTGGCCCTCGCGCCCTTGCGCAGCGCCATGGTGAGGTCGGCCGGCGCGATGTGCCCGTCGTCAGGGTGATAGAGAGCTCCGACGATGGACGGCGTCTCGGTGCTGCCGCCGAGATCGATGAGCGGCCAGAGCTCCTTCACACGCCCCGGCGTGATCACCTCGAACGGCACGCCGATCGTGTTGGCCGTTCCGCAGTACTTCTGGTACTCATCCATGCGCTCGCGGCAGGTGGCAAGCCGCAGATTCCCCGTGACGTGAAAGCTCACGTCCTGACCGGTCTCGGCGGGCAGCTTCTTGTAGAGGTCGACCGAGTACTTGTGCAGCTGCCCGACCGTGTAGCTCATATTAAAGAGAGGCAGGAGCCCGGCGGCGTGCCACGTGGAGCCGGCCGTGAGCTCGGTGCGCTCGATGAGCGCGATATCGGTCCATCCCTTCTTCGCGAGGTGATAGAGCGTGCTGACGCCCACCACGCCGCCGCCGATGACCAGGACCCGAACGTGCGTTTTCACGGAAATCTACTCCGGGGCGCCAATGCGGCGCAGTGTAGCCAGCAGCCCATCGGCCGGGACTCCATTTGCGACCGTGGCTTGCCGATTTGCTACGGCCGGCCGCTCACGCAATGCCGCGCGCCGCCTCCTCGAGGAAGGCGGCGACGTAGGTGGCGAAAGAGCGCCAGACCTCGATGCGAAAGACCTCAGGCGCAGTGCGCCAGAGGATGATCTCGGCTTTCCCCAGCATGGTGCGCGTGCACATCCCGACCGGAAATGCGTTCAGGTCGAGATCGAGCGCGCAGCCCGCCGCGAGTAGCGTCGCCGCATGCGCACCGCGAAGCTCGATGCCCAACTGCCGATGACTCACGTCGACGAGTGAATGCGGATGCTCCCCGAGCGCCGCGCCCAGCGCCGCGGCATCGTCCGAGCCCTCGGGCGAGATGAGCAGCCACTCATCCGGTCCGAGCCACAGCGCGGCGCGGTCGTGCGCAGCGACGGCCCGGCATGCGCTGGCTGGCAGCGCGAGCCGCAAGGCCTGCTCGGCGGCCAGGCGGATCTGCGGCCCCCCGCGCAGGATGTGTCGCGTGGCCGCGGGGAGAGGCTGCAACGCCGGGCTCGTCGGCAGGAGCGGGGCACGGCGGTCGCGGCTCAGATCAGCCATGGAGGCGCTTGCCTTCCGAGTCATAGAACACGGGCGAGGTCACCTGCACCGGAGCTTCGCCGGCGGCCGTTGGCACGTAGAGCGTCTGCCCGAGACGCGCGCGGCCGCCCGAGACGAGCCCGAGGGCGATCGAGCGATCGAGCACCGAGCTATGGTACGAAGAGGTTACGAATCCGAGCGGCCGTGTCGGCGCTCGGGCGCCCGGCTGCTCGAGCACCTGCGATCCTTCCTCGAGAACGATGCGCGGATCTGCGGTGGCGAGGCCCACGAGTTGCCGGCGGTCGGGCGCACTCATGGCCGGGCGCATGAGCGAGCGCATGCCGACGAAGTCGTTCTTCCCCTTGCCGATCGCCCAGGCGAGGCCGGCATCGTCCGGCGTGACCGTGCCATCGGTGTCCTGACCCACGATCACATAGCCCTTCTCGGCGCGCAGCACATGCATGGTCTCGGTACCGTACGGTGTCATACCGTGAGGGCGGCCGGCTTCCCAAACCGCCTCCCAGACCGATGGTCCGAAATCTGCCGGCACGTTGATCTCGTAACCAAGCTCTCCCGTGAAACTGACACGGAAGAGACGCATCGGCACGCCCCGGATATGCCCCTGCGCGACACTCATGTGCGGCATCGCCTGTGCCGAGATGTCGAGATCAATGAGTCCGGCGAGCACGGCGCGCGCAGCCGGGCCCTGCACCGCGATCACGGCCCACTGCTCGGTGGTCGAGGTGAGCCATACCTTGAGGTCCGACCATTCGGTCTGCAGGTAGTCCTCCATCAGCGCCAGCACGCGCGGTGCGCCGCCGGTGGTGGTGGTAACGTGGAAGCGGTCGGCGGCGATGCGCGCCACCACGCCATCGTCGTATACGAAGCCATCGTCGCGCAGCA
>DATGJR010000019.1:0-8610 GCA_035295065.1 Steroidobacteraceae bacterium
CGCTCGGCGCCGCGCGATTCCGCGAAGAGGTCGAGGCCGAATGGCAGGCCTGCCGGGCGGGCGCGCCGCTCCTGACCGCGGCAGAGCTCGAGCGCGTGCGCGCTCACTTCCGCCCGCCGCCTTACGCGGCACTCGTGGACCGCGATGTCACCACGGGTGCTGAGCCGCGCTTCGCCGCCTGGTACCGCTACAACACCCACGCGCACCGCGTTCCCGGCTATCGCGCCGTGTTCGTATCCCTCAAGGCTCACGGCGCCAATCCCGGTGATGCCACCGCGGAGCAGATGGAGGCGGTCGCCGGACTTGCCGACCGGGCGAGCTTCGGTCTCGTTCGCAGTACCCACGACCAGAACCTGATGCTCGCCGACGTCCGACAGGACGAGCTCTTCGCCGTGTGGCGTGAGCTCGAGCGGCACTCGCTCGCGACCCCCAACATCGGCACCCTCACCGACATGATCGCCTGCCCCGGACTCGATTTCTGCTCTCTCGCCAACGCCGGGACGCTGGGCGTGGCGCGCGACATTCAGCAGCGCTTCGACGACCTCGACTACCTCTACGATCTCGGCCACATCGCCATCCGGATGTCGGGCTGCATGAACGCCTGCGGACATCACCACATCGGTCACATTGGCATCCTCGGCGTCGATAAGCGTGGCGAGGAGTGGTACCAGATCAGTCTCGGCGGTTCGGCCGACGGCCGTACGGCCCTAGGCGAGGTCATCGGCCCCTCGGTTCCCCGGCAGGAGGTCGCCGCCACCATCGAGCGTATCGTCGAGTTGTACCGCCTGCGGCGCACTGGAGGTGAACGCTTCATCGACACCGTGCGCCGGCTCGGGCTCGAGCCATTTCGCAGTGCCGCCTATGCGCTACATCCTCAGGCGGCGTGAGATCGTCAGGGACGACTGGGCCTACCGCGGCGAGGAAGCTTCCGAGGGCACGCCACTCATCATCCCGCTGGCGGAGCTGCACGCTGCTCGCACGGCATCGGGCCTGCGTCTCGGTGTCCTGCTCGCACCCGCCGATGCCGTCGAGGAGCTCGCCGCGGAGCTGCCGCGCCTCGCTCTGATCGCCGTGGAATTTCCCAACGCTGGCGACGGACGCGGCTACTCCCAGGCGCGGCTGCTGCGCACGCGCCTGCGCTTCGCGGGCGAGCTGCGCGCGGTCGGCGCCGGCGTGCGTCAGGATCAGGTGTTTCTCATGGCGCGCTGCGGCTTTGACTCGATGCAGCTCGCCCCGGGCGAGGATCCGCTCGCCGCGCAGCGGGCCCTGACCCGCTACAGCGTCGCCTACCAGCCGGGCGCCGCCGGCATCTCCCTCGAGCGCCAGCGCTTTTTTTCTCTCTAGAAGCTCGCCGCCTCTGGCGGCGGGCACATCCCTGTGCCTACCTTTCGGGTAGGCTGATGTCCGCGAACATCTGCGCCACCTCATCCGCCGAGGCCGCGCGGTGCGCGCGATCAACCAGCCGCCGGTCGAGGTGCGGGGCAAGCAGCTGGGCGAACTCATACATGTATTTGCGCAGCAGCGTCCCGCGGCGAAAGCCGAGCCACGTCGTATGTGCGGCGAACACGTGTGCCGCATCGATCGCTACCAGGTCGGGATCGGCAGGATCGATCGCCATGTGGGCGACGATGCCGACGCCGAGTCCGAGGCGAACGTAAGTCTGGATGACGTCGGCGTCCCGGGCGGTGATGGCCACGTTTGGAACGAGGCCCACCCTGGCGAAGGCCTCGTGGAGCGAGGACGGACCGGTGAAACTGAACGTGTAGCTGATCAGCGGATAGGCCGCGAGCGCGCGCAGCGACAGACGCCCCGCAGCGGCGAGCGCATGCCCTTTCGGAACGATCACCGTGCGGTGCCAGCGATAGCACGGCAGCAGTGTCAGATCGGGAAACAGCGCCTCGGATCCGGTGGCGATCGCGCAGTCGATGCGATCGCCGGCCACCATCTCGGCGATCTGCTCGGAGGTGCCCTGATGCAGATTCAGCCGTACCTGGGGGTAGCGGCCACGGAACTCGCGGATGACGTCCGGCAGCACATAGCGGGCCTGGGTGTGGGTCGTGCCGATCGAAAGGCTCCCCTTTCCCTCATCGCGCAGCTCCGTCGAGAGATCGCGGATGCTCTGCGCTTCCTGAAGGATGCGCAGCGCGCGCTCGATGACCTGCTGGCCGGCGGGAGTGATGCGCGTGAGGTTGCGGCCTTCGCGCACGAAGATCTGGAACCCGAGCTCATCCTCCAGCAGCTTGATCTGTTTGCTGACCCCCGGTTGTGAGGTGTGCAATCGGTGAGCCGCAGCGGTGATGTTGAGACCACTCTGGGCAACCGCGGCCAGGTAACGCAACTGATGCAGTTTCATTGGGAACCTAAGGCTACCGTTCCGGCGCACAGGTGTCACCGGCGTATAACCGCCGCGCAGTCCCTAAGAAGCAATGCTTCGTTCTGCGAGCGCAGGCGCGACCCTATAGTCGCCTAAGTGGACTACCTGCCGCTGTTCCTGCGCCTGACGGGCGAGATTGCGCTGGTCGTGGGTGGCGGCCGCGTTGCGGCGCGCAAAGTCGAATGGCTGCGCAGAGCGGGAGCCCGCGTCACGGTCGTCGCACCCGAGCTCGTCGCGGAGCTGGAGGAGCTGTGCGCGCGCGGCGAGCTGCGGCACCGAAGGGAGCGCTTCGCCGCATCCCAGCTCGAGGGCGTCGCGGTCGCGGTCGCCGCCACCGATGAGTCCGCGCTCAACGCCGCCGTCTCCGCGGCCGCCCGCACCCGGCGTATTCCGGTCAATGTCGTCGATTCAGCGGAGCTCTCGACTTTCATCTTCCCTGCGATCATCGACCGCTCGCCGGTGGTGGTAGCAGTGAGCTCGGCGGGCGAAGCCCCGGTGCTGGCGCGCGCCGTACGTCAGCGGATCGAGGCCCTGCTTCCCGGGCGCCTCGGCGTGCTGGCACGTTTTCTCGGTGCCCGGCGCGCTCGGGTGCAAAGCGCCCTCCCCGCTGCGGCGCGCCGCGCTTTGTGGGAGCGACTCATCGGCGGTCGCGCCGCCGGCGAAGTGCTGGCGGGCGATGAGCCGGCTGCCGAGCAAAGCTTCGCCCGTGAGCTCGACCGGGCGCGGCTCGGTGCCGCCGCTCCCGCGGCCCCCGGCGAGGTGTACCTCATCGGCGCCGGACCCGGGGACCCGGAGCTCCTCACGCTGCGTGCACTTCAGCTGCTGCAGGAGGCCGACGTCATCCTCTACGACCGGCTCGTGCCGCCGGCTATTCTCGAGCGTGCGCGGCGCGACGCCGAGCGGATCTTCGTCGGCAAGGAGAGTGGGGATCCGGGGCTGCAGCAAGGCATTCACGAGCTGCTGGTGCGCCTCGCGCTGGCGGGCAAGCGCGTGGCACGTCTCAAAGGCGGCGATCCCTTCGTGTTCGGTCGGGGCGGGGAGGAAATCGAGGTGCTGCGTGCGCACGGCATTCCCTACCGGGTCGTGCCGGGAATCACCGCGGCGCTCGGCGCTGCCGCCGCCGCCGACATTCCCCTCACCCACCGGCGGCTCGCGCACAGCGTCACCTTCGTGAGCGGTCATGCGGGCGCACAGGACTCGCTGGACTGGCGTGCCCTGGCGCAACCCCGACAGACCGTGGTTGTCTACATGGGCATGTCCGAGCTGCCGCGTATAGTCGCGCGACTGCGGGCCGCCGGGGCCGCCTCCGATCGCCCGGCGGCGATCGTCGCGCAGGCAACGCTCGCGACGCAGCGCGTGCTGCGTGCACCGCTCGCGGCCATTGCGGCGCTAGCGCTGCGCGAGCGGATCGCACCTCCGGCACTCCTGATCGTCGGAGAGGTCGCAGCCGCGCCGGCGGTCGCGCTCGCCGCTAGCGATGCAGAGCTTGCTTCCATTGCCGTTTCCGGAGCCTGCGCGTGAGCGCCGTTGCGGGCTTCATCGGGGCCGTCGGCAACACGCCGCTCATCCGGCTGCGGCGGATGAGCGAGGAGACCGGTTGCGAGATTCTCGGCAAGGCCGAGTTCATGAATCCGGGCGGCTCCGTCAAGGACCGCGCCGCGGCCGCCATCATTGCCGACGCCGAGCGCCGCGGACAGCTTCGGCCGGGCGGCACGGTGGTGGAGGGCACGGCGGGCAACACCGGCATCGGGCTCGCCCACGTCTGCAATGCGCGCGGCTACCGTTGCGTGATCGTCATGCCGGACAACCAGTCGCCGGAAAAGTACCGTCTGCTGGAGATGCTCGGCGCCGAGGTGCACAAGGTTCCGGTCGTCCCCTACAGCAACCCCAACCAGTACCAGAAGGTGGCACAGCGCCTGGCCGCTTCGCTCCCCAACGCCATCTGGTCGAACCAGTTCGACAACACCGCCAATCGCGCGACGCACGCGGCCACGACGGGGCCCGAGATCTGGGCGCAGACCGGCGGTCGGATCGATGCCTTCGTGGCGGCTACCGGCACGGGGGGAACGCTCGCGGGCGTCGCCGAATTCCTCAAGTCCAGGAGCAGCGCGGTGCGCTGCGTGCTCGCGGACCCGCCGGGCAGCAGCCTCTATGAATATTTCCGCAGCGGCACACTCAAGGCGACCGGCGCTGGCTCGATCACCGAGGGCATCGGGATCGGCCGGGTGACCGCCAATCTGCAGGGCGCGCCGATCGATGAGGCGGTGCACGTCCCTGACACCGACACGATCCGGTGCGTCTATCGGTTGCTCGGGGAGGAGGGCCTGTTCCTGGGCAGCACCAGCGGAATCAACGTGGCGGGTGCGCTGCAGGTCGCACGCGAGCTGGGTCCCGGACACACGATCGTCACCGTGCTGTGCGACGGGGGAGCGAAGTACCAGTCGCGGCTCTTCAATCGCTCCTGGCTCGAGCAGAAGGGACTCGCTGGCTGCGCGCCGCTTCCATCCCCGGGACCGCCGATCGACGTGAGCTGCACCCTGGTCGCCTGACTCCTGACACGCGCAACGCCCGACGGCGCTGGCTGCCGGTCGGTCGAACATGAGACAGTTCCGCCGTGAACGGCGCCTTAAGTTCCGCGGAGCTCGATGCGCTGCGCCTCAGCCTCGAGGTCGCGGCCCGGAGTGTTGGCTTCGGCCTGCCACTTGCGGTGCTGGCCGCCTGGATCCTCACGCGCGCGCGTTTCCCCGGACGTACGCTGTTTGATGCGTTCGTGCACCTGCCGTTGGTCTTGCCACCGGTCGCGGTGGGCTACGTGCTGCTGCTGCTCTTCGGCACCCGCGGCGCCATCGGCGGCTGGCTGCGCGCTCATTTCGGCATCCAGCTGCCGTTCACGACCGCGGGCGCGGCGCTGGCGACCGCGGTCATGACCTTCCCGCTGATGGTGCGTGCCGTACGGCTGTCGCTGGAGAATGTCGATCGGGGGCTGGAAGCCGCCGCGCGCACCCTGGGCGCGGGCGCGATCGATCGCTTCTGCACCGTGACTCTGCCCCTCATGTTGCCGGGGATCCTCGCCGGGGCGGTGACCGCCTTCGCCGCGGGACTCGGAGAGTTCGGCGCCGTCATCACCTTTGCCGCCAACATTCCCGGCGTCACGCGCACCCTGCCGCTCGCCCTCTACACCGCCATGCAATCGCCCGATGGCGATTCGGTGGCGCTGCGTCTTGCGATCCTGTCCTTCGCGCTGGGGCTCGCGGGGCTGCTCGCGGCTGAGCTTCTGGTGCGGGGCATCCGGCGCCGGCTCGGCCGGCCATCCTGAGGCGCGAAAGATGCTGCGTGTCGCGCTCAGGAAACGCCGCCCGGACTTCGAGCTGCAAGCCGCCTTCAGCGCGCCGACTCCGGGCGTGATCGCCCTCTTCGGCCGCTCGGGGAGCGGCAAGACCACGCTGGTCGAGATGCTCGCCGGACTTCTGCCTCCCGATGAAGGCGAGGTGCAGCTCTCGGGCACGGTCCTCACCGATACCGCGCGCGGCATCCACCTGCCACCCGAGCGGCGGCGCATCGGCTACGTGTTCCAGGACGCGCGGCTCTTTCCCCATCTGAGTGTCGCGGGAAATCTCCACTACGGCCTGAGCCGCGCCGTGCGCGCTCCGCAATTCATCCGCTTCGAGGAGGTCGTGGCGCTGCTCGGCCTCGAGACGCTGCTGCAGCGCCGACCGCACCAGCTCTCCGGCGGCGAGCGGCAGCGCGTGGCCTTGGCTCGCGCTCTGCTGTCGCAGCCGCAGCTGCTGTTGCTCGATGAGCCGCTCGCGGCGCTCGATTTCCCGCGTCGCGAGGAGGTGCTGCCCTATTTCGAGTCGCTGCGCGACTGGCTGTCCATCCCGATGGTGTATGTGAGCCACCACTTCGAGGAGGTGCTGCGCCTTGCCACCTACATCGTTCTGCTCGAAGCGGGACGAGTGCTGGCCGCGGGTCCAGTCGACGAGATCAGCCTGCGACCGGAGCTGCGCAGCGTGATCGCGCCGGATCTGGTGGGATCGGTGGTGAACGGCACGGTGGCTGCGGTCGATCCGGCAGGGAGCACGGTGGAGCTGTGGGTCGGATCCGGAAGACTCAAGGTGAGCCTGCCGGCGTTGCCGCTCGGTACGCGCGTGCGGGTGCAGCTGCTGGCGCGCGACATCATCCTGGCGACGCAGCCCATTCAGGGGCTGTCGGTGCGCAACGCGCTTCGTGGCATCGTTACGGAAATCGCCGCAGAGGAGCTCGCGAGCGTTCTGGTCAAGGTGGACGTCGGCGGCCCCGTGCTGCTCGCGCGCATCACCGCCAGCGCCCGCGAGGAGCTCAATCTCAAGCCCGGGGACGCCGTCTGGGCGCTCGTCAAGGCGGTTTCGACCCGCGGCCACGCGTTCCGGCTGTTCGGCTCGCCGCAACCCCGTTAGGATCGCCGCGATGCAGGCGCCCCATCCACCGCTTCCCGCCTACTACCGCAACGGCGACCGGAGTGAGTGGCTGCGCGAATGCTTCGATCGCAGCGCCGCAGACTACGACCGCCTCGAGCGAATCCTCGGCCTGGGAACCGGCTCCTGGTACCGCCGGCGAGCCTTGCGGGCCGCAGGTCTCGCCCCGGGAATGAGCGTGCTCGACATCGGCACCGGCACGGGCCTCCTGGCGAGCGCCGCTGCCGGCATCGTGGGCGATGCGCAGCTGGTCGTGGGCGTCGATCCGAGTCCCGGCATGATCGGGCACGCACGGGTGCCTGCGGGCCTGCGCCTGCTCAGCGGTCGGGCCGAGCAGATACCCGCGGCGGACGGCTCGGCGGACTTCCTGTGCATGGGCTACGCGCTACGCCACGTCGGCGATCTCGGCAGCGCTTTCGCCGAGTTCCACCGGGTGCTGCGCCCCGGTGCACCGCTCTGCATTCTCGAGATCACGCTCCCGACCGGCCGTGTCCCCCGCGCGCTGCTGCGCACCTGGCTGCACGGCGTGATGCCGCGGATCGCCACAGTCCTCGCCCGGCGGCGCGAGACGGCGCTCCTCATGCGCTACTACTGGGACACGATTGCGGCCTGCGTTCCGCCGCACACCGTCCTCGGGGCGATCGCGGCAGCCGGCTTTACCGGGGTCACCCGCCGGGTCGAGCTCGGGATGTTCTCAGCCTACTGCGCGCGCCGGACACCCTAGGCGGCGCGCATTCCACGCTGAGCGGGGCTCTCACCGGGCCTCAGCGCGCGTCCGCCTCCTCGCTCGGCGTGATGTTCACGCGGCGCTGTCGAACGGATGCCAGCGTGCGTGGCAGGTTGACGAGCGAGCTGAGGTAGTAGACCGCCTTGAAGGCACTGAGGGAGGCGCGGATCGGCGTGTCACCGAAGATGTCGCCGGCCAGAACCGAGAGCAGCGTGTCCCGCATGCGCAGTACATTGCGCGGAGTCATCAGCAGATCCCGCAATGCCGGGTTCGTGACCCGGTAGATGAACCACGAGAGCATCCTCGGCCCACGACGCATGACGTGATCGTAGGCCCGCAGCGCCCGACCCGCGTACACCGGTGTGCGCAGGCACGCATCGACGGCGTCGCAGGCGGCCAGGCCGCCGTTCATCGCCAGCCACACTCCGGTCGAAAAAACCGGATCGATGAACGTGAATGCATCGCCGACCAGCAGGTAGTTGCGGCCGTGGGTGCGCGCCGCGCTATAGGAGTAGTTCCCGGTCGCCTCGACTTCGGAAACCGGCGTGGCATCCTTCAGTCGCTCGGCGAGCGGCGGGCACAGCGCGATGGTCGCGCGCAGGAACTCCTGCAGGGGACCGCGGCGCTGCTTGAGATAGTACGGCCACACGACCGCACCGACGCTGGTGAGGCCATCGGCGAGCGGAATCAGCCAGAACCAGCCGTGCTCGAACCAGTAGATCGAGATGTCGCCGGCGCGCTTGCCGGGGCGGCGCTCGACTCCCGCGAAGTGCGCATACACCGCCGCGCTGTTGTGGCGCGGATTGCGCCGTTTCGCGTGCAGGTGGTTCGCGAGAAAGGTGTCACGCCCCGATGCATCGATGAGGAAGCGCGCCGCCCACGCCGATCTCGAGCCATCCTCGTGCTCGGCCACTACGCGCACCCCGCCCTCGGGACACTCGAGCTCCACCTCGCGGGCACGGCAGCCCTCGATCACTTCGGCACCGCACTCCGCGGCCCGCCGGATGAGGATCTCGTCGAACTGCGAGCGCCGCACCTGGTAGCTGTAGGGAAGG
>DATGJR010000020.1:0-6508 GCA_035295065.1 Steroidobacteraceae bacterium
ACTGCGCATGCTGCTCGAGGTACTGACGCGTCTGCGCGATCGCGGCCGTGGCGGCGGTGCGCGCCTTGAGGAAGCGCTTGAACTCACTCGAACGCGCGCCGAGCTGCTCGCGCGCCGCATCCGTGAGCGCACCGTCGAGGAAGTCCGGAGCGCCCGCAAGCTCCCTCGCCCCCACGACCCCATAAAGATGGCACGGCATGGTCACCAGACTCTCAGCGGCGGCGATGTAGGCCGGCGCGCCGGCGAGGCGGCTGACGATGTCCGCCCAGGCGCGCTTCACATCGGCGGGTGTGGCACCCTCCTGACCGGCCACCGGCAGGTGCTGGAATTGCACGAACACCACGTTGACGATGCTGGTGGCGGGATCGGCGTAGTCCTTGCGGTCGCTCTGGTAGACGAGGAGCTCATCGAGACTGCGGGTCAGCCGGGCGCGCAGCAGTGTGGCATCGTCGCGGTCGACGAGCGGGGTGTGCTCGTCGAATCCGGCACTGATCGCCTGCAGCCGCCGCTCCCATCCCTGCAGCCGCGCAACGTGTGCGGCGCGAAACGCCTCGCTCGGCGTCTCGAGCTCACCGTCGTGTCCCGGGATCCCGAGGAAGGTCGCGGTCATCGGAAAGACCCGCGCCGTGGTGAAGGTCACATCCTGCGCCAGGCTCACCAGCTGCTGGTGCGCCGTCGACTCGGCGCGCGCCATGCCGCAGGTGAGCGCCAGGATCGCCATCCCTGTCAGAGTGCGTGCTGCGTTCATGGAAACCTGTGGTCCGCATGCCGGTGCGCCCCGGCGATTGTTCTTGCGCGCCGCCGATTATGTTGCGGCTCGGATTTCCGATCCAGCGCCGGTCGGCTGTGCCGCCGCGCCCCACCGACGGCTCACCGCAGGCGGCGCCGCCGTAGGGCGAGCCGGGCAAGTCCCGCCGTCCCTGCCATCAAGGTGATCCAGTCGAGCGCACCGCCCCCACCGCCTCCCCCCGCGGGGGGAGCGGTGATCGTCAGCTGCGTGGAGCCGGAGCTGCCCGGATCGGCCGCGGATACGGCCGTGATGGAGACGGTTGCGGGCGAGGGCGCAGTCGCGGGGGCGGTGTACACGCCGGTGGAGCTCACCGTGCCGACCGTCGCATTGCCCCCCGCTACTCCGTTCACCTCCCAGTTGACGCTGGTATCGGTCGTGTTGGCAAGGCTTGCCGTCATGGCATCGGTCGACCCCGTCTGCACGCTGCCGCTCGCCGGGCACACCGCCACGACGACCGCAGGCGCCACGGCCGAACAGGCGCTCTGGCCTGCGGCCGCCGGGGCAATGCTCGTCACCGAGCTCGGAGTGATGACGACGTCCGCGGTGTCGCTGCGGCCGGCATCGTCGGTCACGGTGAGGGCCACCGTGGCCACTCCGCAGGACGGCGCGGTGACCGTGGCCTGCGCGGTGGCGGCGCCGGAGATGCCGAGCGTGAGGCCGCCGCTCACCGGGCTCCATTGATAGGTGCTGACATTGTGACCCGGCGCCCCACCGCTCCCACTGCCGTCGAGGACCAGAGGGGCCCCCGGTGTCACGGTCGCGGGCAGGACCACTGCCGCGACCGGTCGCAGCGCTGCCCTGAGTGATGCAGGCGCATAGGCCATGCCGGCGCCGCAGGTCTGACTGTCGCGCGTGCAGATGCACTCGCTCCCCTGGATATCGCTGGCGCCGCTGGGCACGTGGCACATGGCGGGCTGCACGGCCGCATCGAGCGAAGTCTGCGGAAATGCCTGCGCGCCTTCCTTGAGCCGCGCGATCAGCTGGCAGGAGTTCAGGCGGCTGTTCACCGACGACATGAGCGCCGCGATCCCGGACACCACCGGCGCGGAGAAGCTCGTTCCGATGTTATAGGTGCGGTACTGGCCCGAGCTGACGCTGCAGCCCGGATAGCTCCCCGTGCTGGCGTCGCAGTAATAAAGGCCGGTGTAGTCGTTGGGGTCCGGGGTTGGGGCGGCGGGCGGACCGTTGGTGCTGAGGTTGGTCGTGGTGGTCATCGAATAGGCACACGGCGTCTGGCCACCCGTGAACGCGTCGCCGCAGTTTCCGGCGGGAGCGGCCAAGGCCACCTCGGGACCAAGATTGCTGTACCCCACCTTGGTACCCGCCTGGCGCAGCCCCGCGACCGCCGCGACGCCCTGACAATTGGCGGGCGCATCGACCGGACCGCCTTCGTTGCCGGCGGAGACCACGATCAGGGCGCCGGTGTTACGCACCTGGTCCACCGCGTCCTGATAGAGCGCCGTGCAGCTGCCCGTGCCGCCGAGACTCATATTGATGATCTTTGCGGGATTGGGATTCACGGGGAAGCCGGTGACCTGCATGCCCGCAGCCCACAGCATGGCCGAGACGATGTCCGAATCGAGGCCACCGCACTTGCCGAGCGCGCGCAGCGGCAGGATCTGCGCGTTCCAGGTGATGCCGGCGACGCCCGCTGCATTGTTCGTGGCCGCGCCGAGAATCCCCGCGGTGCGCGTCCCGTGCCAGGAGCTCGGGCCGGCGGTCGCCTTGCCGCAGAAGCCCGGATTAGCGGAGATGTCGCTGCTCGTCACCCAGTCACCGGCATCCACAGCGCCCGGGCCCGGGCAGCTGCCGCCATTCGCTACGAAGGCATCCGATATGAAGCAGTAACCGGCGAGCAGCCGGCCGGCGAGATCGGGGTGATCGGGGAGGACGCCGGTGTCGATGTCCGCAATGACGAGACTCGCGCCCCCGGTGCTCGTGTCCCAGGCGTCCTGCGCATCGATCGCGCTCGGTGTCTGAGCGGAAGTCTGCAGATACCACTGCTGCGCGTACAGCGGGTCGTTGGGCACCGCATGAACGTAGCGCCGCTCATCGAGCACGGCGTAAGCCACCTCCGCATCCGCGCGCAGCCGTGCCAGTGTGGTCGCGGCCTCCTCCCCCGCCGTCGGCTCGACGCGCAGCGCGTGCATGAGCTCCGTGATGGATCGGTGACTGACGAGGGCGAGTCCGTGGCGCGCCGCAAGCGCGCTGATGCGAGCATGCGCGCGCTGCAGGGGGGGCGACTCCCGCCCCACTGCGACCGCCTCGGGACGCAGCTTGACGACCAGATATTGCGCGACCGCGGGCGAGGTCGCCTTAGGGTGGGTGCGCACCGGATTGAGCTCGGTCATCACGCCGGCGGCACCGGCCACCGCGGCGGCCGCTAGCAGGGTCAATGGCACGAGCGAGCGCATCAGGCCTTTTTAGTGAAAGTTCCTGCGTCGCGAAAGCTGTCGGCTCACTACGACAGCAACCATATTCTGTGGCTTCCCGCCGCGTGTTGGAACTGCGATGCACGTCACAGAAGCTCCGGAACGTTCCCGACCGCGTGCTATCCTCGCCCCGACATCGCCAGGGGGTCGGCCATGATCAACTACTTCCGCATGCTCACGCGGCCGCAGCTGCATGCGTACCTGGCCGCGCTCGGCGGCTGGTCGCTCGATGCGCTCGACTTCTTCATTTTCGTCTTCAGCCTGAGCGCGATCAGCGCGGAGTTCCACACCACGGTCAAGGCGGTGGCCGAAGGCGTGTTCCTCACGCTGGCGTTTCGGCCGCTCGGGGCGCTGGTCTTCGGCTGGCTCGCGGAGAAATTCGGGCGGCGCCCGATTCTCATGTTGAATGTCGTCAGCTACTCGCTGGTGCAGCTCGCCACGGCGTTTGCGCCCGACCTCGCGACGCTGCTCGTGTTGCGCGCGGTGTTCGGCTTTGCCATGGGCGGGGAGTGGGGGGTGGGTGCCGCGCTGGCGCTCGAGACCTTGCCGGCGCGCGGTCGGGGATTCTTCTCCGGCCTGCTGCAGGAAGGCTACGTGATCGGCTATCTGCTGGCCTCGGCGGTGTTCGCGGTGCTGTTCGTGCACGTCGGCTGGCGCGGCATGTTCATCATCAGCTCGGCCTCGGCGCTGCTGGTGGTGTACATCCGCCTCAACGTGCAGGAGTCGCCCGCGTGGATCGCGGGCAAGGCGCCGCACCGTGCCTCCGTCTCCGAGCTCTGGGACGCGGTTACACGATACTTACCGACGCTCTGTTATCTGGTCGTGCTGATGGCGTGCTTCAACGCCTTCTCGCACGGCTCGCAGGACCTGTATCCGACTTTTCTGCAGAAGCAGCACGGATTTCCTCCGAGTCTCACCGGCACGATCGCCATCGTGATGAACATCGGGGCGCTCTTGGGCGGTATCTGCTTCGGTGCGCTGTCCGAGCGCATCGGGCGCAAGCGCGCCATCATGCTGGCCGCCGCGCTGTCGCTGCCCATGATTCCGCTGTGGGCGTATTCGCAAACGGCCGTCACGCTCGCGATCGGCGGATTTCTTATGCAGTTCATGGTGCAGGGGGCCTGGGGCATCGTGCCGGCACATCTGAACGAGCTCTCACCCCCCTCGGTGCGCGCGATCCTGCCGGGTTTCGCCTATCAGCTCGGCAACCTCGCGATGTCCAAGATGGCGCCTTTTCAGACCGGCATCGCCGAAGCGCACGGCAACGACTACGCGCACATCCTCGCGCTCACCCTGGCCGTGGTGGCGGTGGCGCTGATCCTGGTCACCTGGCTCGGTCGGGAAGCGCACGCGGCGGAGCTCACGGTCGGCTGAGCTGCGAGCGAGCGGGCATTCTCAGCTCTCGGTCCGGCCCCGCGTCGGAATGCGAAAGCCCGCGACAGCCTCGATCGCCATGGGGCGACCGAGGAAGTAGCCCTGGGCCATGTCGCACTGGAGCGATTGCAGCAGCGCGAGCTGCTCGGCCGTCTCGACTCCCTCGGCGATGACCCGCACGTTGATGTTGCGTGCCAGCAGAATCATCGCATGCGCCACCGCAATCAGCGCCGGGCCCTGCGCACTGCGCATGCTCGAGGCCATGAAGGACTTGTCGAGCTTGAAGAAATCGATCGGGAACTCGTGCAGGCTCGCGAGCGAGGAATAGCCGGTGCCGAAATCATCCACCGACAGCGCCACGCCGAGACCCTTGATGGATTCCAGCGTCTGCCGCGCGACGGCGAAGTCCGTCACCAGCTCACTCTCGGTGATCTCGAGATGCAGATGCTGGGCCTCGAGGGTGGTCTCGCGCAGCACGCTCTCGAGCTTTTCCGGGAGCGACGGATCGACGAGCTGCTGGCGTGAAACGTTCACGCTGACAAAACCCGGCGCGCCCTCTTCCATCTTCCGCCGCAGCCTGACGAAGTCGCGGCAGGCTCGCTCCATGACCCACTCGCCGAGGGGCTTGATGAGCCCGCTCTCGACCGCGACCGGCAGGAACTGCGCGGGCGGGATCGTACCCTTGGTCGGATGTTGCCAGCGTACCAGCGCTTCGATTCCGGCCACCGTGCCGGTGTCCAGGCTCACGATCGGCTGGTAGACGAGCGCCAGCTGCTGCTTCTCGATCGCGCAGCGCAACTCGCGCTCAGTGTCGACGTGCAGCCGGATGCGCTGCCCCATCGAGGTCTCGAAGACGACGCAGCGGCCGCGACCCGCCGACTTGGCCGCATCCATCGCCGCATCGGCATCCCGCAGCAGCTCGCCCGGCGTGCGATAGCCGCCATCGCTGTGGACGATGCCAATGCTGGCGGACAAGGTAACCCGCGTGCCCTGGATCCAGTACTCGGCGGCAAGCGCGCTGAGGAGCCGCGCGGCCAGCGCGTGCGCCTGTTCGCGCCGTGCGGACTGCTCGAGCACGATCACGAACTCGTCGCCTCCCAGGCGGGCCGCGGAATTTCCGCGTGTGGCGGGCAACACCGCATCGGTCGCGCGACTCACGGCCCGCAGCCGCGCGGCCACATGCCGCAGCAGCTCATCCCCCGCCTCGTGACCGTAGGCGTGGTTCACCAGCTTGAAGCGGTCGAGATCGACCAGCAGCAGCGCAAAGCCGCTGCGCGGCTGGAGCGCGGAGCGGGCCAGCGTCTCCTCGAGCCGCGCGAGCAGCGCATCACGGCTCAAGAGGCCCGTGAGGCGGTCGCGCGCGGGCGCATCCTCGGCGCCTCGGCTCGAGAGCTGCTCCTCGAGCACGTCGAGAATCAGATCCTCGCTGCGCAGCATCAGTGCACCAACCCATCGATCGCGGCGGCCTCCGCCGCGCACTCCGCACTGAGCTCGGCGAGCTCCGCATCGCTCAGGGCGAAGAGCGCGAGCGCGGAAGCCAGGTCCGGGGGCGGCAGGTGGGGGCCAAATTCATCTCCGGCATGCACGCCGCATTGCTCGGCCACTGCGAGCAGTGCACTGCCGAGCGCCGCGCCGGCCTGCGGCCCGTGATGGTCGCGCACGGCGTCGATGAACTGCACCGGGAGCTGCCAGTGCGCAAACAGCGCGGCACTCAGGACCGAGTGCTCGCCGGGCCCGTCGGGCTCCGTGGCCGGCAGGCTCTCGCGCTCGAGAGGAAGCTCGCCCGCGATCTGCGGCGGCACCAGCCAGCCGAGGTCATGCAGCAAACCCAGCACGAACGCCGACTCCGGATCCCAGAGGGGGTCGCCGGAGCGCGCGGCGAGCCTCTTGGCGGCCACCGCCGTCAGCAGAC
>DATGJR010000021.1:0-12905 GCA_035295065.1 Steroidobacteraceae bacterium
GCGCTGTTGGAATCACCCGTGAGGTAGGGCACGTCGGGGTTGCCCAGACCGCCGTTCACCGTGAACACGCCGTATTCCATGTTCGACTGGCTCAGGCTGTAGTGGTAGTGGCGCAGTCCCACGGTCCCCTTCAGATCGGGAGTGAAGCTCCAGGAGACCTCGCCGAACTGCGCGTTCTGCGTGATGACCTGGGGCTGCACGTCCACGTACAGATTGGTGGTCGGCGGCAGCCCGATGGCCGCCATCGCCGGCCCTGCCTGCGGCGCGATGGCCCACTCATCCCACTCGGAATAGAGGTCCTGGTAGAAGAGGCCCACGATCCACTGCAGCGGCCCCGCAGCCGTCGACGTCAGCCGCAGCTCCTCGCTGATCTGGCGTGTGTAGTCCTTCTCGGTCACGGCCGGGCCGTTGGGCGCCGGGCCCGACGGCCCGATGCCGAAGGGGCTGCCGCCCGCGCCGTTGCCGGCGTCGTAATTCGGGAAGCCGAAGGCGTCGTTGTTCTCCTCGGTGCTGTCCTGCGAGACGAGGGTGTTGCGTCCCCACATGGCGGTGGCCGAGGTCACCGTGAAGGCCGGCGCCTGATACTCGATCTTGAGGCTCCCGAGTGTGAATTTGTCTTCCTGCGGCTCGGGCGAATCGAAGATCTCCCAGTGGGCGAGGGTGCTGGGCGTGCTCGGATGGGTCGGGTTGCCGTTCACGTCCACCTGGTCGGGTGCGCCCTGGCGGGTCAGCTGGTACATGAACATCGGCGTGATCGTCAGCGCGTCCATCGGCTTCCACAGCAGCAGCACGCGTGTCGAGTCGATGGTCGTGCTGTTGGCGCCGTTGATCTGCTCGGCTACCGGGTAGGTGTAGAAATTCGCCGGCCGCGCATTGTTCTCGGTGGCATAACCTCCCGTGTCGATCGGAGCGCCGTCCGCCAGCACGATGCGCTTGATCCAGCCGCTCTCGGAGATCTCCGATCCGACGAAACGGATCGCGAGGGTGTCGCCGATCGGCAGGTTGATCATGCCGTTGACTTTCTGGTTGAAGCTGCCGCCCGAGCCGGTGTAGCTCGTATCGATCTCGCCTGAGGCCGCGAAGGTGCCGAGCTGCGGCTGATTGAGCACCAGCTTGACCGCGCCCCCCATCGAGCTCGAGCCATAAAGAGTGCCCTGGGGTCCGCGCAGCACCTCGACTCTGCCGAGATCGTAGAGCGTGGGATCGATCTCCTCTTTGCCGAGCTGAGCGGAAGCGGGCGAGGAGAGCGGCGTCTCGTCGAGGTAGAAGCCGACCATGGAAGAATTGCCGCCCGCGGAGCTCAGGCCGCGCATCTCGAATTCGGTCTGACCGGGGCCTGCCGAGCGCATGGCGATGCCTGGCACGGAGGTCGCGAGGGAATTGAAGTCGACGATGCCGCGGTCGACGATCTCCTGCGACGACACCGCGGTGATGCTGGCGCCGGTGTCCTGCACGGTGCTGGCGCGCTTCTCGGCCGTGACCACCACCTCCTGGAGCTGATCGGCGGAGGCGCCACTCGCCTGGGCCTGCGCCTGGACCTGGGCGTGCGCGCCGTTGGCGAGTGCCAGCGCGAGTGCCAGCGCGAGTGGCCGCGCGATCGTGCTTCTGCTTGACGCGATCATGATGCTCCCCTTCCTGACTTGTCAGCTTGTCGCGACCGGCGCGCGGGCCGTATGCGCTATTGTCTTACTATACTTGGCGATGCGAGTTACGAATTGTGGGTCGCGTCGTTGTAGATTCGCGACACGAGGTTCAGGAGGGAGCGCAGCAACTATGAGAAAACAACTTCTTCTTCCGCTCGCCACCGTTGTCATCGCGCTCTCTCACTCGCTCGGTCTCGCAGCGCAGACGGCCTCCAGCTCGACCAGCATGGATCGCGATCTCCTGGAGGTCACCGTCCCGCAGCTGCACCACTACTACGAGCAGCACAAGTACACCGTCTCGCAGGTGGTCGACTGGTATCTCGCACGCATTGCCCGTTACAACGGCGCTTACAAGCCGCTCGAGCAGGTGTTCGACGCCGAGGCGCGCTCGCTCGCCAGGCGCGAAGATGCCGAGCCCGCCGCCTCGCGGGGGCCGCTCTGGGGAGTGCCGATCGTCATCAAGGCCAACACCAGCATTGCGGGCAAGGTGACGACCAATGGCTGGGAAGGTTTCGTCGTGCCCGGGCACGAGTTGATCGCGCCGCGCGATGCCACCATCGTGCGGCGGCTGCGCGCCGCCGGGGCGATCATCCTCGGGCACAGCAACATGCCGGACTTCGCAAACTCCGATACCACGCGCAGCAGCTCGTTCGGCCGTACCGGCAACGCCTACGATGTGCGCTTCTCGCCCGGCGGCTCATCCGGAGGTACGGTGACCGCGGTGACGGGCAACATGGCCGTGCTCGGTAACGGCACCGACACCGGCAACTCGATCCGCATGCCCTCCGGCACCAGCGCGCTGATCGGCGTGTTCCCGACCCGCGGCCTCGTGAGCATCGCCGGCATCGCGCCTCTCGACTGGCTGCTCGACAACACCGGTCCCATCGCGCGCAATGTGACCGACGCGGCCATCGCGCTCGGTGTGATGGCGGGTGAGGATCCACTCGATCCCGTCACACAGGGCTCGGCCGCCAGGGCGCAGCCGGGTCCCTACACTCAATATCTCAGGAGCGATGCCCTCAAGGGCAAGCGCTTCGGCGTGCCGGCCTTCATCATGGCCGGCATCGGCATCCCGTTTCGCGGCACACCGGCTGTGGTACCGGACATCGCGGCCGAGAAGCACGCGGACGAAGAGGCCTGGCCGCTCGATCCACGCACACGCGCCGCCTTCATGAAGGCGATCGAGGAAATGCGCTCGCTCGGGGCCACCGTGGTCGTGGATGATTCGGTCCTGCCGGAGGCCTTCGCACGCAGAGCCGGGCGCATTGCCACCTATCCCTACGGGCGCGAGGGTACCGACATCTTCCTGAAGGAGTTCGGGCCGTCCGAGTACCACTCGGCCGCCGACTATCAGCGCGTCATGGGGCTGCCGCTCGGTGCGCCCATGATCGGGACTGAGCCTCTCAAGTCTGAGTTCGAATACGGGGACATCAAAATCGCGCAGCGCACCCTGGAGACGGATCCGGACGCGGAGCGCAACTTCTACGGGCCGCGCCGGCGCGTGCTGCAGGAGTATCTCGACACGATGGAGCGTCTGCGCCTCGACGGCTATCTCTATCCATCGAGTCAGATGCCGCCGGTCGACGAGACCATGCCCCAATACGGTCAGGTCACTGACGGGCCGCATTCGGCGACCAGCTGGGTCAACATGCTGGGTGTTCCTGCCGTGGTCGTGGTCGGCGGCTTCTACGAGAGCGGTCTGCCCTTTGGCATGGAGCTCTCGGGACGGCCTTTCCACGACGGCGACCTGCTCGGATTTGCCTATGCGTGGGAGCAGGCGACGCACCACCGGCATGCGCCGGTGCTCGCGGACAGGGGTCTGCTGCCGCAGGCCCGCTGAAATTCCGGGTTACTACGATGCCGAGCGAATCACACGCGCGGCCGTGATGCTCGCGATGGTGGAAGTGCCCGCCTGGCGCATGATCGCCCCGAGCTCGCGATTGAGAATATCGATCACGGCCTCGACCCCCGGCTGACCGAAGGACGCCAGTCCCCAGGCCTGGGGCCGGCCGATGCCGACCGCCGTCGCTCCCAGCGCGAGCGCCTTGAAGATGTCGGTCCCACGGCGGATGCCCCCGTCGAGGAACACCGGAATGCGCCCGCGTGCCGCCGCCACCACTTCCGGCAGGCAATCGACCGTGGCGCGCAGCGTCTCCTCGTTCCGCCCGCCGTGGTTCGAGACCACCACGGCATCGGCGCCGTGCTGCACCGCAAGCGCAGCGTCCTCGCCCGTGACGACGCCCTTGATGATGAGCCGGCCTTTGACCAGCTTGCGCAGTCGGTCCAGAAATTCCGGCGTAATGCTGTCCGGCCGCAGCCTGGTCACGCGCGAGACGTCGAGTCCGGCAAACATCGGGGCCTTGAGCCACATGTCGTGACGGTTGTTGACGTGGCAGGCGGTGCACTCGCGGGTGTCGGCGCGCATCGCCTTGCGCAGCGTCTCGTTGAAGCGCGGCTCCGCAGCGTTGTCGACCGTGAGCGCGATCGCGAGGCTCCCTGCTTCCTCGGCGCGTCTCACGATCGCCTCCGTCACCTGCCAGTCGTTGGTCGGATAGAGCTGCTGCCAGAGCGGCGCGCTGCGCGCCGCCGCGATCTGCTCGGGGGCCGCCGATGCGCCGGACGAGATCATGAGCTGCGTCGAGCGGCTGCGCGCCGCGCGCGCCACCGCGAGTTCCGCTTCCGGGTGGAAGGCGCGCATGCCCGAGACCGCCGACAGGTAGATCGGGCTCGGCCAGCGGACGCCGAGGACGCTGCAGGAGCTATCGAAGCGATCGAGATCGGTGAAACGCTGCGCGCGGATCTCGTAGTGCGCGAAGGCCTCGTGATTGCGGGCCACGGTGCGGTCGTCGTCGACCCCGGTCGCGAGGTAACCGAAGTGCGCCGGCGGCAACGCTGCGCGCGCCAGTGGCTCGAAGCCCATGACGTCGAGCACCTCGGCGGCGGAGGCCGGCGGGGGCGGGTCGCGGTGAAAGAGCACGGACGGCGACAGCGGGCTTTCCTCCGCCGACGCACTCGAGCACAGAGCGGGGAGCGCGGCGAGTCCGCCGACGAAGCTGCGCCGCGAGAGCGGCGAAGGCCTTTTGCGAAACATGGTCGTCCCCCGATCGTTGTTTATGCTGGCGCGAGGTCGGAGCGCCGCAGATCTTAGCGCGGCTTCAGATCCTGAAGCGCTCCTTGAGCTCCCCGGCCATGCGGCGGCTGACCGCGAGCGGCGCCGGGCAGCCGCGCAGCCGCACGAAGTACTGCCCGTCGGCTCCGCGCTCGATGGCTTCGAGGAATTTCACCGCGACCAGCGCGTTGCGGTGAATGCGCACGAAGGCGCCACCGAACTCTCCCTCCAGCAGCCGCAGCGAGTCCTCGATCAGCTCCTCGCCCTTGAGGTGTCGCACGGTGGTGTACTTCTGGTCCGCGAGGAAGTACTGCACCTCCTCGATCGGGACCAGCTTCAGGCCCTCGCGGTGGCGCGCCGCGATATGGGTGCGCCGTCCCTGATCGCCGGCGGCGGCGAGCTTCTGCAGCTGCGCGCGCGTCAGCCGCGCCGCGCGCGCCAGTGATGCCGCCAGCTGCTCCTTGCGCACGGGCTTGAGCAGATAGCCGACCGCGTGCGCCGCGAAGGCCTCGACGGCGTACTGATCGTAGGCGGTCGTAAAAATCACCGCCGGCGGCTCCTCGAGCACACCCAGGTGCCGCGCGGCCTCGAGTCCATCCATGCCGGGCATGCGCACATCCAGCAGTACGATGTCGGGGGCGAGGTCGTGCGTCTGGGCCAGCGCTTCGGCACCGCTCACCGCCTCGCCCACCACGCTGACGTCGGGAATCTCCGCGAGCAGACTCCTGAGGCGCTCGCGTGCCGGCGGCTCGTCATCGACGATCAGCACCTTGAGGCGGACGGCGGCGAGCATGCGCGGTTCAGGCCGCCGCCGGAGGCGCGGCTCCCGGCACAGCGGGCTTCTCGACGAGCGGGAAGCGCAGCGTCACGATGTACTCGCCGTCGAAGGTTCCCGACTTCATCAGCGCCCGCTCCCCATACATGAGGTCGAGACGCTCGCGGATGTTGGCGAGGGCCAGGCGGTTGCCGTCGCGCTGTTGCGGGCCGGCGCCGAGCGGATTGCGGACCACGACGGTGATCAGGCCGCCGTTGATCTCGCCGGTGATGGTGACGGTACCGCCGTCGGGACGCGGCTCGATGCCGTGGTAGATGGCGTTCTCGAGCAGCGGCTGAATCATCAGTCCCGGCACCAGCGCCTGTCCGGGCAGCGACTCGGTCTTCCAGTCGACCTCGAGCCGCGCGCCCAGGCGCAGCTGCTCCATGCGCTGGTAGGTGCGCGCCACCTCGAGCTCCTCCGCCAGCGTGATGGTGTGATGCTTGTCCGAGAGCGTCGCGCGGAAGAGGTCGGCGAGATCCTGCACGGCGCTCTCGGCGCGCGGTGGATCGGTGCGCGTGAGAGCCGCGATGGTGTTCATGCTGTTGAAGAGGAAATGCGGGCGGATGCGCGCCTGCAGCGCATGCACGCGCGCGGCGGCGCGCAGCTCGATGCTGCGGCGCCACTCGTGCGCCACGTAGAAATAGCGCAAGGCCAGCCCGCTCACCACCAGCCCGATCCAGACGTTGCGCAGCACGAAACCGACCGGGGCGCTCGGAAACAAGGTGGTGCCCCCCGACTCGACGACCAGGCGCGTGCGACCGATGTAGTAGGCGCACAGCGAGATTGCGGCCACGAGCAGCGTCAGCAGGCCCAGCACCGCGGCCGACCCCGCACCGACCGTGAGCCGCATGAGCCAGGGCCGCAGCACGCACAGCAGCGCCGAGCCCGTGAGTCCGATCCACAGCATGAAGAGCGAGGTGCGTACCAGGTCGGTCCACAGATCGACCGAGGGGCTCTGCCGCGCCAGTGTCAGTACCAGCGCGGTGAGCTCGACGATGAGCACCACCGCGAGCGTTGCGCGCGAGGTGCAGAAGTTCGGCAGGTAGAGCGAGCGTTCCTGGCCGGTGTCGGCGTTCATTTGGCTCGAGGCGGTGGCGGCACGCCCATGATGTTGGTGCGCTCGAAGAGCTCGGCCTTGAGGCGGAAGGTCGCGGAGATGTCCTCATCCCCGTAGCCGCGGGCGGTGAGCTCGGCGTACTCGGCCAGCATGCGCTCGACCACCGGCAGCGAGACGCCGAAGCGCGCCGCCATGTCATGACAGATGCCGAGATCCTTGGCGTGCAGCCGCACCCGGAACCCGGCCGGGTAAGCGCCCTTCGCCATGTTGGGCGCGCGATGCACGAAGTACCAGGAGGATCCCGCGCCCTTGCCGAGGGTGTCGATGAGCGTCGGCAGCGGCAGCCCCTGGGCGCGCGCGAACGCCATCGCTTCCGCGACCGCCTCGATGATGCCCGCGCACATGATCTGGTTGGTCGCCTTGGCCGCCTGACCGCTGCCGACGGGGCCAAAGTGGCTGATGGTCTTGCCGAGGGCGTCCAATACCGGACGCGCGCGCTCGAAGGCTGCCGGAGCGCCGCCCACCATGATGGCGAGCGTGCCGTCGCGGGCGCCCTCGACTCCGCCCGACACCGGGCAGTCGAGGAACTCGACTCCCCGGGGCTCGAGGAGCTCGGCGGCCTGACGTGCGGTCTCGGAGCTCACGGTCGAGCAGTCGAGCATGAGAGCGCCGGACTTGAGGGCCGGGGCGAGTGCGTTTGCGACCTCGAGCACGTCGGCGTCCGCCGAGACGCATGACACGACGGTGTCGACCTGGGCGGCGAGCTCGGCGAGCGTCGCTGGCGCTGCCACCTTGAGCTCGGAGGCGAGGGAGGCCGCCTTGGCGCGGGTGCGGTTCCAGACCGCGGCCAGCATTCCGGCCCGATGAAGATTGCGCGCCATGCCCATGCCCATGGCGCCGAGTCCGACGAAGCCTGCGCGCATCCTTAGCCCCTGACGCGAGTAAACGCGCCTCGCGCGGCCGGCAGGGCCGCGCAGTGACTATAGCTTAAGGGGAAGTCGCCTCTTGAGGTTTGACCTTGGGCTCCGGGATCGGCTGCGGCTCGGGAATCGGCTGGTCCGGCTTCCACTCCGGCACGCTGCCGCAGGCGGCCTGCACGTCCTTGCGGGCCTGTTCGCGGTAGGAATCCGCTTCCGCGTCCGACATGTACTCGCGTTCGCCGTCCTTGCCTTCCTTGTAGACGCGCCGCGACTGGATCGACCTCATGTAGCGCTCTTTGGCGAACCTGCACTGCGCATCGCGCGCGCGCGCTTTGTCGTCCTGCACGGCGCGGGCATTGTCCTGATCGCTCGAGTTGAAGCCGGTGGCGGCCCGCGACGGGGCAGCCGAGGTATTCGATTCGGGACGGGGCTTGCCGACGCCGCGAATGAGCTCCGATCCGGGCACCCACTCGTCGCTGTAATGCACGACCCCGTCCTTATCGACCCAACGGAAGACGTCGGCGTGGGCGAGCGGGCTCACTCCGGCCAGGATCAGGGCGGTAATCGCTACGAGTCGCAACATAAGGGGCCTCCGCCGCAGCAGTATGGCGGCTCGAGCCCCGCTGGCCTTTGAAGTGCGTCACACCGCCGCAGGGCGAGCGCCGCCGCCGGTCACACCATACAAAGCCTGACGCCCCTGCGCCAGTTTCAGAGGTCGTAGGCCCGCTCGCCGTGGGAAGTGATATCGAGGCCTTCGCGCTCCTCTTCTTCCGGTACCCGCAGCCCCGTGACCCGCTTTACGACGTAGAAGGCCGCGAACGCGACCACTGCGGTCCATACGAGGACCAGCAGCACCGCCTTCAGCTGGATGAGGAACTGGGCACCGATGCCCGGGTAGCCGCTGGCACCCGTGACGTAGTCGGCCGTGGAGCCCGGCCCCCCCAGGAAGGGCGCGTTGAAGATGCCGGTCATGAGAGCGCCGAAGATTCCGCCGACGGCGTGCACTCCGAAGACATCGAGCGAGTCGTCCGCCTTGATGAGCCGCTTCAATCCCGTGACGCCCCACAGGCACACGACGCCCACTCCCAGGCCGATGACGAAGGCGCCGGGAATGCCGACATTGCCCGCCGCCGGGGTGATGGCCACGAGTCCTGCGACGGCCCCCGAGGCCGCGCCCAGCATCGAGGGCTTGCCCTTGAGCAACCACTCGGCGGTCATCCACGACAGCACCGCACAGGCGGTCGCGAGGTAGGTGTTCATGAAGGCGAGAGCGGCAGTGCCGTTGGCCTCGAGCGCCGAGCCCGCATTGAATCCGAACCACCCGAACCACAGGAGCGACGCCCCCACCATCGTGAGGGTGAGGTTGTGCGGCGCCATCGGCTCTCTGCCGAAGCCGACCCGCTTGCCGAGTACGAAGGCACCGACCAGCCCCGCAACCCCCGCGTTGATGTGAACCACCGTGCCGCCGGCAAAGTCCAGAGCGCCCCATTGCCAGATGAGACCGCCGGTGGCGCTCACGGCGCCGGCCGTCGCCTGCGAAGTGAAGGCGTCGGGCCCTGGCCAGTACCACACCATGTGCGCGATCGGCACGTAGCTGAAGGTGAACCACAGGACGAGGAACAGCAGCACCGCCGAGAACCTGATGCGCTCGACGATGGAGCCGAGAATCAGGCAGCAGGTGATGGCCGCGAACGTCGCCTGAAAGGCGACGTACACCAGCTCATAGAGCGGGGTGTTGCGGCTGAAGGTGGCGGCGTACGAGAAGGCGCCCGTGCGGGAATTGAAGGTGCCGGCGAGAAACAGCCGGCTGAAGCCGCCGATCACGGCGTTGCCTTCGGTGAAGGCCAGCGAATAGCCGTAGATGCACCACAGAACCGAGATGAGCGAGAAGCCGACGAACACCTGCATGAGGACCGACAGCATGTTCTTGGTGCGCACCAGGCCGCCGTAGAAGAGCGCCAGCGCCGGCACCGACATCAGCAGCACCAGGGCGGTCGAGGTCAGCATCCATGCCGTGTCGCCCTTGTTCGGCACGGGCGCGTCCGCCCAGGCGAGCGCGGGAGCGAGGAAGATCAGAGCGGCGCCGAGGCCTGTTGCGGTTCGGGTCGCGTTCGCTTTCGGCATGGTCTCTCCGCAGTGGCATATCGGGTGATTCGCGCCGCAAACACGTTCTGCAGCCGCGCACGGGGGCGCGTAAGCTTTCGCCCTGCGTGCCGCGGTGCAGCTTCCGTGCCACCGGGCACGGGGCGCTTTTTCCGTGCGTTGCGCGCCGGCGTGGCGTTGTGTTGCACCGTTTTGGGGCTTGGCCTGGAACGGCTGCGTCAATCGAGGGCGAAATCATGGAGTCACTGCGAATCGACGATCTGGCGCGGCGCCTGCTCGAGCAGGTGCCGCCGGCGCTGCGCGCAGTGCAGCAGGACCTCGAGGCCGGCTTCCGTGCCGTGCTGCGCGAGCGGCTGAGCCAGCTCGATCTCATCACGCGCGACGAGTTCGAGGCGCAGTCGCGGGTGCTGGAGCGCACGCGTGCGCGGCTCGAGGCCCTCGAAGCGCGGCTCGCCACGCTCGAAGGCTCATCCGAGGGGCCACCGCCGGCCTGACCGGCCGGCTGGCCGCCGACAGGGAGGTCGATGGCTTTCGCGCGGGTCGCTTGCCGGGCGCAGATCGGCCTGAATGCACCGCTGGTCACCGTCGAGGTGAGCCTGACGAGCGGCCTGCCTGCGTTCTGCATCGTCGGCTTGCCGGCCATGGTGGTGCGCGAGAGCAAGGAGCGGGTGCGCGCGGCACTCCTCAACTCCCGTTTCGAGTTTCCGGCCGGGCGCATCACCGTGAATCTCGCACCCGCGGATCTGCCCAAGGAGGGAGGCCGCTTCGACCTGCCGATCGCTTTGGGTCTGCTGCTTGCCTCCCGCCAGTTGCGCAGCGCCGCTCCCCAGGAGCGCGCGGTGGCGCGGGAGTTCTACGGAGAGCTCGGGCTCACCGGCGAGCTGAAGGCGGTGGCGGGCCTCTTGCCGGCCGCGGTCGCGGCGCGGCGCTGCGGTCACGAGCTGATCGTGCCGCGCGCCAACGCGCTCGAGGCCTGCCTGGTTGCCCCCGCCCTCACGCGCGCGGCGGATCACCTGCTCGAGGTCTGCGGGCACCTCGCCGGTACCGCACCGCTCGCGCCCTTTGACGCGGCCTCGGCCAGCGGCATGCTTCCATCGCACGCCGCCGCGCCGGTGCTCGATCTCGCCGACGTGCGCGGACAGGCGCACGCCAAGCGCGCGCTCACGATTGCCGCCGCGGGTGCTCATAGCCTTTTGCTCATCGGTCCGCCCGGATGTGGCAAGAGCATGCTGGCGCAGCGGCTGCCGGGCCTGCTGCCCCCGCTCGAGGCAGCCGAGGCGCTCGAGGTGGCGGCGATCGCCTCGGTGAGCGGCGCGGACTTTCGCCACCAGACGCTGTGCGAGCGGCCGTTCCGCTCGCCGCATCACAGCGCGACGGTGCCGGCGCTGGTCGGCGGCGGAGCGCGCGCACGTCCCGGTGAGATCAGCCTCGCGCATCACGGGGTGTTGTTCCTCGATGAGCTGCCGGAATTCGGCCGCGCGACGCTCGAGGCGCTGCGCGAGCCGCTCGAGACCGGCATGGTCGCGGTGGCACGCGTCGCGCGTGAGACCCGCTACCCTGCCGCTTTCCAGCTGATCGCAGCGATGAATCCCTGTCCCTGCGGCCGCCGGGGCGATCCGGCCGGGAGTTGCCGCTGCTCGCCCGACACGGTGCGGCGGTATCTCGGACGCATCTCCGGCCCGCTCCTCGACCGGCTCGACATGCAGGTGGAGTTGCCGCCGGTTCCGGCCAGCGAGTTCGACCTGCGCTCAGCGCAGGGCAGCGCCACGGCCGCTGCCGCCGTGCGGCGTGCGCGCGAGCTGCAGCTCGCACGCCAGGGCGTCTGCAATGCCCGGCTCGCGGATACCGAGTTGCCACGCTGCTGCCTGCCGGATGTGCGCGGCCGGCGGCTGCTTCACATGGCCGTGCGGCGCTTCGGTCTGTCGGGTCGCTCGCGCGTTCGCGTGCTCAAGGTTGCGCGCACCATCGCCGACCTCGACGGCCGCGTGCAGGTCGGGGCCGCGCAGCTGAGCGAGGCGCTCATGCTGCGCTGTCTGGATCGCGTTGCGAGCGGCGCTAGTGCTGCGCCATCGACACCATGTAGTCGACCGCCTGCTTGACGAGATCGTCCGGCAAGTCGGTGCGGCCGCCCTTCGGCGGCATGACACCGCCCCCGGGACCTCCCTGATAGCCGTTGAGCGCGTGCTGGTAGAGAGTCGCTTTGCCTTCCGCGATGCGTGGCGCCCAGGCGGCCTTGTCGCCGGCCTTCGGCGCCCCGGCAATACCCGGTCCGTGGCAGGTGCTGCACACCTGCTGGAACAGCTCCTTGCCGTCCTTCGGCGGCGCGGCCGGTGCGGCCGCCGCCGAGCCTTCTCCAGAGGCGGTCGTCGGCTTGATGGCGAGGGCGGAATTGTCCTGGCCCGCGACCGCCTCGTGTGCGAGCGGCTCGACGCGCGCGGCGACGCTCTTGCCGTAGTCAGGCTCAGTGAGGATCTGCGCCTCCTGAGTGCGGCTCGCGACGATGCGCGCAAAGGCAAACAGCACGATGGTGATGGCCGCGAGCAGCCCGATCACCATGCTGAAGACGTTGAAGAAATGGGTATCCTGTTTGCTCACGGGTCACCGGCTTACCGTCGCGCAGATTGGCCGCGAAGTATAGCCGCTCGGCAAATAGACGGCATTTCCGCTCGCGCGTATCATCGCCCGCCCCGAACGCGCCCGTAGCTCAGTTGGATAGAGTGGCAGCCTCCGAAGCTGCAGGTCGCTGGTTCGAATCCAGTCGGGCGCGCCATTCCGAAGACAGGGGTGACAGTGATGAGCGGGGCGCGCGTTTGCCGCTTCCGCAGCGCAGTGCAGCCTGAAGCGCCACTGCGCCAGCTAGGATCAGAAGGTCGAGACTCATCAACCCACCCCCGCCGCCCCCTTTGCCCGCATTGCCGCCGCCCGAAGACGCGGCAACCACGTTCACCGTCACGGTCGCGGGCTGCGAAACCGCTCCTTGCATGTCCGCAACGGTGTACGTGAAGGAATCGCCGCCTGTGAAACCCATCCGGGCGGTGTAGGTCACCGAGCCGTTCGCTCCGACCGTAACCGTCCCGTCCGCCGGCTGCGTGACGATCGTGAGGCTGGCCGGATTCAATGAGCCGTCCGGATCGCGATCGTTTGCGAGTACGTCGTAGGTAACGGACTGGCCGCTTACAGCATTGCCAAGGTCGTCGGCCGTCGCAATAGGCGGATCATTCGTGACTGCCCAGAGCTCGTTGCCGCTGGTGCTGTC
>DATGJR010000022.1:0-26736 GCA_035295065.1 Steroidobacteraceae bacterium
GGTTGTAGTGCTCGACGGAGTCGGCCAGTCCGCCGGTCCTGCGCACGATCGGCACCGTTCCGTAGCGGAGGCTGTACATTTGATTGAGTCCGCAGGGCTCATACAGAGAAGGCATGAGGAACAGGTCGCTCGCCGCCTCGATCCAGTGCGACAGCGCCTCGTCGTAGCCGGCCTCGAAGGCCACGCGGCCGGGAAAGTCACGCGCCAGAGCGGCAAAGAACTTCTCGTACTTCGCCTCCCCGCTGCCGAGCGCGGCGAGCGCCAGCGGACGCGAGGCGAGCACCTTTGGCAGCGTTTCGAACATGAGCTCGATGCCTTTCTGCGCCGCGAGCCGGCTCACGATCCCCGCGAGCGGCACGTCCGGGGCGGTCGTGAGGCCCATGCGCTTCAGGAACTCGCGCTTGAGCTTCCCCTTGCCCCCGAGCTCCGCCGGGTCGTAGTGGATCGGCAGGTACCGATCGCGCCGCGGGTCCCATTCATCGTAGTCGACGCCATTGAGGATGCCCGAGAGCGCCGCGCCGCGCGCACGGAGACTGTCCTCGAGCCCCATCCCGTACTGTGCGGTGCAGATCTCGTGCGCGTGGGTGGGGCTCACGGTGGTGATGGCGTCGGCATAGAGAATCCCGTGCCGCAGCGCGTTGATGTGCCCGGCGGCGAGATCGGCCTGATGAAGCAGCGGCAGCTGATCGGCGCGCAGACCGAGATCGGCGACGTCGGCAGCCGGGAAAATTCCCTGGTAGCCGATGTTATGGATGGTGAGGAGCGTGCGTGTGCCGGCGAAGACCGGCTCGGCCTCGTACGCGGTGCGCAGGAGCAAGGGAGCGAAAGCCGTATGCCAGTCGTTGCAGTGCAGAATCGCCACCCGCTGTCCGAGCCGCGCGCTCGAGAGCAGCGCCGCGCGCGTCAGGGCGAGGAAGCGCAGATGCTCGTCCGGGTCGCCCGTATAGAGGCTCGCGCGCGCGTACAGCGCCGGGCAGTCGATGAGAAAGAGGCGGGCGCCGCCTTCGAGTTGCGCCGCGAGCACCGAGAACACGTAGTGATGCGGGCCAACATCGAGCGCCAGCCCCGTGAGCCCGGCAACGGGCGTGGCGGCGAGCGCGGCGCGGTCGATCGAGCTGTAGAGCGGAGTGAACACCCGCACGTCCTGGCCGGCGGCATGCAGGTACTTCCCGAGTGCGCCGGCCACATCGCCGAGCCCGCCGGTCTTCGACAGCGGCGCCACCTCGGAGGCGATCAGGCATATGGCGAGTGGCGAGCGGTCAGCGCTCATTTATGATGCTCGGATGCGGCGCTTTCTCATCGGGCTCACGCTGGTCGTGCTGCTCGCGGTCTCGGTCAGTGTCGGGGTGGCCGTCGCCCGCTGGCCGCATTGCCGGCACGTCTGCCCGTGGCTGTGCGTGCACCTGGGGAGTGTAACCGAAGGCTGAGCGGGGGCCGCTCAGCCGAGCGCAAGAATCGGGTCGCGCGGGATGCTGCGCCTAATATCATCGCTCCATGGCAAACATCAGCGACCGCTTCCTCGACAGCCGCGACTTCCGGCGCATTGCGCGCGCGATCCGCTATATCGAGCGCAACTTCCGCGAGCAACCGCGCCTCGCCACCATCGCCGCCTCCGCGCAGCTATCGGAGTTTCATTTCAACCGGCTGTTTCGCCGCTGGGCGGGAGTCACCCCCCGTCAGTACCTGGCCTTTGTCACGGCGCGCGCCGCGCGCGCCTCGCTCTCAGGCACCGCATCGGTGCTCGAGGCGGCGTACGCGGTGGGCCTCTCGGGACCGGGGCGGCTGCATGACCTGATGGTCACGCTCGAGGCGGTGACTCCCGGGGAGCTCAAGGCGCGTGGCTCCGGCCTCGACATCCGCTATGGCTTTACGGCCACGCCTTTCGGGACTGCGCTGCTGGCCAGTACCGGGCGCGGCTTGTGCCACCTGAGTTTCCACGACGCAGGGAGCGAGAGGGCGGCAGTCACCCCGCTCGCGCAGCAGTGGCGCGAGGCTCGCCTGACTCGCGATGACGCCCGCGCCCTGGAGACTGCGCAGCGCATCTGGTGTGCGACGCCCACGGCCGACCTTGCGCCCCTGCGCCTGGCCGTGAAGGGCACCAACTTCCAGCTCAAGGTATGGCAGGCCCTGCTCGAGGTGGCGGCCCGTGGCCCGACGACCTACCGGAAAGTCGCGCAGGCGGTCGGGATCTGCGGGGGCGAGCGGGCCGTCGGCAATGCGGTGGGCCGCAATCCCATCGCCTGGCTCATCCCCTGTCACAACGTGCTGCGCACGGACGGCTCGCTGGGTGGCTATGCCTGGGGTGACGACCGCAAACGGGCGATGCTCGCCTGGGGATCGCGAGACATAATCCTGGATGCCCCGGAGAGGCCCCGGACGCTCCAATCCACCGGCTAGTGTCTTCGTAAGTATTTGTTTTATATATAAAAAGAGCAAAAATACGGGGGCGGGAAGCCGGCGGAAGTGGTAGACTGGCACCCGTTCTCCCCGGTGTCACGAAGCCTTTTTGAGACCGCGTGCGAAGGCCCCGCCGGCCGTGAGCGCGCGATCAGAAGACATGTCCGCCTCGCCATACAAGCAGCTCGAGCAGGAGTTCAAGCGCCTCCACGCCTTCCGCGGGGCACTCTCGCTCTTGCGCTGGGACGCGGCGGTGATGATGCCCCGCGGCAGCGCTGATGTTCGCGGTGAGCAGCTCGCCGCGCTCGAGACCGAATACCACGCGCTGCTGACCGCCCCGCGCATCACCCGGCTCCTCGACCGCGCGCAGGCGAACACCCAGGGACTGGCGGACTGGCAGGTCGCCAACCTGCGCGAGATGCGCCGGCAGCGCGACCATGCGATCGCCACCCCGGTCGCCCTCGTGGCGCGACTCGCCAAGGCCACCTCGCGTGCCGAGGCCCGCTGGCTCGAGGCGCGCGCCCAGGGCAAGTTCGATTCCTTCGCGCCCCACCTCGAGGAGGTCGTACACCTGGTGCGCGACAAGGCGGCGCTGCTGGGCCAGGCGCTCAATCTCGCCCCCTACGACGCGCTGGTCGATGAGTTCAGCCCGGGCATCACGACCGCCGACATCGACGCCATGTTCAAGGCGCTGTCGCGCCGCCTGCCCTCGCTCATCCGCGAGGCCATCGCGCTGCAGGAGGGCCGTACGCTGCTGCCGCTCACGGGCAAGTTCGCGGCCGGAAAGCAGCGCGCGCTCACGGTCGAGGTCATGAAGGCGGTCGGCTTTCCCTTCGATCGCGGCCGGCTCGATGAGAGCGAGCAGCCCTTCACCGAGGGCGTTCCGGGCGATATCCGCGTGACGACGCACTTCGTTCCGGAGGATGTCTTCTCAGGGCTCCTCGGAGCGCTGCACGAGACCGGGCATGCCATGTACGACCTGGGGCTCCCGCAGGACTACCGCGATCAGCCCGTCGGACGCGCCCGTGGCATGGCGCTCGAGGAGAGCCAGTCACTGCTCATCGAGATGATGGTGTGTCGCAGCCGCCCGTTCGTGCGCTATGTGCAGCCACTGCTCGCGAGGCACTTCGGCGTGAGCGGGCCGGAATGGGATCCGGAGAATCTCTACACCCACCTGACCCGCGTGCAGCGCGGCGTGATCCGGGTGGATGCGGACGAGCTCACCTACCCGCTGCACATCATGCTGCGCTATGAGCTCGAGAAGCAGCTGCTCTCGGGCGAGCTCGCGGTGCGCGATCTCCCCGAAGCCTGGAAAGCAGGCATGGAGAGCCGGCTCTCGATCAGCCCCGCGGGCGATCTCGAGGGGTGCCTGCAGGACATCCACTGGGCCGTGGGGTCCTTCGGATACTTCCCCTCCTATGCGCTCGGGGCGGTGATCGCCGCCCAGCTCTACGAGAGCCTGCGCGCCGACCTCCCGGCGCTCGATGAGGAGCTCGCGCAGGGCGAGTTCGGCGGCCTCTTCGGGTGGCTGCGCACCCAGGTGCACGGTCTCGGCGCCAAGGTCCCGGTGCAGGAGCTCCTGAAGAGCGCGACCGGCAAACCGTTGTCGGCCACTTCCTTCATTCGCTACGTCGAGGCAAAGTATCTGGAAAGCGCGACGACGGTCGCCGCAGCCTGACGCGGCGGCGCGCCGTGCGCCGCGATCTCTACTGAGCCGACGTGACCCAGGCCGACGCCAAGCCCTCCCGCACCCTCGACCGACTCGCCGCCCGCCTGCGTGGCGCAGTGGGCAAGGCGATCGCCGACTTCCGCATGATCTCCCCCGGGGACCGGGTCATGGTGTGCCTTTCCGGCGGGAAGGATTCCTACACGCTGCTCGACATCCTGATGTCGCTCCAGCGCAGCGCCCCGGTGCACTTCGAGCTCCTCGCCGTCAACCTGGATCAGAAGCAGCCGGGCTTCCCGGCGGACGTCCTGCCGCGCTACCTCGAGAGCCTCGAGGTCCCTTACCGCATCATCGAGCAGGACACCTACGGCGTCGTCAAACGGGTCATCCCCGAGGGGCGCACGCTCTGTGGCTTGTGCTCGCGGCTGCGCCGCGGCGCGCTCTATCGCTTCGCGGCGCAGCAAGGCATTACCAAGATCGCCCTCGGCCACCATCGCGACGACATCGTCGAGACGCTCTTTCTCAACCTCTTCTTCGGGGGGCGCCTGAAGGCGATGGCGCCAAAGCTCAAGTCGGATGACGGGCGTCATATCGTCATCCGGCCGCTCGCCTATGTCGCCGAGCGCGACATCGCGCGCTACGCGCGCGGCCGCGCTTTCCCCATCATTCCCTGCAAGCTGTGTGGCTCCCAGGAAAACCTCCAGCGTGTCGCGGTGAAGAAGATGCTCGCCGGCTGGGAGCGCGAATTTCCCGGCCGCACCGAGACGATTTTCCGGGCGCTGCGCCATGTCGAGCTCGAGCACCTGGCCGATACGCGTCGCTTCGACTTCGCGGGCCTCGAGCTCGAGCGGGTGGCACCCATGAGCGAGCTCGACGAGCACCACCTCGCGGAGACGCTCGCCTCGCCCGCCGCACTCGGCTAGCGCCTTGGAAGCGCCTCCCTTATCAGGGTCCGGCCCCGAGCTGCCGCTCGCCAACTGCTACTGGGTGATCGAGGGCAGGCTCCTCGCCGGCGAATATCCCGGCGGCTCGAGCCCGGCGGTGACGCGCGAGCGCCTCGCGCGACTCGCGCACTTCGGCATCGGCTGCTTCATCGATCTCACCCAACCCGGCGAGCGTCCGGCCTATGAGGGCGAGCTGCCGCCGCGGGTCCGGTACCTGCGTTTCCCGCTCCCCGACCATGGAGTTCCGGAGCAACGCCAGCAGATGTCGGAAATCCTGCGGAGCCTCCAGGAAGCGCTGCGCGCAGAGCGTCCGGTGTACCTGCACTGCCGGGCCGGCATTGGCCGAACCGGGATGGTGGCCGCATGCCTGCTCATTGAGCAGGGCCTGAACGCGCAAGCCGCCCTGGCTGAGCTCAACCGCCTCTGGCGCAAGAGCGGGCGGGCGGCAAAGTGGCCGAGCGTTCCCGAGACCGACCAACAAGTGGCCTTTGTGTCGGCCTGGACGGCGGCGGCGGCGGCGGCGGAGGGCGAGGGCGAGGGCGACCCGCTCCTCGAGCCGGCGACGCTCGAGGCCGCGCGCCCCCTGCGGGAGCGCTTTCTCGGAGCGCTCGTGGGGCTCGCCATTGGGGATGCGCTCGCGGCGGCCACACAGTATCGCCGCCCCGGGCGGTTTGCCCCTGTGGGCGATCTGCTCGGCGGCGGCCCCTTCGATCTGCCGCGGGGCGGATGGAGCGACGACACCGCGATGGCCCTGCTGCTCGGTGAAAGTCTCCTCGAGTCCAACGGCTTCGATCCCCGTGACCAGGTGGCTCGCTATACACGCTGGCAGCGCGAGGGGCATCTCTCGGCGACCGGACAGTGCCTCGGCATCACGGCCGGTACGGCCCACGCCCTCGGGCGCGCGCAGTGGCGGCGACAGGTGTTTCCGGGATCACACGACCCGCAGGTCCTCGACCCCGAAGTCCTGTCGCGGGTGGCGCCGGTGGTCATGTACTTCTTTGCCGATGCGTCCCTTGCGGAGCAACACGCGGCAGAGGCGGCGCGTACGACCTGCCAGGCGCCCGCGGCGCTTGCCGCTTGCCGCAGTCTTGCGCGCGCGCTGCATGCGGCGCTTGCCGGGCAGCCGCGCCAGGCCATCCTCAAAGCGGCCGCGGGCACCCCTGGCGAGCCGGCGGAGGCGGACACCCCCGCGGAGCGCGGCGCGACCGCCCCGCAGGCGCTCACTTGCGCCCTGGACGCCTTCTCCCGCACCGCGAGCTTCCGCGATGCGGTGCTCGCCGCCGCTAATCTCGGCGGCAACTCCGATGTCGTCGCGGCCGTCTGCGGGGCGCTCGCCGGAGCGCACTACTCTGCAGGCGCCATTCCCACTTTGTGGCGCAACAGCCTGATGAAGCGAGAGTTGGTCGAAGGCACAGCCGACCGGCTGCTGGCTCACGCCCTTCTCGAGCTCGGCAGGTAGGCGCGCGGCGCGCCGATTCCGGCAGACAGCCCGGATGCGCTTCGGCTAAGCTGCGCGCTTCGGCCTTTCCGCATACAACAATTTCGCCTCCCAGTTTCACCCGTATGTCGCAGCCCCGCGCCATCGGCCGCCGTTCATCCGTCTCGCGTCCCGCACGGGGCCAGCGCGCGGTGCGCGGCCGGCTCCAGTGGGCGCGCCTGTCGGATGAGGAGCTGCTCAAGCTCCGCTTCTGTGACCTCGGGCTTTCGATCAGCCGCTCGCCGCTCGCCGCCCAGGTCCGCCGGCTGTACGGCGACCTCGAGAGGCGGGGACTGACACTGCGGCCGCACGTATGGCTCTCCGAGGAGTGGTTCTGTCCCGACGGGGTCCCGGGGTTCGCCGTGCCGTTCTATCTCGCGCATCCGCGGCTCGAGCGTCTCGAGCGGCGCATCATGCACGAGGCGGAAGGTGGCAATTCGCAGCAGATGATGCGGATCCTGCGTCACGAGGCCGGGCATGCGCTCGACAACGCCTATCGACTGCGCCGCCGGGGCCTGTGGCGCAGGACCTTCGGGCACGCCTCGCTCCCCTACCCGGAGCGCTACCGCGCGCGGGCCGGCAGCCGCCGCTACGTGCACCACCTGGGCGAGTGGTACGCCCAGGCTCATCCGACCGAGGATTTCGCCGAGACCTTCGCGGTATGGCTCACGCCGAAGTCCGGCTGGCGCACGAGCTACGCCGACTGGCCGGCGCTGCACAAGCTGAAGGCGGTGGATGAGCTCATCGACGGCGTGCGCCACCGCCGCCCCGCGGTGCGCAATCACACCCGCATCGAGCCGCTCGAGCACAACACGCGCACGCTCGCGCAGCACTACCGCCGCAAACTCAAGCACAACCGCCTCATCCGCCGCGGGCTCGCGGATGAGCTGCTGCAGCGCGCCTTCAGTCGCGAGCGGGGTCGCCGCGACCGGCCGCGCGCGGCGGCGCTGCTGCGTGCCGAAGCACGCCGGCTCACGGCCGTGGTGGCGCGGACGCTGGCCGTCGAGCGCTACAGCGTCATGCAGATTCTGCTCATGCTCATCGAGCGCAGCGATCACCTCGGACTCTACTTGCGCGGCAACCGCCGCGATGCGCTGCGCTACTCGCGCTGGATGCTCGAGCGGCTCACGGGACTGTATTCCCAGGGCGAGACACCACACCTGCCCTTATGAGGCGACTGCGCGCGCTCGTGGTCGTGCACGCGAGCCTCGTGCCACCGGAAACTCTCGAAGGCCACAGCGACAAGGAAATCGAGGAGTGGCGCACGGAGTACGACGTCACCACGACGCTGCGCCAGCTCGGCCACGACGTGCGTTGCGTCGGGGTGCTCGACAGCCTCACCGAGCTGCGCAGCGCCATCGCCGACTGGGAGCCGGACATCGTCTTCAACCTGCTCGAGGAATTCGACGGCGTCGTCACCTACGACCAGCACGTCGTGGCCTTTCTCGAGCTGATGCGCCAGCCCTACACCGGCTGCAACCCGCGCGGGCTCCTGCTGTCGCGCGACAAGACCCTCGCCAAGCAGCTGCTCGCCTTTCATCGCATCGCGACGCCCCAGTTCGCCGTGTTTCGTCGCGGCACGCGCATCCACGTGCCGCGCAAGCTCCGCTTTCCGCTGTTCGTCAAATCCACCGTCGAAGATGCCTCGCTCGGCATCGCGCAGGCCTCCGTGGTCGCCGATGCGGCGCACCTCAAGGAGCGCATCGAGTTCGTCCACGAGCAGATCAAGTCCGACGCCCTGGTGGAGGAGTACATCGAGGGGCGTGAGCTGTATGTGGGCGTGATGGGCAACGAGCGGCTGACCCGCCTGCCGGTGTGGGAGATGGTGTTCGGCTCGATGCCGGACTCCCTCGCCGCCATCGCCACGCGCAAGGTCAAGTGGGACAAGCGCTACCAGACGAAGTACGGCATCACCACGCATGCAGCCGCGGACCTGCCGCCGACGGTGCTGACCGCGCTCGACCGGCTCTCGCGGCGCATCTATCGGGCCCTGGGCCTGTCCGGCTATGCTCGCATGGATTTTCGGGTGAACGCGCAAGGGCAGGTGTACGTGCTGGAGGCCAACGCCAATCCCAATCTCGAGGCCGCGGAGGATTTCGCCGAGTCGGCCCGGGCCGCGGGCACTCCCTACGGGGAGCTCCTCGAGCGGCTCATGGACCTGGGCCTCAAGTACCGCGCGCAGTGGCGGGCGACCTATGGCTGAGGGCAGGAAGCGCTCATGCGGCGCCTGGCTCGCGGCGGCCGCCGCCACCTGTCTCGCGGTTCTTGCGGGCTGCGCCAGCCATGAGCCCAAGGTCACGGAAGCCGACCTGACGCGGCTCCTCACGCTCCTTCCCGGCCACTATGACAACCAGGCGCAGGCCGAGTCCGATGCGCACAACGGCGTTCATCCGGCCCACGTCGCCGTCCTGCTCGTCGTCACGCACGTGTTCACCCCGCGCCTCGGCCACTACGTCTATTACGCGCAGGAGACCGCCGCCGACGATTCGCGCCGGGTGCTGAGCCAGAAGATGTGGAGCTTCCAGCTCGATGAGAAGCGCGGCATCGTCGAGACGCTCTACGAGTTCGTCGAGCCGGTGCGCTGGCGCGACGGACCAAAGGACCTGTTCACGGGCGTGCAGCTCGAGGATGTTCAGGCCGAGGGCTGCCAGCTCCTGTGGAAGTCAAAGGACGACGGCGGCTGGGTGGCGCGCCACGATCCGAAGATCTGCACCGACCCCGGTGGAGCTGCGGCACCCCCGCAGGTCGAGCTCACCCCCGGGGCGCTGAACGTCGGGGAATACAAGTTCCGCAAGGGGCATTAGCCCTACGCCGGCGCCTCGCGTGGAGAGGCATTTCCCGGGCCGCCGTAAATCCATCCCGTGGGCGTTCAGTTCTTCAGGTGCGCATCGAGCCACTCGCATCCCATATCGACGAAGCGTTTGGGTTGATGCCTCAATTTTTCAGATGCATATCCAACCCGAGCGCTCCCCTGTCTACGGAGTGCTCGGCTGGTGAGGTGATTCCTTCAGGTGCGCATCGAGCCACTCGAATACGGCGTGGTGCCACTGCAGGCTGTCGGCGGGCTTGAGCACCCAGTGGTTCTCGTTCGGAAAGACCAGCAGCCGGCTCTCGATGCCGCGCCGCTGGAGCGCGGTGAAGACGCCGAGTCCCTGCGACACCGGGATGCGGTAGTCGAGCTCGCCATGGATGACGAGCATCGGCGTGCGCCACTTCGCGACGTAGTTGAGCGGATTGAAGCGCTCGTAGCCGTCAGGGTTTGAGTACTGAGGTCCCCCCATCTCCCACTCCGGGAACCACAGCTCCTCGGTCGCGTAATACATCATGCGCTGATCGAGAATGCCGTCATGGCTCACGATGCAGCGAAAGCGCTCGGGCCAGTTGCCTTCGATCCAGTTCATCATGAACCCGCCATAGGATGCGCCGAGTGCGCAGACCCGCTGCCCGTCGAGCCATGGATAGCGCTCGAGTGCGGCAGCCAGACCCTTCTGCAGATCGATGAGGGGCTTGCCGCCCCAGTCGCCGCTGATCGAGTCGGTGAAGGCCTGTCCGTAGCCGGTCGAGCCGTGGAAATCCACGCTCACGACCGCGAAGCCGTGGCCGGCAAACACGGGCATGTTCCAGCGATAGTGCCACTCGTTGGCCATGCTCCCCTGCGGTCCGCCGTGGACGATGAAAGCCACCGGATAGCGCTGGCCGGGCTCGAAGCCGTAGGGCTTCATCACGTAGCCGTACACCGTCTCGTCGTTCCAGCCCTTGAAGCTGAACTGCTCGAACTCGCTCGTGCGACGCGCCGCCATCAGCTCGCGGTTCACATCGGTGAGGCGCTTCGGCGCGCCGCCCCGAGTGGAAATGGAATAGAGATCGGCAGGTCCTGCGAGGCTGGCGAGGGTGAAGACCACGCTCTCGCGGCTGGCGGAGTAATCGCCCACCTCGCCATTGCCGAGGAGCTTCTTCGGGGTTCCGCTCTTCAGGTCGATCGAATAGAGCGCACGCTGGCCGAGGTCGTCCACGGTCGCGAGCAGATGCTGCCCGTCACGGGCGGCCTCGAGTCGTCCGACCGAGCGATCCCAGGAGGAGGTGAGCGCGCGCACCGCGCCGCTGCGCGCATCGCGCAGCATGACGTGGAAGCGGTCGGACTCGAAGCCCGGACGGTCCTGCGCCAGCCAGGCCAGGTCGCCGCCCGGCAGGAATACCGGCTGGGCGTCCCAGGCGGGATTGGCCGCCGTGAGATTGACCGGCGCCGATGACCCGTCGGCCGGCACCTGGTAGAGGTCGAAGTTGGTGGACCAGGGCTCGCTGTGACCCGCTATCCGGGCCGAGAAGACCAGCGTCGCGCCGTCGGGGCTGAATGCGTAGTCCTCATCGCCCCCGAAGGGTTTACCGGGGATGTCGGCATCGAAGCCACGTGACACGTCCACCGGTACACCGGCGCTGCCGTCGGGGCCGAGCCGGGCACTGAAGAGATGCGAGCGCGTACCTGCGCTCCAGCTGTCCCAGTGGCGCACGAACATGCGGTCGTAGAGCCTGCCGCTCGCCTTCGATTTCCCGCGCGCATCGAGCCGGGCGCGCGTGCAGGCGAGGTCAGGGCAGTCCGTGAATACCTCCATCGAGAGCGCCAGCAGCCCGCCGCGCGGCGCCACCTCGAGCGAGCCGACATCGAGCGGATAGTCAGTGACGCGGCGTGTCTCGCCGGAGGCCGGTGTCAGCCGCCACACCTGCGAGCTCCCGCTGCGGTCGGAGAGGAAATAGAGCGCAGCCGAGTCGCTCGCCCAGCGCGGGCTCGAGTCGCTCGCCTTGCCGTCCGTGAGCCGCTGCGGCGTGCCCGGATGCGCGAGATCGAGCAGCCAGAGGCTGGTGCGGCCTTTGTTGGCGTCGAGGTCGGTCTCGCGCTGTACGTAGGCCACGTGGCGACCATCGGGCGCGACTCGTGGATCGCTCACGCGTTTCAATACCACCAGATCCTCGGGCGTGAAGGGCGCGAGCGGGGCACTCCAGACGCTCGCGTGGCCGAGCGCAGCGAGCGCGCCGACCAGCAGCCGGAGCGCGAAGCGAGGCAGGGGCATTTGCAGTCTTTCAGCCGACTTCGTCGGCAGCGACGGTCCAGGGCTCCTCGCGCGCTGCCGTGAGCCATTCCTGCAGCGCCGCATCCTCGAGCGCCGTCGCGAGATACCAGCGGGCGGTTTCCGAGAGCTGCGGCGCGCCGTAGGTATGGAAGCGCAGCACCACCGGCGCGTACATGGCATCCGCGATGGTGTACTCGGCGCCGAACAGCCAGGGTCCCCCTCTGCCGAAGCGACGCCGGCAGTCGTTCCAGATCTCATCGATGCGGTCGATGTCGGCCGCGAGGGCGGGGGTTATCACGGTGCGGCGGTTGCGTGCGCGTGCGTTCATCGGCCAAAGCGACCGCAGCGTCGCGAAGCTCGAGTGCATTTCGGCACACACGGAGCGCGCCACGGCGCGCGCGTCGCGCGGCTGCGGCCAGCCCTTGCCCGATACCTCGGCGGCGAACTCACAGATGGCGAGCGAATCCCACACCGTGAGATCGCCGGCGTGCAGTACCGGTACGCGGCCGGCCGGTCCATGGCGCTCGAGCTCGGCGCGCGTGCCCGGCGTATCGAGCGGCACCAGCAGCTCCTCGAACTCCACGCCGAGGTGCCTCAGCGCCATCCACGCCCGCAGTGACCAGGACGAGTAGTTCTTGTTGCCGATCACGAGCTGGAAGCGCGCCATTGCGGTGGTAACCTTTGCAGGTGCTCAACGACGTGCGTGCCGTCGCCTTCGATCTCGATAATACACTCTGGGATGTCGAGCCGGTGCTGGCCCGCGCCGAGGCGCGCCTGCTCGAGTGGCTGCACGAGCACTGTCCGCGCATTCCGCAGCAGGTCTCGCAGGCGGACATGGCCACGGCGCGCGCGCAGCTGGCGCGCGAGCAGCCGCACCACGCGCACGATGTCACCTACCTGCGACTGACGTCGCTCGAGCGCCACGCGCGCGAGTGCGGTTACCAGGAGGACATCGCAGCGCGCGCCTTCGAGGTGTTTCTCGCCGCGCGTTGCGAGGTCGAGATCCTCCCCGACGTGCGGCCGGCGCTGGCGCGGCTCAGGCGTCGCTTCCGGCTGGCTTCGCTCAGCAACGGCAACGCCGACCTCGCCCGCATCGGCCTCGACAGCGCCTTCAGCGTCTCGCTCAACGCGCGGCAGATCGGCGCCGGTAAGCCCGACCGGCGCTGCTTCGAGCGCCTCGCGCAGGAGCTGGCGGTGATGCCACGCGAGATTCTCTACGTCGGCGATGACCCGTGGCTCGACGTGCATGCGGCGCGCGAGGCCGGCTGCCGCAGCGCCTGGATGAACCGGCGCGCGGGCCTGTGGCCCGCGGAAATTGCGCCGGCGGATGTGAGCGTCAGGGAGTGCGGTGAGCTCGCTGCGCTTCTTGGAGCGTGAGCCGGTCGGCCCATCCCCGGCGGCTCCCCGGAGCCGCGCAGCCCCGACAGCCTGTGAACCAGTTAACGAAGGGCTGCGCCGTCAGCACTCTGCGGCGTGCGCTGCCAGCTCCCGTAGGCGCCGCCTGCCGATGTTCAGTGGCAGTTCAGCGCAATCTGTCACGGTATGGAGGTGAGACTTGGAGAGAACCTCTTTACGGCCGTTACAGACGACAGGAGGTGACGGACCATGAACGACGATGCCGAACGGGTCGTGCCGGTGGCCAACCTGCAGGAGTTCTTCCGCGACAGCCTGCACGGGGCGCTGACGCGCCAGCATCTCGCGGTCGAGGATCAGACCGAGCACTACGTGGTGAATCTCCTCACCCTGTTCGCGCGCTCCGAGGCACTGTTCGAGGGCGCGCCGGGGAGCGTGCGGGTCAAGCCTCTCGTGGTCATGCTGTGCGAGGCGCTCGAGGCCCCGACGGCGGCCGAGCGCAACCGCGCGCTGCAGCGGCTCGGCGACGTGTCGCTCTTCATCGCCGGATTCTTCGCGCGCGGCTTTGCCAGGCGCCTCATCGACATCGACTATCACATCGCCATGGGCGGCCGCGCCTACGGCACGCTGGCGCACTCGTGTGCGCGCGGCAGCCGGCGGGTGCTGGGCGCGGTGTTCGCCGAGCTGTCGGACAAATTCCAGCCCATGGTCGATGCGCTCAACGACATCAGCGAGACCTCCTACCGTCACAGCGACCAGGACATCCTGCGCCTCTATGAGCTGTGGCTGAAGACCGGGAGCGCCCGCTGCTACTCGATTCTCGAGCGCCTCGGCGTCAAGCCGACGCGCGGGGGCGGCGGGTCCGCCCGCACGCACTGAGGCCGCGCGGCGTGCTGCTGTCGCGGCTGCAGACGCTGATCGGCGGCATCTACGACGTCAGCGTCGCCTATGACGTCTGCGACTTCCTGGTGACCGATCGCCGCTCGCTCCCGGCGATAGCGCACTCCGGCCTCGCCGATGAGGAGTTGATCGTCGCCGAGAGCGCCGACGGCGCGGAGATGGGTCTGTCGCTTTACCTCGATGCGGCGGTGCTCGAGCGTCTCAAGAGCGCCGATCCCCTGGTCGAGCTCAATGCCGGCAACGTCGCCGACTGGTGGACCGCGCTCGAAGGCGTGAGTCACTTCCTCTACCTCGCGTGGAACGCGGGGCACGACAAGCCGGTGTCGCTCCTCGAGCTCGAGATGCAGGCCGAGGTCGACAAGTACGTCGCCAGCTACTACCTGATGCGGCGGCAGTATCCGCGGCACTTTCCGGCCGAGCTGCGCCGCGTGCTGTTCGAGCGCACGCGCATCGACCCGCGGCTCGCGCATGAGCGGCGGCGGCTCTACGCCGAGGCGCACCGCTATGCGGCGCGCTTCTGCCGCCGGCTCGAGGAGCGTCTGACGCGCGCCGCGTACGGCGAACGCGAGGTGCTCACGGAGCTTCGCCGTTTCTATCGCCTGAGCACGGGCCGCAAGCGCGCGCACATCGAGCGCACTTCCTGAGAGAGTGGGGTGGCCGGCGGGTCCGCCGGGTGAGCGGCTTCAGCCGTCTTTCTCGTCGTCGACGTCGCCGCCGCGCAGCTTGCGCGCTTCCAACTCGCGCTTCATCTTGATCCACTCGGAGAGCTTGCGCAGATCCGTGCGGGTGGTGTTGCCGGGGTTGGGCTTCGGGAGCGATGCCGTGTGGCGCGCGTACGGGTCGTAGGTCTCCTCGTTCTGCAGCGTGAGCTGCGGGTCACCGAGGATCTCGAGCACCGGGCGCTGCTCGTCGGCGGGGGCGTCGTGCCACTCGACCGAGGCATTGCCACGATCGTCGTGCACGATGGTGCCGAGGCGCCGGCGGTTGGTTGCGGCCGGAGCGTCGGTCCCTTCGAGTACCTTGTTCCTCTTTGACTCGCTCACAGATTATGACGCCTGCAGCGCGAAGTGCTTCACGCTTCGCAAGCCTAACCGCGCCCGAGGCAGTGGTTCCGTGATCGGCATCACGGATCAAACGGCGACAACTGTGTTGGTTATGGCAAAGCGCGCACGCAGCAATCCAATCACGGTCTTGCTGTCGGTAATGGTGCCGTCGAGGGCCCATTCGCACGCCGTTTCAAAGGGTAGCCAGTGGATCTCGATCACTTCGGCGCGCTCGTGCGCCGCGGCCGCGGGAGCGATCCCGGTGGCGAGGAACAGATGCAGCACCTCGGTGAAGACACCGGGGGAGGACAGGGCGGTGCCCAGCGCGCGCCAGTCGCGTGCGCTCACGCCCGCCTCCTCGGCGAGCTCGCGCTGCGCGGTGGCGAGGGGCGGCTCGCGCGGCTCGAGCTTGCCCGCGGGCAGCTCCCACAGCCAGCCGTCGGCGACGTAGCGATACTGGCGCAGCAGACACACGCGCCGCTGCCCGTCCACCGCCACCGCGACCGCCCCGCCCGGGTGGTGTACGACTTCGAGCGCGGCGCGATGACCGTTCGGCAGCAGCACCTGGTCGGTGGTGACGCGAATCACCCGGCCGGTGAAGTGCAGGGTCTGACTCTCGGGTTTCATGGCTCGCATCCTACGCCGGCAACATGCTGTCCGTGCCGGCCGGCGCCGCCGGTCGCCAGCGCCGCTCGGCGGCAGGTATAGTCGGCGCGCCCATGCCGACCAGCGCGCATCTCGACAAGCTCAATGCCGCCCAGCGCAAGGCGGTGACGCACGGCGCGCCGCTCGCCGAGCGCGGCTTTGCCTCAGGCCCCCTGCTGATCCTCGCCGGCGCCGGCACCGGCAAGACCGATACCCTGGCGCACCGCGTCGCGCATCTGGTGATCCACGGCGTCGACCCGGCGCGCATCCTGATGCTGACCTTTACCCGCCGTGCCGCCCAGGAGATGCGCCGCCGCGCGCACGAGATCACCAAGCGGGCGCTGAATGAGTCGATGGGCGGTGTCAGCGGCACCATCTCCCAGCGCCTCAGCTGGACCGGCACCTTCCATTCCGTCGGTAACCGGCTGCTGCGTCACTACGCTGCGCACCTGCAGCTCGATCCCAACTTCAGCGTGATCGATCGCGGCGATGCCGCCGATCTCATGGACAGTCTGCGCGCCGAGCTCGGACTCGCGGCGCGCGACCAGCGCTTCCCACGCAAGGACACCTGCCTGCAGATCTACTCGCAGCGGGTCAATACGCGCACCCCGCTGCAGCAAACGCTCGAGCAGCACTTCCCGTGGTGCTCGCAGTGGGAGGCGGAGCTCAGCGCGCTCTACCGCGGCTACGTCGAGCAGAAGCAGCACGCGCACCTGCTCGACTATGACGACCTGCTGCTCTACTGGCACGGCATGATGTCCGAGCCGCGGCTCGCACAGCACATCGGCGCGCACTTCGATCACGTCCTGGTGGATGAGTACCAGGACACCAACCGCCTGCAGGCCGACATCGTCCATGCCATGAAGCCCGACGGCGCGGGGCTCACCGTGGTGGGCGATGACGCGCAGGCGATCTACTCCTTCCGCGCCGCCGCGGTGGAGAACATCCTGGGGTTCGCCGAACGCTTCAGTCCGCGCGCCGAGGTCGTGGCACTGGCGCAGAACTACCGCTCGACCCAGCAGGTGCTCGACGTCGCCAACGCGGTGATGGGCGAGGCTCCGCGGGCGCAGCGCAAGTACCTGCTGTCGATCCGCGGGCAGGGCGTTCGGCCGCGTGCGGTGACGGTCGAGGATCTGATGACGCAGGCCGAGTACGTCTGCGCGGAGGTTTTGCGCCGGCGCGAGGCGAGTGTGCCGCTCAAGCGCCAGGCCGTGCTCTTCAGGACGGCGAGCCACAGCGACGTTCTCGAGGTGGAGCTCGCCAAGCGCAAGATCCCGTTCGTCAAATACGGGGGCCTCAAGTTTCTCGAGGCGGCGCACATCAAGGATCTGCTGGCGGTGCTGCGCTGGGCCGACAACCCGCGTAACACGCTAGCCGCGTTCCGCACGCTGCAGCTGCTGCCGGGCATGGGGCCGGTCAACGCCGCGGCCGCGATCGAGCATCTGGAAGGGGGCGGCTACGCCTTCGAGTCGCTGCGGAGCTTCAGGCCCCCGCAGACCCACGAGATGGACTGGAAACGGCTCATCGACCTCATGCACCAGCTCGCGGACCCGCAGCGCGAGTGGACCGGGCAGGTGCACCAGGCGCGCGAGTGGTATCAGAAGCATTTCGAGCGTCTATACGAGCACTTTCATACGCGCCTCGGGGACCTCGACCAGCTCGAGCACCTCTCGGGGCAGTACCCCTCGCGCGAGCGCTTCGTCACCGAGCTCACCCTCGATCCGCCCCACGCCACGAGCGATCTCGCCGGGCAGCCGGTGCTCGAGGAGGACTATCTCGTGCTCTCCACCGTCCACTCGGCCAAGGGCATGGAGTGGGACACGGTGTATCTGCTCAACGTCGTCGATGGCAGCTTTCCCTCGGAGTTCGCCACCGGGAAGCCGGAGCTCATCGAGGAGGAGCGGCGGCTCCTCTACGTCGCGACGACCCGCGCGCAGAACGATCTGCTGCTCGTCGTGCCTCTCAAGTTCCATCTGACCCAGCAATCGCGCCAGGGCGATGCACACGTCTATGGCGGCCGCAGCCGCTTTCTCACCGAGAAGGTGCTGAAGACACTCGATGCCACGACCTTCCAGGGCTCCTCGCTCGGCAGAGCCGACAGCCTCCAGCAGACCGGCACACAGGTCACCGTGGATGTCGGCGCGCGGCTGCGGGATATGTGGTGAGTCGCCTTACTTCTTGGGCTTCACGAACTTGAGCGTGAAGCGATCGCTTTCGCCGATGGCCGTGTACTTCCCGCGATCCTTGTCCCCGAGGCGATAGGTGGGGGGCAGCGTCCACACACCCTGCGCGTAATCCTTGGTGTCGAGCGGATTCGCGTTGACCTGCGAGCTCGCGACCAGTCGAAAGCCCACGCTCTCGATCAGCTTGATGGCGTAATCCTCGTTGACATAGCCGCTCTTGGCCTTCGGGTCCTGGGGTACCGCGGGGTTGCCACGATGCTCCGTCACCCCGAGCACCCCGCCGGCCTTGAGCGCCCGGTACATGGTGGTAAAGGCCCGCGTGGCCTCATCGCGCGCCATCCAGTTATGGATGTTGCGGAAGGTGAGCACCATGTCGAGAGTGCCGGGCGGGACCACGTCCGAGCCGTCGAGGGGAAAGGTGACGACCGTGACGTGTCCGTAGATCTCGGGCCGCGAGGCGAGCTTCTGGCGGAAGTCGTTCAGCCGGTGCGTGATGTACTCACTCCTGGGGTCCGGTGCGATCACCCCGGCGTAGTACTTGCCCTTGTCGGCGAGCAGCGGCGCCAGCACCTCGGTGTACCACCCCGGCTCCGGCCACACCTCGAGCACGCTCATCTCGGGCCGGATGCCGAAGAACAGCAGCGTTGCCTTGGGATGCCGGTAACGATCGCGCGCCCGGTCGGCTTCCGAGCGCTGGTCCCCGGCGAGGACGCGATCGAGCGCCTGTGAGGTGCTCTGACGGGTGCTGTAGGTGGCGCAGGCGCCGATGAGCAGCGCGACTGCGATCAGAAGAGCCCACTTTTTGCTGGTGGTCATGGCGATCTCGTGCGGACGGTGCCCGCCCCCTGCGGAAACAAATGAAAAAACCCCGCGGCGCGCGGGGTCTTCTCACGCAGGATGGTGCGCGGGCGCTCCGTCAGCGACGGAACGGGCCGCCCCCCTGACGCGGACGCTGCGGCCGCTCCTGAGCCTCGTTCACGCGCAGCGGTCGGCCATTCATCTGGAAGCCGTTGAGCGCCTGGATCGCGGCCTGCGCTTCGCTCTGCTGCATCTCGACGAAACCGAAGCCCCGCGGCTTGCCGGTCTCCCGATCGTTGATCAGCTTCACGGAATCCACCTTGCCGTGACGCTCGAACAGTGTCTTCACGTCCTGCTCGGTGGCGTTGAACGGCAGATTGCCTACGTAAATCGTCGTCACAGGTGAGTCTCTCTCTGAAAGGCGGACAGCGGCGACCGCGCGGCGTCGGTCGCATGTACCGCGTGGACAGTCAAACAGGTCAAGGCTTCAAGGCACACGATCGGACAGTTCAGTCAACGCGCAGCGCTTGGGCCGGCGGCCTGCACCTGCGTTCGCGCGCGGATGAGTGGCGCGGGGCGGGAGATGGAATCAACACGATCTGACAAAGCGCACTCATCCACGACGGATACGAACGCCACATGTCATGCTACTCCCGGCCTTTGCGGGACGCAAACGAGGGGGATGGTGGAGGCGTTCATCGTCTCGGCGGGCGTGATAGCCCTGGCGGAGCTCGGCGACAAGACGCAGCTGCTGGCATTGGTGCTCGCGGCGCGCTTTCGCGCACCGCTCCCGGTGATCGCGGGCATCGCGACGGCGGTCCTCGCCAACCACCTGGCGGCCGGCGCCGTCGGCACGCTGCTCGCGACGTTCATCACGCCGGACCTGCTGCGCTGGCTGCTGGTGGCCTCGTTTCTCGGCACCGCGGTGTGGATGTTGATTCCGGACCGCGATCCCGCCGCCGCCGAGCGCCCCTCACGCTACGGCGCTTACCTGACCACCGTGTTCACGTTCTTTCTCGTCGAGATGGGCGACAAGACGCAGATCGCGACCGTGGCGCTGGCCGCGAAATATCACTCGCTCCTCGCCGTGGTCGCCGGCACCACCTTCGGCATGCTGGTCGCGGATGTGCCGGCGGTGCTCCTCGGCCGGGTGGTTGCCGAGCGGATACCGCTCAAGCTTGTGCACCGCTTGAGCGCGGTCGTGTTCGTGGTGCTGGCGCTGCTGGCGCTCCCGCGGTGGTTGCTGTAGTGAAAGCTGGCAGCGGGCGCGGCAACGAAGCTGATGTCCGGCAAAAGCGCCGCAGTTGGCCTAGCTTTCCAGATAAGCGTAGCCGTCGAGCTCGGCCTCGTAGAAGCGCTTGAGGGCCTGGCTCTCGGCGATGGTCATGCGTCCGTCGCGGATGGCGCGCTCGCAGTCGCGGGCGAGCGCGGGGTAGAGCTCGGCGACGTCGTACTCCATGTACTCGAGCACCTTGTTGGCGGTGTCACCCTTGACGATCTCCTCGATCCACCAGCCGCCTTCGTCGTGCAGCCGCACGTGGACCACGTGGGTGTCGCCGAAGAGGTTGTGCAGGTCGCCGAGCGTCTCCTGATAGGCGCCGACCAGGAATGCCGCCAGGTAGTACTTCTCGCCGCTGCGCAGCTCGTGCAGCTCGAGGGTGCGCTTGACATCGCGCGGCGAGACGAAGTGGTCGATCTTGCCGTCGGAGTCGCAGGTGATGTCGGCGAGCACCGCGGTGCGCGTCGGGCGCTCGTCCAGCCGGTGGATCGGCAGGATCGGGAACAGCTGGTCGATGGCCCAGCTGTCGGGCAGCGACTGGAACACCGAGAAGTTGCAGAAATAGGTGTCGGACAGGATCGACTCGAGATCCTCGAGCTCCTCCGGCAGCCGCTCGAGCTTGCGGCAGGCGTCGCGGATCTTGGCACAGGTGGCCCAGTAGAGCCGCTCGGCCAGCCCGCGGAACTCGAGCGACAGGAGCCCGAGGTTGAACATCTGCAGCACCTGCTCGCGCGCGGTCAGAGCGTCGTGGTAGCACTCGACCAGCCGCCGCTCGTTCACCGCCCGATAGGCTTCGAACAGGTCCTGCACCGGCTGCGGCAGCTCCTCATCGCCGGAATAGTCCTCGGCCTCGTAGCCGGTGACGCGGAACTTGTCGAGCACGGAGGAGCCGAGCGCATCGAAGATGAGCACGCTGTGATACGCGGCCGTTGCCCGGCCGGATTCACTGACGATCATCGGGTGCGGGATGTCGCGCGCATTGCAGACGCTCGCGATGCGGTAGACGACGTCGCTCGCGTACTCCTGCAGCGTGTAGTTCATGGAGGAGGCGAAGTTGGTGCCGCTGCCGTCGTAGTCGACACCGAGTCCGCCGCCGACGTCGATGTACTGCAGCCCCGCGCCCATGAGCTTGAGCTCCGCGTACACGTGGGCCAGCTCGTTGATGGCGTCCTTGATGCGGCGGATGTCCTGCAGCTGGCTGCCCGGATGGCAGTGCACCAGCTGCAGGCAGTCGAGCATGTCGTGCGACTTCAGCACGTTGAACAGCTCGAGGATCTCGGTGATGAACAGCCCGAACTTCGACTTGTCGCCCGTGGAGGTGCTCCAGCGCCCGGCGCCCTCGCTGTTGAGCTTGACCCGGACACCCATGCGCGGGCGCACCTGGTAGGCGGCGGCGTGCTTGAGGATCAGCCCCAGCTCCTCGAAATTCTCCACCACCGGGATGATGGTGCGGCCGAGCTTGGTAGCGAGGGTGACCGCTTCGATGTAGCTGTCGTCCTTGAAGCCGTTGCAGACGATGAGTCGCTCGGGCGCGTTCTCCGTCATGGCCATCACGGCGAGGAGCTCGGGCTTGGAGCCGACTTCGAGCCCGAAACCGTAATCCCGGCCATAGCGGTAGACCTCCTCCACGACCAGGCGCTGCTGGTTCACCTTGATGGGGAAGACGGCCGCGTAGCGGTTCTTGTATTCGTTCTCGGTGATGGCGGAGGCGAATGCATCGTGCAGGCGCTTCAGGCGGTGCGCCAGGATGTCGGAGAAGCGCACCACGACCGGCGTGCTCAGATCCCGCGCCTGCAGCCCCTCGACCACCTCGAGCAGGTCGATCTCGCGCTCCTCGGTGGTGTCGGGACGCACCACGACGTGGCCGGCGCCGTTGATGGAGAAATAGCCCTTACCCCAGGCCGTGACGTTGTAGAGATCGAGCGAGTCCTCGATCCGCCAGGGTTGTGCGGGGTTGAACTTGCGATTGCCGTTGAGGGCGATCTTCGGATCGGCGGCCACGGGGCGCGTTATATCAAAATTGCGCGACGGTTAAGAGTGCTGCGTCACACAGTGTCGGGTCCGCGCGCCACCGCGCGCGCCGGATCACGGATCCACTCGCTCCACGAGCCGGCGTAGAGCCGTGCGCCCGGGAGGCCCGCGATCGCGAGCGCCAGCAGATTGTGACAGGCGGTGACGCCGGAGCCGCACATCGCCACCACCGCACCCGGCGGGTGTCCGCGCAGCGTCTCGAGCCAGGCGCGCCTGAGCTCTCCGGCGGGCAGGAAACGCCCGCGGGCATCCAGGTTGCGCGCGAAAGGGTGGCTGCGGGCGCCCGGAATGTGACCGGCCACCGGGTCGATGGTCTCGTTCTCACCGGCGAAGCGGTCGGCGGCGCGCGCATCGACGAGCAGCGGCTCCCCGCGAGCGAGTCCTCCGGAGGCGAGCGCCGCAGTGAGCGCGGCAGTCGTGACGACGTCCTCGTGCGTGGGCCGTGCACGAAAGCTGCGTGCCGCCCGCACGGTCCGCTCCGTACTCAGCGGGAGCCCCGCCTCCTGCCAGGCGGCGAAGCCGCCGTCGAGCACCGCGACCCGCTCGTGTCCAAGCCAGCGCAGCAGCCACCAGAGCCGCGCGGCAAAGCTGCCCGGTCCCTGGTCGTAGGCGACCACCTGCACCGCCGCATCGATCCCGAAGCGGCCGAAGGTCTTCTCGAGCGTGGCGACCGACGGCAGCGGGTGCCGACCGGTCGCTCCGGTGTGGGGAGCTGCGAGATCCCGGTCGAGGTGCGCGTAGAGCGCGCCGGGAATGTGACCGGAGGCAAAGAGCTGCTCGCCCCAGTCGGGGCGGGAGAGCTCGAAGCGGCAGTCGATGGCGAGCCACTCGCGATCACCCAGATGTGCGGCCAGGTCGGCCGGCGTGATCAGTGTCCCTGCCATGCGCTCATCTCCTCATGTCGTTACAATCCCGGCAGCATCTGCGCCCGGAGCACCGATGGCAATCGACCTCTATTGGGGCAGCGGTAGCCCCTACTCGTGGCGGGTGCTGCTGGCCCTCGAGTACAAGCGGCTCCCCTACGCGAGCCACGTACTGCAGTTCTCCAAGCAGGAGCACAAGTCACCGCAGATGCTCGCCCTGAACCCGCGCGGCCGCTTGCCGGTGCTGAAGGACGGCGACTACGTGTGCTTCGAGTCGCTGGCGATCCTCTACTACCTCGACCTCAAGTACCCGCGGCCGGCGATCTTCGGCCGCACGCCCGAGGAAGCGGGCGTCATCATGCGGGTCATCTGCGAGTACCAGGCCTATATCGAGCCCCACCTCAACACCATCTGCCGCGGCATCTTCTCCGGCAACGCGGATCTTGCGGGCGATGAGATAACGGGCGCGATGCACGCGGCGGCGAGCGAGGCGCGCACCATCGAAGGGCGATTGTCGAAGGGCGACTGGGTGGTCGGCGACAGCTGTTCCGCCGTCGACATGGTGATCTTTCCCGGCATCGCGCTGCTGAAGCGCGCGCTCGAGCGGCCCGAGGCGCGCGAGCTCTCTTCGCGCTTCATGCCGGTGGAGGTCAATTACCCGGCGCTCGGTCGCTGGATGACGCGCATGGCGGCGCTCCCGGGCTACGAGCGCACCTATCCACCTCACTGGAGGTGAGACCGCGTGCGGCGCGCTGCGCCGCACGGCATTGAGCCGCGCGGAACCGATTGATACGCTGCGGGGGCGCCCCGGCTGCCCGGCCATTCACCGTTACCCACCCCAGGCATCATGAGCAACGAGCACAAGATCTACGTCGAGTTTCCGGGACGCGTCCTCTTCATCGGCTTCGGCAGCATCGGCCAGGGCGTGCTGCCGCTCATCCTGCGGCACATCGGCATTGCCCCCGATCGGCTCACGATCGTGACCGCGGACGACAAGGGGAGCGAAGAGGCTGCCAAATACGGCATCCGCTTCGTCAAGGAGCGGCTGACGCGCGAGAACTTCCGCCGGGTGCTCAATCCGCTGCTCGGACGCGGCGATTTTCTCATCAACGTCTCGGTCGAGGTCTCGAGCATCGCGCTCATCAAGCTGTGCTGGGAGAAGGGTGCGATGTACATCGACACGTGCATCGAGCCCTGGCCGGGGGGCTACACCGACCCGACCGTGCCGGTCGCGCGCCGCACCAACTACGCGCTGCGCGAAGAGGCGCTGGCGCTGCGTGCCGGAAACGAGAGGGCGCCCACCGCGGTATTGACCCATGGCGCCAACCCCGGGCTGGTCTCGCACTTCGTGAAGCAGGCGATGCTCAACATCGCCCAGGATCTGAAGCTCGATGCCGCCACGCCGACCAACCGCGCCGAGTGGGGCGCGCTGGCGCGGCGGCTGGGGGTCAAGGTGATCCACGTCGCCGAGCGCGACACGCAGGTGTCGGGGACGCCGAAGCAGCCCGGAGAGTTCGTCAACACCTGGTCGATCGACGGCTTCGTGAGTGAGGGCTCGCAGCCGAGTGAGATGGGTTGGGGGACGCACGAGCGCAATTTCCCGCGCGACGGCAAGCGCCACGACTTTGGGTGCCTGGCGGCCATCTACCTCATGCAGCCGGGAGCGGGCACCCGCGTGCGCACCTGGACGCCGCGCGCCGGGTCGTTCCACGGCTTTTGCATCACGCACGGGGAGTCGATCTCGATCGCGGATTACTACACCGTCCGCGAAGGGGCGCAGGTGGCCTACCGCCCCACGGTGCACTACGCCTACCACCCGTGCGATGCCGCCGTGATGTCGATCCACGAGCTCGCGGGGCGCAACTACGTGCAGCAGGAGCGCCAGCGCATCCTCATGGACGAGATCGCTTCAGGGATAGATGAGCTCGGGGTACTGCTCGCCGGCCATCGGCGCAACGCCTACTGGTACGGCTCGCAGCTCTCGGTCGCCGAAGCACGCAAGCTCGCCCCCTATAACAACGCCACGAGCCTGCAGGTCACGGTGGCGGTGCTGTCGGGGGTCATCTGGGCGATGGAGAACCCGAACCTGGGACTCGTCGAGCCCGATGAGATGGACTTCCGGCGCAATCTCGAGATCTGCACGCCGTATCTCGGGCCGGTGTCGGGTGAGTACACCGACTGGACCCCGCTGCACGAGCGCGAGAAGCTCTTTCCCGAAGACGTCGACAAGAGCGATCCCTGGCAATTCAAGAACGTCCGGGTTCTCTGGTAATTGGGCAAAAGTCGCCTGCGGCGCTTGCCGGACATTACTGCGGGTATTCAATGGCGACGATGACGTAGGCGCGCTCGCCGCCGGGGGCCGCCACCGCGATCTGCTCGTCGAGCCGCTTCTTGAGCAGCGCCTTACCTAAGGGCGAGTCCATGCTGATGTAGCCGGGCGCCATGTCGAACTCATCCGGTCCCACGATGCGGTAGCGCACGCGCGCGCCGTCTTCGGCCTCGAGCAGCACCCAGGCGCCGAAGAATACGCGCGACGGATCGCTCGGTGGCTGATCGACCACCACCATTCCATCGAGACGCCGGCGCAGGTGGCGGACCCGCCGGTCGATTTCGCGCAGCCGCCGTTTGCCATAGGTGTATTCGGCATTCTCCGACCGGTCGCCCTGGGCGGCCGCGGCGGCGACCGCGGCCGTGACGCGCGGCCGCTCGTTGCGCCACAACTCATCGAGTTCCGCACGCAGACGGCGTGCCCCTTGCGGGGTGATGTACTTCGAGCCCGCCGCCGGTGGAGGCGGGGTTGGCCGCGCCATTCCAGGAATTCCTGTGACTTATATCGCGGTCCGTTTTACAGAATTCAGGTGTTCTGTGGAATAACTCACGGACGAGGAAGGCCTGGCGCTACTAACCTTTTCACCGTGGCTACCAAGTACTACACACACTTCGTAACCGGCACCGGCAAGGCGCGCAGCGCCTCGGGGAGCGAGTGGAGTGGTGTGGTGGAGTTGCGGCAGCCGCTGACCCAGGGACGCGCCAACCGTGAGTTGCGCTCGCTCCTGGCCGAGAGTTTCGACCTGGAGACGGACGAGATCCGGATCCTGCACTGGGCTCGATTGCACTGAATCCCCTGGCGGACTTCCTTCCCTTCATCGAAGGTCCGCCTTTCCAGACCCCAGGCCCCAAAAGCCTGGGGTTTTTTTTGCCTTGAATCGACGCCGCAGGTCCCCCATGTGACAATCCCGGCCCCCGCAGGGGGCGAGGAGAGTCCTATGCGTGCGTGGATGATGGCGCTGCTTGGTGCAGCGGTGCTCGTGGTTTCCGGCTGCGGCTACAACAAGCTTCAGCAGCAGGACGAGAACGTCAAGGCTGCCTGGTCCGAGGTCGTCAACCAGTATCAGCGCCGCTCGGATCTGATCCCGAACCTCGTCGAGGTCGTGAAGGGCTACGCGGCCCAGGAGCAGCGGGTCCTCATCGGCGTGACCGAGGCGCGCGCCCGCGCGAATTCCATCCAGGTGACGCCCGAGGTGCTCAACAACCCGGAGCTCTTCCAGAAGTATCAGGCCGCGCAGGGTCAGCTCACTCAGGCGCTCAGTCACCTGATGGCGCTCACCGAGAACTACCCGCAGCTGAAGTCCGACCAGAGATTCGCCGATCTGCAGTCGCAGCTCGAAGGCACGGAGAACCGCATTACCGTGGCCCGCAACCGCTACATTCAGGCGGTACAGGACTACAACGTCACCGTGCGCTCGTTCCCGGTGAATCTCACCGCCAAAATGTTCGGTTTCCCGGTGAAGCCGAACTTCACGGTCGCCAACGAGCAGGAGATCTCGACGGCGCCGAAGGTCAACTTCGACACCAGCACTCCCCCTGCGCCCGGCACGCCGCCTGCGACCCCACCCGCCAAACCATGAGCCGATGAGCCGCCGCGCGCTCGCGGGCCGGCGCTGGGCAGCGCCTTTCGCGCTGGCGCTGCTCCTCGGCGCTGCTCTGCCCGCCACGGCGCAGGATCTGCAGCCGATCCCGAAGCTCGCGGCGCGCGTCACCGACCTCACGGGCACCCTGACCGCCGGGCAGCAGAACTCGCTCGAGCAGAA
>DATGJR010000023.1:0-42978 GCA_035295065.1 Steroidobacteraceae bacterium
CCGCCCGCCCGCTCATTGGCATTCCCGCCGACCGCCGCATGGTCGGCGCGCACCCCTACCACATGGTGGGGGAGAAGTACGCGCGCGCGGTGATGGAGGCGGCGGAGGGTGCGCCGCTCCTGATTCCTCCGCTTGCCGAGGAGCTCAAGCTCGATGAGCTGCTCGAGCGGCTCGATGGGCTGCTCTTCACCGGCAGTCCCTCGAACGTCGAGCCCCACCACTACGACGGGCCGCCGAGTGCTCCGGGGACGCTGCACGATCCGGCGCGCGATGCGACCACGCTCCCGCTCATACGCCGGGCGGTCGAGCACGGGGTGCCGGTGTTCGGCATCTGCCGGGGATTCCAGGAGATGAATGTGGCCTTCGGCGGCACGCTCCACCAGAAGCTGCACGAGGTGCCCGGCTACCTCGACCATCGCGACGACGAGACGCAGCCGCTCGAGGTGCAATACGGGCCTGCGCACGAGGTGCGGCTCGAGCCGGGCGGGATGTTGCTTGCGCTGGCCGCGAGCGACCGCATCAGCGTGAACTCCCTCCACAGTCAGGGAATCGAGCGGCTGGGAGAGCCACTCGCGGTCGAGGCGCGTGCCCCCGACGGGGTCATCGAGGCCTTTCGCGTGAGCGCCGCGCGCAGCTTTGCCCTTGCCGTGCAATGGCACCCCGAGTGGCGGGTCATGACGAATCCATTTTCGCGCGCACTGTTCGCTGCCTTCGGGCAGGCGGCGGTCGAGCGCTCCAGACTCAAGTGAAAGGCGACATATGGTGAGCGAGATCCGGCAGTTCTTCCGCGATCACGGCATCTCCGAGGTCGAGGCGATCATTCCGGACATGGCCGGGATTGCCCGCGGCAAGATCATGCCCGCGGAAAAGTTTGCCGAGGACGGCGGCATGCGGCTGCCCGAGAGCGTGTTCCTGCAGACCGTGACGGGCGACTACCCGCCGGAGACCGGCGATGCCATGAGCCCGGCGGAGATCGACATCGTCCTCAAGGCGGACTCCAAGACCGTGCGCCGCGTGCCGTGGGCCGCCGAGCCGACCGCCCAGGTCATTCATGACTGCTTCTACTCCGACGGCCGCCGGGTATCGATGGCGCCGCGTCACGTGCTGCGCAACATCCTCGAGCTCTATGCGCAGCGGGGCTGGGACCCGGTGGTGGCTCCCGAGCTCGAGTTCTATCTGGTGGAGCAGAACAAGGACGCGGACTATCCGCTGAAACCCCCGGTGGGGCGCTCGGGACGAGCCGAGCCCGGCCGCCAGTCCTACAGCATCGCAGCCGTCAACGAGTTCGACCCGCTGTTCGACGACATCTACCAGTTCTGCGAGGACCAGGATATCGAGATCGACACCCTGATCCACGAGGACGGTCCGGCGCAGATGGAGATCAACCTGATCCACGGCCAGCCGCTCGACCTCGCGGACCAGGCGTTTCTCTTCAAGCGCACGGCGCGCGAGGCCGCACTGCGGCACAAGATGTACGCCACCTTCATGGCGAAGCCCCACGCCAAGGAACCCGGCAGCGCCATGCACATTCACCAGAGCGTGGTGGACGTGAAGACGCGCAAGAACATCTTCTCAAACCCCGACGGCACGCCCTCGGCGCTGTTCTTCAACCACATCGGCGGATTGCAGCGCTACCTGCCTGCGGCGATGGCGCTGTTCTGCGCCAATGTGAACTCCTACCGCCGCCTGACGCGCTACCTGTCCGCGCCCATCAACGTGCACTGGGGCTATGACAACCGCACCGCGGGGCTGCGCGTGCCGATGTCCGATGCCCAGGCACGCCGTGTGGAGAACCGCGTCGGCGGCGCCGACGCCAATCCCTACATCGCGATCGCGGCCTCGCTCGCCTGCGGCTATCTCGGAATGGTCGAAGGCATTCAGCCTTCCGATCCGATCGTCGGCAGCGCTCATGATTTGCCTTTCGGGCTCCCACGGTCGCTCGATGAGGCGCTGCGTGAGCTGCGCGCCTGCGAGCCGCTGGTGAAGCTGCTCGGAGAGCCGTTCGTCGAGGCCTTCACCATCGTCAAGGAAGCCGAGTACGAGGTGTTCCTGCAGGTGATCAGCTCCTGGGAGCGCGAGCATCTGCTGTTGAATGTTTAGCGGCCGCGCACGCTTTGCCGGGATCTTTCCGCGGCCGGGCCCCTATATAAGAATGAGTGAGTGACCAGCGTTCCCCGATTCCTGCTCGCCGCAGGCGCCCTGGCTGCGTGGCTGGCTGCCGGCGCCGGCTGCTCGGGCCGGGCGGCGCACGCCAGCCGCGCGAGCGAGTCGGAGAAAGTCCTCAACGTCTACAACTGGTCAGATTACATTCAGCCGAGCGTCATCGCCGACTTCGAGAAGGAGTACGGCATCCATGTCAACTACGACGTGTTCGACGCCAACGAGATCCTCGAGACCAAGCTTCTCACCGGGCACACCAACTACGACATCGTGGTTCCTTCGGCGGCTTTTCTCGAGCGCCAGCTCCAGGCCGACATCTACCAGAAGCTCGACAAGTCGCAGCTGCCGAACCTTGTGAACGTCGATCCGGACGTGGCGCGCGCCGTGGCGCTCTACGATCCGGGTAACCAGTACAGTGTCGACTACATGTGGATCACCTCCGGCGTCGGCTACAACGTCGCCGCGATCCGCGCCCGCATGCCCGATGCCCCGATCGACAGCTGGCGCATGCTGCTCGACCCGGCGGTGGCAGCGCACTTCAGGGACTGCGGCATCTCGGTTCTCGATGCCGCCTCCGAGGTGGTCGCCACGGTCCTCCTCTATCTGGGCCGCAACCCCAACAGCGACTCGCCCGCGGACCTCAAGGCCGCCGAGGCGGTGCTGCGGGCGATACGTCCCGACATCCGCTACGTCGATTCCTCGCGCTACATCGACATGCTCGCCAACGGCGACATCTGTCTCGCGCTCGGCTGGTCGGGGGACGTCAAGCAGGCCCACGACCGCGCTCAGGAGGCGGGCCGCGGCGTCATCGCCTATTCGATCCCCAGGGAGGGCGCCATCGCCAACTATGACGTGCTGGCGATTCCGGCGGACGCCCCGCACGTGCACAACGCGCACCTCTTCATCAACTTTCTGCTGCGCCCGGACATTGCCGCGCGCAACTCCAACCTCATCAAATACGCCAATGCCGTGCTGCCAGGCATCCAGCCGCTCGATCCCGAGGTGGCGAATGACTCCGGGGTCTATCCGCCGCCCGCGGTGCGCGCGCGGCTGACTCCCGAGCGCCCCCGACCGGCCGCCTATCAGCGGCTTCTCACCCGCATGTGGACGCGGTTCAAGACCGGAAGGTAACTTTCGCCCGTGAGCGCTGACTCATCCAGACCCGCCCCCGCGGCTGCCGCCGCGGACCCCGCCTACGTGCGCATCCGCGGGGTGAGCAAGAAATTCGGCGACTTCACCGCCGTCGACCAGGTCTCGCTCGACATCCGCCGCGGCGAGATCTTTTGTCTCCTCGGCGGGTCGGGCTCCGGCAAGACGACGCTGCTGCGGATGCTGGCGGGATTTGAGACGCCGACCGCCGGCAGCATCGAGCTCGACGGGCGCAAGCTCAATGGCGTGCCGCCCTACGAGCGCCCCGTCAACATGATGTTCCAGTCCTACGCGCTCTTTCCGCACATGAGCGTCGAGCGCAACGTCGGCTTCGGGCTCGAGCAGGAGCGTCTCGGGCGCGATGCGGTGCGTCGCCAGGTGGGCGAGATCCTCGAGATCGTGAAGATGAGCGGTTACGGCGCGCGCAAGCCCCACCAGCTCTCGGGCGGCCAGCGGCAGCGCGTGGCGCTGGCGCGCGCGCTGGTGAAGCGGCCCAAGCTCCTGCTGCTCGATGAGCCGCTCGCAGCGCTCGACCGCAAGCTCCGCGAGCACACGCAGTTCGAGCTGCTCAACATCCAGCAGCGCCTCGGCGTGACCTTCATCGTGGTGACGCACGATCAGGAGGAGGCCATGACGCTCGGCACGCGCCTCGGGGTCATGAACCAGGGACGGATCGTGCAGGTGGGGACACCTTCGGACATCTACGAGTCTCCCGCCACGCGCTTCGTCGCCGACTTCATCGGCTCGGTCAACCTGTTTGCGGGCGAGGTGTCCGAGAACGGCGCCGAGGGGCTGTGCATCCGCAGCGCCGACCTCGGCTGCACGGTGCGCGCCGTGCGCGCGAGCGGGGGCGTCAGCGGCGCGACGGTGTGGACAGCCATCCGCCCGGAGAAGATCCAGATCACGCGCGACCGCCAAGCGGGCGAAACCGCCGGCGAGAACCTGACGCGCGGCACGGTGAGCGAGATCGCCTACATGGGCGACATGTCGATTTATCTGGTGCGCCTCGATTCGGGGAGCATGCTGCGGGTGACGCTGCCCAACGTGCGGCGCGGCACCGAGCGTCCCATTGCCCGTGAGGAGCGGGTGTGGCTCTCCTGGCACGGCTCGAGTCCCGTGGTGCTCACGGAGTAGGGCGCCCCGTGCGTTTCTCACTGGCCGCGGGCCGACGGCTCATCTCGGGGGTGCCGACCCTGTGGCTGCTGGTGCTGTTCCTCATCCCGTTCGTCATCGTATTCCGCATCTCCTTCTCCGAGGTGCGCCTCGCGATACCGCCCTACACCCCGCTCTTCAGCTGGCGTCACGGCGCGCCGCACTTCGAAGTCCACTGGTCGGCGTATTCGTTCCTCTTTACCGATCCTCTGTACGTGAGCTCCTACCTCTATTCGCTCAAAGTGGCCGCGGTCTCGACACTGTGTTGCCTGGCTCTGGGCTATCCGATGGCCTACGCCATCGCGCACGCGCGGCCCGCGACCCGCCCGCTGCTGCTGATGCTGATCGTGCTGCCGTTCTGGACTTCCTTTCTGCTGCGGGTCTATGCCTGGATCGGCCTCCTCAAGAACAACGGGGTCATCAATAACGTGCTGCTGTACCTGGGCGTGATCCACGAGCCGCTGGCGCTGCTGCAGACCGACTTCGCGGTGTACATCGGCATCGTGTACTCGTACCTGCCGTTCATGATCCTGCCGCTGTACGCGAACCTCGAGAAGCACGACGTGGCGCTTCTCGAGGCGGCGGCGGACCTCGGCGCCCGGCCTCTGCGCGCATTCCTGCGCGTGACGCTGCCGCAGTCGCTTGCCGGCATCGCCGCCGGCTCGCTCCTGGTGTTCATTCCGGCGGTGGGCGAGTACGTGATCCCGACGCTCCTCGGCCGCACCGACCAGCTGATGATCGGGCGGGTGCTGTCGGATGAGTTCTTCGAGAATCGTGACTGGCCGGTGGCGAGCGCGGTCGCGATCGTCATCCTGCTGCTGCTCGTCGTGCCGATCCTGCTCTTCCAGCGGGTCGAGCGCCGGCAGATGGAGAGCGCGCAGTGAAGACCCATGGCCTCTTCTCGCGGGTGATGCTGGTTGCGGGTCTGGTGTTCCTGTACGTGCCGATCGTCTCCATGATCGTCTTCTCCTTCAATTACTCGCGCCTGGTCACGGTGTGGGATGCGGCGCGCTCGCCGACGCTTCGCTGGTACGTCGCGCTCGTCCACAACGAGCAGATCCTCGCGGCGGCCTGGCTCTCGCTGCGCATTGCGGTGATCGCAGCAAGCTGTGCGGTGGTGCTCGGGACGCTCGCGGGCGTGTCGCTGGCACGTTTCGGCGCCTTTCGCGGCCGCATGCTGCTGGCGGGCATGGTCACCGCTCCCATCGTCATGCCCGAGGTCATCACGGGACTCTCGCTCCTGCTGCTGTTCGTAGCCATGGCGCAGCTGATCGGCTGGCCGAAGGGGGTCGGGGCGGTCACCATCGCGCTCGCCCACATCACTTTCTGCATGGCCTATGTCACTATCGTGGTGCAGTCGCGGCTCGCCGGGTTCGACGAGTCGCTCGAGGAGGCTGCCATGGACCTCGGCGCTCGCCCGCTCAAGGTTTTCCTGCGCATCACGCTGCCGCTCATAATGCCAGCGCTGGCCTCCGGCTGGCTGCTGGCGTTCACGCTCTCCTGGGACGACCTCGTCATCACGCAATTCGTCGCCGGCCCGGGCTCGAGCACGCTGCCGATGGTGGTCTTCTCCAAGGTGCGCTTCGGCGTGACGCCCGACGTGAATGCACTGGCGACCATCCTGGTGCTGCTGGTCGCGACCGGCATTGCAATCTCGACGCTCTGGGTGCGTCATCAACAGCGCCGGCGCGAGCGCGATCTGCAGCTCGCGGCCGCCGCGAATCTGTGAGGAGCGGATGTGACACGCAACGTCCTCGGAATCGATGTGGGGGGATCCTCGGTGAAGGCGGCCCTCGTGGACGTGGACTCGGGACGGCTCACCGGCGGGCTGATCTCCGCCCCGACCCCGCAGCCCTCGACGCCGAAGGCGATGATGCCGGTTCTTGCCTCGCTCGCCGCGCGGCTGCCGGGAGCCGAGGGCGGGGTCGGCATCGCATTCCCGAGTGTCATCAAACAGGGGACGGCGCGCACCGCCGCCAACGTGGACCACGGCTGGATCGGCACCGACGGTGCGGCGCTCGCCGCGCGCGCGCTCGGCCGGCCGGCGCTGTTCCTCAACGACGCCGACGCCGCCGGCGTTGCCGAGATGCGCTGGGGAGCCGGGCGCGGCTTCGGCGGTACGGTGATCATGGTGACCCTGGGGACCGGCATCGGCACGGCGCTCTTCGTCGACGGCAGGCTCTACCCCAACGCCGAGCTGGGGCATCTGGAGCTGCGGGGGATGGACGCGGAGAAATGGGCCTCGGCGCGGGTGCGAACCGCCGAGCGGCTCGACTTTCCGGAGTGGAGCGCGCGGGTGAACGAGTACCTGAGGCGCCTGTACGAGCTCCTGTGGCCGGACCTCTTCATCCTCGGCGGCGCGGTGAGCGAGCGCTTTGCGGAGTTCGCGCCTCTCCTGCGCTCGGAGGCGCAGCTGCGTCCCGCGCACTTCGCGGGTCAGGCCGGAGTGGTCGGCGCCGCCATGGCGGCTGCCGAAGCGGACCTCTGAAGCGGCCTCACCGGGCGGGCAGGGCTGCAGCGTGAGGAGCAAGCTTCCCGAGGTCGGCACCACGATCTTCACGGTCATGTCGCGGCGCGCCCGCGAGCTCGGCGCACTCAACCTCGGGCAGGGCTATCCCGACTACGACGTCGATCCGCGCCTCACCGAGCTGGTCGCCGAGGCGATGCGCGCCGGTTACAACCAGTACGCGCCCATGGAGGGCGTGCCGCTGCTGCGCGAGCGCATCGCGGCGAAGCTGCGCTCCTGCTACGGACTGAAGACCGATCCCGACAGCGCGATCACGATCACCCTGGGCGCGACCGAGTCGATCTTCTCGGCAATCCAGGCGGTGGTCGCACCCGGGGACGAGGCGCTGGTCTTCGATCCCGCCTACGACTCCTACGAGCCGGCGGTGCGGCTCGCCGGCGGGCGCTGCGTGCGGCTGCCGCTGAGCCCGCCGCATTTCCGCTACGACTGGGAGCGGGTGCGCGCGGCTCTCACGGAGCGCACCCGGCTGGTGCTCTTCAACAGCCCATCCAACCCCGCCTGCACCGTGGCCAGCGCCGCGGATCTGGACGAGCTCGCGGCTGCGATCCGTGGCCGGGACATCCTCGTGCTCTCCGATGAGGTTTACGAGCACGTGGTGTTCGACGGCGCCCGCCACACCTCAGTCCTGACGCATGCGGAGCTGAAGGAAAAGAGCTTCGCGGTGTTCTCCTTCGGCAAGACGCTGCACGCCACGGGCGTGCGTGTCGGTTATTGCGTGGCGCCGCCGCCTCTCACGGCGGAGCTCCGCAAGGTCCATCAGTTCAACACTTTCAGCATCTCCCATCCGCTGCAGCAGGCGATCGCCGCCTATCTCGCCGAGAAGCCCGACGGCTGGCGCGAGCTCGCGCCGTTCTTCGAGGCCAAGCGCGACCGGTTGCGTGCGGCGCTCAGCTCCACTCCATTCGCGCTGCCCGCAGCCGCCGGCACTTACTTCCAGCTGCTGGATTTCAGCGCGCTGGCCCCGCCCGGCGATCTCGCCTTCGCCGAGCGGCTGCTGACCGAGGCGGGTGTCGCCACCATCCCGCTGTCGCCGTTCTATGCCGCGCCCGTGCCGCTCACGGTGCTGCGTCTGTGCATCGCCAAGCGCGACACGACGCTCGATGAGGCCGCGCACCGGCTCACGAGCTTCGCGGGCCGGCTGTGAGGAGATCCGACGCATGAGGCCACTGCGTGTGACCCTGGTGCAGCAGCCGCTCGTGTGGGGCGACCCGGCGGCCAACCGCGAGCGCTTCGGCAGGCTCCTGGCGCCGCTTGCCGGCAGCACCGATCTCATCGTGCTGCCCGAGACCTTCACCACCGGCTTCAGCATGGAGGTGGAGCGCGTCGGGGAGAGTGCCGGCGGCCCCACCGGGGACTGGCTCGAGCGGCTGGCGGGGGAGCTCGACGCCGCCATCACCGGCAGCGTCATCACCGCCGATGGCGGCCGCTACTTCAACCGCCTGCTGTGGGCCGAGCCCGGCGCAGCGCCCCTCAGGCACTACGACAAGCGGCATCTCTTTCGCATGGGTCGTGAGCACCGGCACTTCACGCCCGGTACCAGCGCCTGGACCGTGCAGTGGCGCGGCTTCAGGGTGTGTCCGCTGGTGTGCTACGACCTGCGCTTCCCGGTCTTCAGCCGCCGCCGCACCGAGCTCGACTACGAGCTGCTCCTGTACGTCGCCAACTGGCCGGCCGCGCGGGTCTACGCCTGGCAGCAGCTGCTCAAGGCGCGCGCCATCGAGAATCAGGCCTACGTCATCGGCGTCAACCGCGTCGGTGCCGATGGCAACGGTGTCGTCTATCCGGGCGCGAGTGCCGCGATCGATTACCTCGGCCAGCCGCTGGTCGAAGCCGGACCCGAGCCCGCGCTCCTCACCGTGGCCCTCGACGCGGCGGCGCTCCATGCCTTTCGCGAGAAATTTCCGGCACACCTGGATGCCGACCGCTTTACCCTCGAGCCATGAAGAAGCCGACCCGGGTGAATCATCCGCCGCAGGTCGAGCTGCCCGCCGGCAATCGCCCGCTGGTGGGGCCGCTCTACCAGAGCGTCAAATTCGAGTTCGAGTCGCTCGAGGAGACCGAGCGTTTCCTCAAGGGCGAGCGCCCCGGCTTTTTCTACACCCGCAGCGGCAACCCCACCAACCGCCAGCTCGAGCAGCTGCTGGCGGAGCTGCAGGGGCGCGAGGACTGCCTGGTCACGGCGAGTGGTGTCGGGGCGATCGCCGAGACGCTGCTCGCGCTCACGCGCGCGGGCGATCACGTCCTGTGTTTCATCGAGTCCTACAATCCAACGCGCTATCTCATCCGCCGGGTGCTCGGGCGCTTCGGCGTGACGCATACGATGCTGTCGATCGAGGATACGGCGGCGATCGAGCGGGCGCTGCGCGAGCGGCCGGCGCGGCTGGTGTTTTTCGAGAGTCCCACCAATCCCGTCACCCGGATCGCGGACATCGCGGCCATCACGGCCGCGGCGCGCTCCGCCGGGGCGCTGACGGTGATGGACAATACCTTCGCCGGCTTCCATCAGCACGGCGAGTACGACGTCGACATATTCATTCATAGCCTCACCAAGTTCGCTTCCGGGGCGGGCGATGTGCTCGGCGGTGCGGTCATCGCCAGCGCTGCGCTGATCGGCGGCCTGCGCAACGACTTCAGCGTGCTCGGCGGCACGCTCGACCCGCATGCGGCATTCCTGATCCTGCGCGGGATGCGCAGCTACTTCGTGCGCTACCGCGCGCAGACGGCGAGCGCGCAGCAGCTCGCTCAGCTGCTCGCCGCCCACCCGGCCGTGGCGCGCGTCCATTATCCGGGCCTGCCGCAACACCCGCAGCACGCGCTCGCCGTCCGCCAGATGCGCGATTTCGGCAGCATCCTCAGCTTCGACCTGAAGGGGGGCGAGTCCGCCTTGCGCCGTTTTGCCGATGCGCTCGAGTTGTTTGCGCTCACTCCGAGTCTCGGCTCCGGCGAATCGCTCATCGTCACCCCGCAGATCATGGGCGCCCGCGACCTCGACAGCGAGCAGCAGCGCATTTCGGGCGTCACACCGGGAACGGTGCGCCTCTCGATCGGTCTTGAGGACATCGACGACCTGGTCGAGGATGTGACGGCGGCGCTCACCTGCGCCGGGTCTTGAGAGAGGAGCTGCCGATGGCGTCTTTGCTCCGCAGGCTGGCGCGATGGCTCGGCGCCGCGGGAGTACTGGCGCTGCAGCTCGCCGCGGCGGCCCCGACCGTAGTGCGCAACCCCGGACCTTCACCCATGGTTGCGACTCCCGTGCCGCTACCGCTCCCGCCGCCGAACCGGCTGCCACCGCTTCCGCACACCGCTTCGATCCCGGCATGGACGGGGCCGGAGATTCCCCTGGAAGCCTTCGCGGCCGGACCGCAGATGTCCGAGCCGCACATCTCCCCGGACGGACGGCGGCTCGTGTACCTCACGACCCTGGAGGACCGACTGCTCGTCGCGGTGCGCGACCTTGGCACTCAGCGCGTGCGGCCGATTCTGAATGCGGCCGGAGGCTCACTCGCGGTGACCCGCTGCGAGTTCAAGACCAACGATCGCCTGCTTTGCCATCTCGAAGGAGTCGCGCGCGCAGGCACGCCCGAGCGACTCTATCCGGCCTCGCGATTGCTTGCGGTCAACGCGGACGGCAGCGCCCGGCGGATACTGTTCGCGGATTCCTTTTTTTCGCGCCTCAGCGCCGCATCCCTGGCGCAGTTCCAGGACCGGATCGTGGACTGGCTGCCGAACGACCCCGCGCATGTGCTGATCGAGCTCGGAACCCGTGGCAGCGTCTTCCCCTCGGTCTACCGGCTCGACGTCTATCGGGGCGACCTGCAGCTGGTGCTCCCCGCGCACCCCCCGGTGATGGACTGGACTGCGGATCAGACCGGCGTGGTGCGTTTCGGCTTCGGCTTCCAGGACCAGGCCGGGGTCTACATCGCACGCAACGGTCCCGACTCGCCATGGCGCACGCTCGAGGAGTTCAGGCGCTTCGATCGCGCGCGCTTCGATCCGCTCACCTTCGGTGCGCAGCCCAACCAGTTGCTGGTGTTCGCCCCGCATGAGGGTCGCATCGCCGTCTGGCAGCTCGACCTCGACGCGCCGAGCACCAGCGGCATGCAGCTGCTCTACTCGCGCCCCGACGTCGACATCGGCGGAATTCTGCAATGGCCCACCGACCGGCATGTCACGGGCTTCGTCTACGAGACCGATCGCCCGCACACGCATTACACCGACCCGCACGCCGCCGCGATCGACGAGCAGCTCGAGCGCGCGCTCCCCGGCGCCTTTCACGTAGTGGTCGATGCAACCCGCGACGGCAGCAAGCTCGTTACCGTGTCCTTCAGCGATGTGATGCCGCCGCGTTATCACCTGCTCGACGTCGCGAGTGGCTCGCTGACCGAGCTCGGCCGCCAGGGCGCGGCGCTTGGCAATGCGGCGCTCGCACCCACGCGGGCCGTCACGGTGCCGGGGGAGGGCGGGATCGCAATTCCGGGATACCTGACGCTGCCGCTCGGGAGCGACCCGGCCCGCAAGCTCCCCGCCGTGGTGTTGCCCCACGGCGGCCCGTATGCGCGCGATCACTGGGGCTACGATCCGCTGGTGCAGGTGCTGGCCAACCGTGGCTATGCCGTGCTGCAGCTGAACTTCCGCGGCTCGACCGGCTACGGCGAGGACTGGCGCGAGGCCGGGCACCAGGCCTGGGGCACCATCATGCACGAGGACATTACCGCGGGTGCCCATTGGCTCATCGACTCAGGGATCGCCGACCCTGCGCGTCTTGCCATCGTCGGCTGGAGCTACGGGGGGTATGCGGCACTCATCGGCGTCGAGAAGGAGCCGCAGTTATACCGCTGCGCGGTCAGCATCGCGGGCGTCTCCGACCTCTCACAGATGGTGCACGACGACGAGCGCTTCTACGGCGGCAAGGACTCGGCGGGCGATGCGATGGGGACCGATCCGGCGGCGCTGCGTGCGCAGTCGCCGCTCGAGCACGCCGAGAGCATCCGTGTGCCGGTGCTGCTGGTGCACGGCGATGAGGACTACACCGTGCTGGTCGAGCACAGCAAGGCGATGGACCAGGCGCTCGCCCGCCATGGAGTGCCTCATGAGCTGGTCCTCATCCGGCATGGCGACCATAGCCTGCTGCGTCCGGAGATGCGGCTGATCCTCTATCGAAAGGTCACGGAGTTCCTGCGCGCCAACCTCCGCGAAGAACACCGGCCGTGAGGAGCCGGCTATTCCAGGAATCGGCTCATGGACGCGGCTTGACGGGAACCCGCCCGCGGCGCGCCGGTCGAATTTTCCCAGAGGAACACGCACGCCAGCCAAGGACGCCTCGTGAGCATCGAGCCGCCTGCGATCCCCTACGATTTTTCTGATCTCGAGCCAGCCATGTCGCGTGACACGCTGGTATTTCACTACCTGCGTCACCAGCGCGTGTGCTACGACCGCGTGCGTGTGCTGGTGCGGGGCACCCCCCTCGAGGAGCTGAGCCTCGAGGAGTTGGTGCGTGCGACGCACGGGGACCTCACGCATCGCGCGCTGCATCGCTATGCCGCCGAGGCGTGGAATCACACGGTCTTCTGGCACTCCATGCGCCCGCTCGGGGGCGATGCAGCCCATGGTCGGGTCGGCGAGCTGCTACGCCGACGCTTCGGGTCGTACGAGCGTTTCGTCTCCCGCTTCAGGGCCGCCGCCGGCGCGCAGTTCGGCAGCGGCTGGCTGTGGCTGGTCTGGCGAAACGGCACGCTCGAGATTACCGGCACGCACGATGCCGGCACCCCGCTCGAGCACGGTGACCGGGCGCTGCTCGCTCTCGACCTCTGGGAGCACGCCTACTATCTCGATCACCAGAATCGGCGCGCCGCCTACGTGAATGCGTTTCTCGAGGAGCTGGTGGGCTGGGAGTTTGCCAACCGCGTGCTGGCGCAGGTGGCGCCGGCGAGTGAGGCGCGGGGAGCGCACCCCGCAACTGCCGCGGTGGGCGCGTGAATACCGCGAGATACCTGCGGGTGGCCTGGCTGCTGGTGGGCCTCGCAGCGGCGAGCGCGGTCCACGCGGCCACCGCTGCGCGCGGCAGCGCCGCTGCTGCCCAGACTCCTGCGCAGTGGCGCGCGTTCGATCTGCTCCTCGATCTTCAGAACCTGCCGCGCGCTTACACCTGCCGGGAGCTCTGGCAACGATCCGATGAGCTGCTGCTCGCGCTCGGCGCGCGCCACTATCCGCAGATCCTCGTGTATCACTGCGGCGCGACGCCCGAGGAGTCCAGCCGCTCGCCTCAGGTGCAGCTGCAGTTTCAGCTGCCGCAGGCGCTCAGCCCCTCGCAGTCCCGTTACGCGGATGTGACGGTGGTGCGCCGCACGATCGTGCTCTCTCCCCGACAACTGCCGTCCTTCACGGCGGCCGACTGCGGACTGCTGAAGCAGTTGAGCTCCGAGCTTTTTCCGCAGACCCCGGTGCGCGTGGTGGGCGCACCCCTCGAGTGTCCCGCGCCAGGTGCCGCGCGGCCGCGCTACGCGCTCGAGGTCGAGACGCTGATGCCTCGCTCCTAGGCGAGCGTGCCCGCTGAAGAGGCCGCAGCGCCCGGGAAGAATGCGTGCTCGAGGGACATGAGAGCCTTTCAGCCGCTGCTCGCCACCCGCACCCGGTGCGGATGATAGGGGAGAACCTCCAGCACATCGCCGCTGCGCAGGCGTTGCTGCACCTCGCGCCAGAACTTCGCGGTGAGAATCTCGGCGTGCACGCGCAGCAGCGCCGCGCGCTGCGCCTCGTCGAACGCCAGGAAGCGGATGAAGGTCTCGGGGAAGACGTCGTTCTCCGCGACGTAGAACCAGGCCTCGCCGCGCATCTCGTCCTCGAGCGTCGGCGCCTGCGGCAGGTCGCGGAAGTTGCAGTCGGTCACGCGGCACAGCTCGTCGTAGTCGTAGAAGATGACGCGCCCGTGACGGGTCACGCCGAAGTTCTTCAGCAGCAGGTCGCCCGGAAAGATGTCGGTGGCGGCGAGGTCGCGGATGCACTGCCCGTAATCGAGCGCGGCGCGCGTCGCGGCCTCCGCGCCGGCCTCGCGCAGGTACAGGTTGAGCGGCGTCATGCGCCGCTCGACATACATGTGGTCGAAGACCAGATCGGGGCCGTCCTCGTGCACGGTGAGCGCCGTCTCGCGCCTGAGCTCCTCGAGCAGCTCCGGCGCAAAACGCGCCCGCGGGAAGCGCAGCCGGCGAAACTCCTGCGCGTCCACCAGCCGCCCGGCGCGATCATGGATGAAGACCATCTGGTACTTGGCGATGACCTCCTCGCGCAGCACCGTCTTCGGATAGGGGAAGTGGTCGCGGATCACCTTGAAGACTACATCGAGCGAGGGGAGCGTGAAGCACACCATGACCAGGCCGCGCTCGCCGGGTGCGTGCGTGAAGAGGTCGCTGGTGCGCCCCAGGTGCTGCATCAGCTCGCGGTAGCGCTCGGTCTTGCCCTGGCGGGCCCGGCCGAGCACCGTGAACAGCTCGCTCACGGGTTTCCTCGGCAGGATCGAGCGCAGGAACACCACCGCCTCGGCGACCCGCTCGAGATCGACGTGGTAATACGAGCGGGTGTAGCTGAAGACGATGCTGACGTCGCCCTCGGCGAGCATGACCGCATCGACCAGCAGTCCCCCCTCGCCGTTCTTGAGCGCGATCACCAGCGGCAGCAGCAGGCCGCGTCCGATCACACGCCCGACGATGTAGGCACGCGAGATCTGGTAGAAGACCGGCCGGATCACCTCGACGCGCTCCACGGCGCGCCGTTCCGCGTGCTTGTCGAGATAGGCGCGCACCTCGCCGGCGACGTGCGCAATGCTCCTGTCGAGATCGCGCCACGGCGAGCGGAAGCGGATGTCCCCGAGCAGGCCCTCGAACAGCAAGGGGAGCGATCCGTGGTTCACGTAGATGTTGGTGCCGACGCTCGAATGGACGGCGCTCAAGGGGTCCAGGTCGGTGGCGACGAACTCGATGTCGGGCGCGACCCCGACCGTGCCGAAGAGCCGGCGGGTGACCGAGCTGAAGAAGGTCTTGGTGAACTCCGGATCCGGCAGGTCGGTGATCAGCGCTGCGAACTCGCTGCGTATCTGCCGCCAGCGCTCGCGCTCGAGCGCCGCGGGCCCGAGAGCCTCGCGCAGCTCGGCGACGGTCTCATTGACAAAACGGTCGTAGAGCTCGATGCGCTCCACATGATCGCGCTGGCTGCCGCGCCAGTCCCGGCTGTCGAAGTGCAGCGGGGCCCGGCGCGTGATGGCGCGGAACTCCGCGTTGTAGCTCGCGAAGGCTTCGACCAGGTGGCGTGCGCAGTCCATCCGCGAGCCGGCGGCCGTCAGTCGAAGTCGGTCGGCAGTGCCGGATCGAGCTGATGCCGGTAGAGCCGCTCGATCTGCGCGGCGAGCACCCGGCCGTTGGAAAGCTCCGGCAGCGCACCGACGCGGAAGAAACCCACCGCATCGGTCTCGGCGCTCGCGGCGGGGCTGCCGCCGGTGAGCTCGCACAGGAAGAACAGCTTGTAGATGTGATGGATGCCGGGCGGATGCGGGTGGCGGTTCTTGTCGATGAGCCCCGCCAGCTTCACCGCGCGCGCGCGATAACCGGACTCCTCGAGGATCTCGCGCGCCACCGCCTCCGAGGGCGCATCGTTCACGTCGGCCCAGCCTCCCGGCAGCGTCCAGCGGCCGTCGCTCCGCTCGCGCACCAGCAGCACTTCATCGCCACGGAAGACGCCGCCGCGCACGTCGACTTTCGGCGTGGCGTAGCCCTGCTCATCCTTCCACCAGGCGCGCACTGCAGCCGGCGGTGCCTCGAGCTCGGTGCTCAGCATCGTGGCGGCGAGATCCTCGAGCTGCAGGTAGCGCTCGCGGTCGAACGGGTCGCGGCTGAAGGCGAGCCCGTTCTGCGCGATCGCCTGAACCTTGCGCGCCCACTCGAGCACCGCGGCGGTGTGCGCTTTGGCGCTCATCGCAGGGGCGCTCAGAGGTTGCGTATCAGCGCATCCCCGAACGCGCTCGTCGAGACTTCCTGCGCCCCCTCCATGAGCCGCGCGAAGTCGTAAGTCACGGTCTTCTGGCCGATGGTGCGGTCCATCGCGGCGATGATCGCATCGGCGGCCTCGAGCCAGCCCATATAGCGGAACATCATCTCGCCCGACAGGATCACCGAGCCCGGGTTCACCTTGTCGAGATTGGCGTACTTGGGCGCCGTGCCGTGAGTCGCCTCGAATACCGCATGTCCGGTGAGATAATTGATGTTGCCCCCGGGGGCGATGCCGATTCCGCCCACCTGCGCGGCGAGCGCGTCCGAGAGGTAGTCGCCGTTCAGGTTCGGCGTCGCGATGACGTCGAACTCTTCGGGACGAGTCAGCACCTGCTGCAGGGTGATGTCGGCGATCGCGTCCTTGACGATGACGCGGCCCGCCTTGCGCGCTGCGTCCATCTCGGCGTTGGCATCCTTCTCGCCCTTGGAAGCCTTGGTGCGCTCCCACTGCTCCCAGGTGTAGGTGGCGTCGCCGAACTCCCGTTCGGCCACCTGATATCCCCAGTTGCGAAAGGCCCCCTCGGTGAACTTCTGGATGTTGCCCTTGTGCACCAGGGTGAGGCTCTTGCGGCGATTGGCGATGGTGTACTCGAGCGCCGCGCGGATCAGCCGCTCCGACCCCTCCTTCGACATGGGCTTGATGCCGATGCCGGAGGTTTCCGGGAAGCGGATTTTGGCGTAGGCCTTGGGGAAAGCCTGGCGGAACAGCTCGAGGAATTTCTGGTTCTCGGGCGTGCCGGTTTCGAATTCGATGCCGGCGTAGATGTCCTCGGTGTTCTCGCGGAAGATCACCATGTCGACCTTCTCGGGACGCTTGACCGGGGAGGGCACTCCCTTGAACCAGCGCACCGGGCGCAGGCACACGTACAGATCCAGCATCTGCCGCAAAGCCACGTTGAGCGAGCGGATTCCCCCGCCCACCGGAGTGGTCAGGGGTCCCTTGATGGACACGAGGTATTCGCGGCACGCCGCGACCGTTTCGTCCGGCAACCAGGTGTTGAAGAGCTGATTGGCCTTCTCGCCCGCGTATACCTCCATCCAGTGAATGCGGCGTTTGCCGCCGTAAGCCTTGGCGACCGCGGCGTCCATGACACGCACGCTGGCCCGCCAGATATCCGGTCCCGTGCCATCGCCCTCGATGAAGGGAATGATCGGATTGACGGGTACGCTGAGCTTTCCGTGGCTGATGGTGATCTTTGCCCCCTGGGCGGGAGGTGCGACCTTGGGGGCTGCGGCGGTTGACATGATGCTTTCTCTCCGCGGGACGGTCGGGCGGGCACAGGTCCCGCCGGGCGCGTCATGCTAGCACAGGCCCTCCCGGAGGCGGACCGCGTGCCCGGCAGGCACGCGTGTGAGAGACTGACTCGGCGCGGGTGGGGGGTCCAGTCGTATATACCGCATGCCGAAAGCTATAAATAAGAGTGGCGCCGCAGCGGCTGCCCGCCCGTCGCTCCTGCGGCAGATGCTGGCGGTGCGGCCGATCGACCCGGCCCCGGAGGGCAAGTCCCGCCTGAAGCAGGTACTCAGCGCCCCGGCGCTCATCGCCATCGGTCTCGGCGCGACCATCGGGTCCGGCATCTTTGTGCTCACCGGCACGGTCGCCGCGAATCACACGGGACCGGCCATCACGCTGTCACTCCTGATCGCCGCCTTCGGCGGCGGGCTCGCGGCGCTTTGCTACTCGGAGTTCGCCACGTTCCTGCCCGTGCCGGGCAGCGCCTACAGCTATACGTACGCGACCCTGGGCGAAGCGCTCGCGTGGTTCATCGGCTGGAACCTGCTGCTCGAGTACGCGATCTCCGCATCGGCCGTGGCGGTGAGCTGGTCGGCCTACGTCGTGAGCCTGCTTGCCGATGCCCATATCCATTTGCCGGCCGCGCTGGTCAACGCGCCACTGGCGCTCGATGCGCACGACCACGTGGTGAGCACCGGTGCCCTCGTCAATCTGCCCGCGGTGCTCATCATCGCGGCAATGACGGCGCTGCTCTACGTCGGCGTGCGCAGCTCCGCGCACGCCAACACCTTCATGGTGGCCCTGAAGGTCGGGATCATCGTCATCATCGTCATTGCGGGACTTCGTTACGTCGATTCCTCGAACTGGACCCCGTACATACCGCCCAACACTGGTGCCCGCGGGCATTTCGGCTGGAGCGGTGTGCTGCAGGGAGCCGGGATCATCTTCTTCTCTTACGTCGGGTTCGACACCGCCTCGACCACCGCGCTCGAAGCGCGCAACCCGCAACGCGACCTGCCGATCGGCATCATCGGCGCGCTGCTCATCTCGGCGGTGCTGTACGTCGCCATGTCGACGGTGCTCACCGGCATGGTGCCGTTCCAGAAGCTGGACTCGGACGCGCCGGTGGCGGTGGCGCTCGATGCTCACCCGCAACTCTCCTGGCTCTCCTGGCTGGTCAAGGCGGGCGTCATCGCCGGCATGACCTCCGTCATCCTCACCTCGCTCCTCGGGCAGCCGCGCATCCTCCTCTCGATGGCGGATGACGGCCTCCTGCCCGCCTACATGAGCCGCTGCCACGCACGCTTCAAGACGCCGCACGTGGCGACCGTCATTACCGGAGTGTTCGCGGCGGCGATCGCCGCGGTGTTTCCGCTCGACCTGCTGGCGGACCTGATCTCGATCGGCATCCTGCTGGCCTTCGCCGTGGTGTGCATCGGTGTGCTGATCCTGCGCAAGACGCGCCCCGATGCGCACCGGCCGTTTCGCGTGCCGTGGGCGCCTGTGACCTGCGTGCTGGGCGCGCTCACCTGCTTAGGTCTCACGCTCACCCTGTCGACGCCGACCTGGACGCGTCTGCTCCTCTGGACGATTCTCGGCATGTCGATCTACGCCTTCTACGGATTCCGGCACAGCCGCCTGCGCCGATGAGCTGGACCGTGGCGAGCACACCGGCCGCGGACGGCTTTGCGATGCCGGCCGAGTTCGCGCGGCACGCGGGCTGCTGGCTCCTGTGGCCCGAGCGCCCCGACAACTGGCGCGAGGCGGCGCGACCCGCGCAGCTCGCTTTCACGCAGGTGGCGGCCGCGATCGCGCGCTTCGAGCCGGTCACCGTTGGCGTCTCGACGGCGCACTACGCCGCGGCCCGTGCGCTGCTGCCCGATGCGGTGCGCCTCGTCGAGATGGCACATGACGATGCCTGGATGCGCGATGTGGGGCCGACCTGCGTCGTCGACGCGCGCGGCAACGTGCGCGGCGTCCACTGGCGCTTCAACGCCTGGGGCGGCCTCGAGGGTGGACTGTATTTCCCCTGGGATAACGATGAGCAGGTGGGACACAAGGTGCTCGAGATCGAGCGCCTCGACCGCTACCGCGCGCCGCTGGTGATGGAAGGCGGTGCGCTGCACGTCGACGGCGCGGGCACGGCGCTCGTCACCGAGGAGTGCCTGCTGAATCGCAATCGCAATCCGCAGCTCGACAGAGCCGCGATCGAAGCGCGGCTGCGCGAGTACCTCGGCGTGACGAGGGTCATCTGGCTCGGCAAAGGCGTGGTGAACGATGAGACCGGCGGGCACATCGACAATCTGGCCTGTTTCGTGCGCCCCGGGGTCGTCTGTCTCACCTGGCCGGATGACCGGCGCGATCCCCAGTACCCGATCTCGGTCGAGGCCCTCGAGCGCCTGCGGGATGCGCGCGATGCGCGCGGCCGCCGGCTCGAGGTGGTGCGGCTCCCCATGCCCGGCCCCCTCACGATGAGCACGCAGGAGGCGGCGGGTGTGCTGCATCACCGGGGAACCCGCGCGCGCGTCGCGGGCGAGCGCCTCGCGGCAAGCTATGTGAATTTCTATATCGCCAACGGCGGCATCGTCATGCCGCTGCTCGATGCGCGCACCGACCGCCGGGCCGCTGCGCGCCTCAAGCGGCTCTTTCCGGGGCGGCGCGTGGTCGGCGTGCCGGCGCGCGAGATTCTCCTCGGCGGCGGCAACATCCACTGCATCACGCAGCAGATTCCAACTGGCAGGAAACCAGCCAGAAGACCTGCGAAGGGTAAATAGACCAGTCGGCGAAAGCCCGGGGGGCACGGCGCGAGGTCCGCCCTCATTGGGCCGCTAAAGCAGCTTCTGCGCCTGCTCCAGCCAGTCGCGCTGCGCCCGCCGGTAGTGGCCGGGCGCGATGCGTGCCTGCTCGATGAGCTCGCGCGCCACCTGACGCGCTGCCTCTCGCTCCCCCTGGGCAGCCAGCAGCTGCGCATAACGCACCGCAGCCTCGGCACCGGGGTAGGAGGGCGCGAGCACTCGATATTCCTCGAGCGCCTTGGCGATGTTGCCCTCGGCCGCGAGCGAGCGTGCGTAGAGCAGATGCCCGGCGGGGGAGCGGAAATCCGGGTTGAGCCGTATGAGCTCATCGAGGGTTACGCGCGCAGCTGCGGGCTCTCCCTTGGCAAATTGTGCCTGAGCGATGCCCAGCATGAGATTGGGGTCGTGCTCATAGAGTCCGGTGAGCGCCTGAGTGTATTGCGCGATCGCCTCCTCGTAGCGCTCATGGCGAACCAGCTCCTCGGCGTAGCGCTGGCGGCTCGCGACATTGCCGGCCACGCGCACCTCGTTCTCGTAGCGGCGCAGGTCCGCGCCCGGATCGAGTGCACGCCGTACGCCGCGCGAGGCGCGCCGCGCCGCGCGACTGCGGAACATCTCGGGCAGCACCTCTACGGCGAGGTAGACGAGCGCGCCGATGCCGAAGGGCAGCAGCAACAGCACCCAGATCCAGAGAAAATTTCGCCCCGTCTTGATGACGTGGACGATGAGCAGCGCCTGGATGATGTAAGGGAGAATCAATAACAACATGCGGGTCTCCGCTAACGCGCGGCCGGGGCCGGCGACTGCGCCCGCGCCGCTCGCGGCAACGCAAACGCAATGACGTAATCGCCGCGCGGGGTGCCGAGCGGGCCATGGCCACCGGCTGCGATCAGGAGGTACTGACGCTCGTCGGTTCCTGCGCGATAGGTCATGGGTGTGGCCTGACCGCCCGCGGGGAGCTTGTACTTCCAAAGCTCGCGGCCGGTCTCGATGTCGAAGGCACGCAGGTAGCTGTCCATGGCGGCGCCGACGAACACCAGATCGCCGGCGGTCGCGATGGGCCCGCCCATGCCCGGCATGCCGAAGTTGCGCACCAGCGGCCAGGGGGTGAAACCCTCGGTCGAGCCGAGAGGCACCTGCCAGACGATGCGCCGGCGCCGCAGGTCCACGCTTGCCAGAGTCCCCCAGGGCGGAGCGGTGCAGGGCAGACCCCATGGCGACAGCAGAGGCTCGCGCCGTACCGCCCACGGCGTACCCGCCTGCCGGCCGAACTCGGAGTGGCCATAGAGCGGGGAGGCCGCCTGGGTCTCGAGCTGCGCCTGCGGGATCAGCGTCACTACCATGGGCATGTCATTCACCGCCGCGATGACACGCCCACGCTGCTCATCGAAGACGAGGCCGCCCCAGTTGATCCCGCCCGCGTAGCCGGGAAACTCCAGCGTCCCGCGCGTGTCGGGCGGTGTGAAGATGCCGTCGTTGCGCAATGCCGCGATCTGCTCGCGGCACTTGCCCCGGTCCCAGAAGGTGAGGCCCCAGGCGTCATTGGGCGCGAGGCGGCGCTGCGGTACCAGGGCCGGGAGTGCCGAGAAGGGTTGCGTCGGCCAGGCCTGTTCGCCGGGGATGAGACTGCGCGGCACGGCGCGCTCCGTCACGGGGAAAAGCGGCGCTCCGTTGGTGCGGTCGAACGCATACAGCATCCCGGTCTTGGTGCCCTGGATCACCGCCGGAACCGGTAGACCCTGCACGTCGAGGTCTCCGAGCACCGGCTGCGCCGCCAGGTCGTAGTCCCACAGGTCATGATGGACGAGCTGCTGGTGCCACACGAGCGTCCCGCGGCGCGCATCGAGCGCGAGCAGCGAGTCGGCGAAGCGATTGCTCCCGAGGCGCGTGCCGCCGAAGAAGTCCGGACTCGCCGAGCCGGTCGGCACCAGGACCAGCGCATGCTCCTCGTCCACCGACATGACGCCCCAGGCGTTGCCGGCGCCGGTCGCCGCGGCCTGCGTCAGGTTCCACTCGGCGGCCGCGGGATGCGCCGGCGAGTCCGGCAGCGGGTCGAACGTCCAGATGAGCGCGCCGCTCACGGCATCGAACCCGCGGATCACCCCGCGCTCGAGGTCGGCGGCGCGGTTATCGCCGATCGCGGATCCCACGATCACCACATTGGCGTAGATCGCCGGGGGCGAGGTGACCAGATATGCGGCGCGGTCACGAATGCGGATACCGCGAGTCAGGTCCACCTGGCCGCCGCTGCCGAAGTCCGCGCACGGCCGCCCGGTGTCGGCATCGAGGGCCAGCAGCCGTGCGTCCAGGGTCCCGGTGAACACCCGGTGGCCGCACGGCCCGCTCCAGTGCGGATTGGTGCTGGCCCAGAGGCTCACGCCCCGCGAGGTACTTTCGGAGTAGCGCAGCGCGCGGTCGATGTGTGGATCGAAGCGCCACTGCTCCCGCCCGCTGACCGGGTCGAGAGCGATGACGATGTTGGTGCCGGTCTCGAGGTAGAGCCGGCCGAAGGCGAGCACCGGGGTCGCCTCGAAGGTGAGGCGCCGCGCCTGTGCGAAGCCCTTGCCGAGCTCGCCGCTGCGGTAGGTCCAGGCAACGCCGAGCCGGGAGACATTGGCGCGGTTGATCTGATCGAGGCTGGAGAAACGCTGGCCGAAGCTGTCGCCACCGTAGTAACCCCAATCGCTGGCCTCGACCGACTGGGCCTCGAGTACCTCGCTGGCGGTGAGCGCCAGTGCCGCGAGCGCCACCAACATGCCGGCGACCGCGGCGCCCACCATGGAGGGGCCGATGCTTGCGCGGCAGGCGGACTCGCTCATGGGGCGGATTATCCGCGAGGCCGTACGCTCAGCGCGAGACGAAAGCGCGTGGGGGCTCCGCTGCTGGTATTCTTGACCGCGTGAGTTCAACACGGGCGGGTCTCCCCCGGCGCGGGGGATTGAGGTTGCTTCTCGCAGTCCAGTGTCTCGCGGTCGCGATCGTCGCGCATCCGCAGACCGCTCCGCTCAGGCCGCTCGACACGCCCCCCGCCGGCGTCGCACCCGCGCCGCGGCCGCGCATCGGCCTGGTGCTCTCCGGCGGCGGCGCCCGCGGTACCGCGCACGTCGGCGTGCTCAAAGTCCTCGAGGAGATGCACGTCCCGGTCGATGCCATCGCCGGCACCAGCATGGGGGCCGTGGTCGGCGGACTCTACGCGAGCGGCCTGAGCGCCCGCGAGATCGAGAAGATCATGACCTCGCTCAACTGGCAGGAAGCCTTTCGCGACCGTCCGCCGCGCGAGGATCTGACGTTGCGCCGCAAGCAGGAGGATGAGAGTTTCCTGGTCAAGTTTCCCCTCGGAGTGCGCGGTCACAAGGTGGTGCTGCCCAAGGGTCTGATCGAGGGGCAGCGCCTGAGCCAGATGCTGCGCCAGCTGACGCTGCCGGTGGCGCGTATCACCGATTTCGATGCGCTGCCGACGCCCTTTCGCGCGGTGGCCACCAATCTGGAAAGCGGCGAGGCGGTCGTACTCGCGGACGGCGATCTCACCAGCGCCATGCGCGCCAGCATGTCCGCGCCGGGCATCTTCGCTCCGGTCGAGCGGCGCGGCCTGATGCTGGTCGATGGCGGCATCGCCGACAACATCCCGGTGGACATCGCGCGCGCCATGGGTGTGGATATCGTCATCGTCGTGGACGTGGGCTCGCCGCTCCTGCGCCGCGAGAAGCTCGGCGACGTCACGGCGATCTCCAACCAGATGCTGGCGATTCTCCTGCGGCGCAACGCCGAGGCGGAGCTCGCCACGCTGACGCCGCGCGACGTGCTCATCTCGCCGGCGCTCGGCGATACCTCCTCGTTCGACTTCGGCGCGGTGGCGCGCGTCATCTCGACCGGCGAGGCGGCGGCTCGCGCGGCGGCCGCCCAGCTCGCGCCTCTTGCGGTGAGTGAGGCCGAGATGCAGCGCTACCAGGGGCGCCGTGACGCCCTGCGCCGGCCCCCGCCCGTGATCCAGTTCGTGGAAGCCGAGGGCGGATCGCAGGAGTACTCGGCGGCGCTCGACCGGCTGTTCAAGGACCTGACCGGCAAGCCGCTCGACCCCGACGCAGTCGCACGGCGGGTGACGGCGCTCTACGGCCTCGGCGGACTCGATACGCTCGACTACCGCGTGGTGGGCGAGGAGCATCACCACGGCCTCGAGCTCGACGCGCGGCCGAGCTCGATGGGCCCGAACTACCTGCGTTTCGGACTCAGCCTGCAGGACGATTTCCAGGGCCTCGCCACCTACGACGCCGCGATGCGCTTCGTCATGTCGGGCATTACCCGCAACGCGGGGGAATGGGTCACCGACCTGCAGGTGGGCACCGCCTCGCGGGCCTCGACCGAGCTGTTCCTGCCGCTGGCGGAATTCTCCGGCTGGTTCGTGATGCCGCACGTCTCGGACCAGATTCGCGACCTGTACCTGGTCAACAGCCGGAGCCAGAGCTTCGAGGCCGAATACCGCGTGCATACCCTCGATTACGGCAGCGACTTCGGCTACCAGCTCAGCAACTGGGGGGAGCTGCGCGGCGGTGTGCAACGCGAACAGGGCCACTATGTACTGGAAGTCGGCGAGCCGAACGACCCGAACCTCCCGGAGCAGAGCTTTACGCCCTTCAGGTATGTCGACTACTTCGCGCGTTTCACCTACGACCGGCTCGACGACGTCGATTTCCCGCACAGCGGCCAGCAGCTCACGCTACAGTGGAGCGCCAACCGTAACCCGAGCGGCCTCGGACAATATTCCGACCAGGTGACGATGCGTTACCTCGGCGCCTACTCCTTCGGCCGCGACACCTTCTCTTTCTCCGCCGCGGGCGGCACCACGCTGCAGGCGAACGTGACCGACCTCAACCTGCAGTTTCCGCTCGGGGGCTTCCTCAGCCTCTCGGGGCTGCGTCCGTACTCGCTCCTGGGTCCGGACTTCGGCATCGCGCGACTCCTCTATTACCGGCAGATCGGCCGCGGCGGTCCGGGCTATTTCGACGTGCCCACCTACCTCGGGCTCTCGCTCGAGGCGGGAAATGTCTGGCAAAGCCGCAGTGCGGCGAGCTTCTCCAACACCCGCAAGGACGCCAGCATCTTTCTCGGCATGGATACGCTGCTCGGTCCGCTGTATCTCGCCACCGGCATCGATCAGCACGGCTACCAATCCTTCTATCTGTTCCTCGGGCACGCTTTCTGAGATCGGGCAGGAGTCGGTTTGCGGCCGCTGCGCCTTACAACTGGCGGCGATAGACGATGAATCCCGAGTTGGTGGCGAGCGTGTCGTAGAGGCGCCGCGCGGCCTGATTGCTCTCGTGCGTCAGCCAGTAAACGCGCGCGGCGCCCGCGGCGCGCGAGCGAGCCGCTACCTCTTCGATGAGGGCGCGCCCGATTCCCTGCCCACGTGCGCTTTCGGCGGTGTAGAGGTCCTGCAGGTATGAGATGAGCTCGATGTGAATGGTGCTGCGGTGGAAGAGGTAGTGAGTGAGGCCGAGCAGCCGCCCCTCGCGTTCTGCCACCAGCGCGTGCACCGGTTCGGCGGGGTCGAGGAAACGCAGCCACGTCGATCGGGTGATCTCGGCGGGGAGGGCGGTCGGGCCGCAGCGGCCATAGAAGGCGTTATATCCTTCCCACAGCGGCAGCCACTGCGCGAAGTCAGCCGCGGTCACTGGCCGGATGACGGGCGTCACGGGAGCGCCGCTCAATCGCCGGTCGGAACGATCGCGGCGGTCTCGGCCATGAGGATCACCGCGCGCTCCGGTGCGCGCGTGCGGTGCATCACTCCTTTTGGCACCACGAAGCCCTCGCGGGCCTTGAGGGTGACGGTGCGATCCTCCAGATCGATCAGGAAGCGTCCCTCGAGCACGAAGAAGAATTCGTCGTCGTTGTCGTGTTTGTGCCAGTGATACTCACCCGGCTGGAACACTCCGAGGCGGATGACCGAGTCGTTCACGCGGCAGAGCGTCTGGTTGTACCAGGCATCGGTACATCGCTCGATGAGGGCCGGGACGTCGACCACGCTCAAGGGCGGGAACTTGACGTCGAGGTGTGTGGCGTAGCGGTACTCGCTCATGAGGATCTCTCCCTGGCGCGACCGTGGCGCCACGCCTGAAGCTAACAGTCAGTGACGCTCGGGGGGCAGATACGATGCCACGATGAGCCGCCCAAGCTGTGCCGTTCCCAAACCAATACAGAAGGCTACAGTCCGCGGCTCTCGGCGAGCTTCTCGATCTTCTTGAACACGAGCGCCGGCTTGTCGCCGGCGCGGGAAAACTCGTGGCGCCGGCTCATGTCTGCGAGGGCCGCATCGCGTTCCGCCGGGGTCGGATACCAGTGCAGACGCTGCCACTCCGGGCCCAGGAGCTTGCGGAACGGGTCGCCCGGCGGCAGGCTCACCCGGATGCCATAGGGGCGCAGCTTCTCGATCGGCGGGGTGGTCAGATTCTGTGGCTGGCTGATACCCATACGCCCAAAGTTTAACATGGGGCCTTGCGGGGCTTGAGTCACTGCGCCTCAATCCCCACACTTCACCGAGCTCGCAGCCGAGAACTCCCAAGGAGGCATGCCATGGGCCAGGCACGCAAACGATCGACCATCCCTTCGCGGCAAGAGGCGCTCCCCGGACGCGACACGCCGCTCAAGATTCGCGAGACCCATTTCGTCAACGGACATCGCACCGTGCCGCCGTTCCCCGCCGGACTTCAGGAGGCCGTGTTCGCCCTCGGGTGCTTCTGGGGGGCGGAGCGCCTCTTCTGGGAGCTGCCGGGGGTGTATTCGACGGCCGTCGGCTACGCCGGTGGCTCGACGCCAAACCCGACGTACGAGGAGGTTTGCACCGGGGAGACCGGCCACGCCGAAGTGGTGCGGGTCATCTACGATCCGAAGAAAATCGGCTATGACGAGCTGCTGAAGGCGTTCTGGGAGTCTCACGATCCCACCCAGGGCATGCGGCAGGGGAACGACATCGGCACTCAATACCGCTCGGCGATCTACACCCACAACGATGCACAGCAGGCGGCAGCAGAGGAATCGCGCCGCATCTATCAGGGCGACCTGAGCACTGCCGGACGTGGCTCGATCACCACCGAGGTGCGCGATGCTCCGCAGTTCTTCTATGCCGAGGACTATCACCAGCAATATCTGGCGAAGAACCCCGATGGGTATTGCGGGATAGGCGGGTGTGGGGTGCCCTTTAAAGTCGCGGAGCTACAGGTGGGGGAGAAGGGATAAGGGCCGGTTGGGAAAGTCCGCGGGGAAATGCGGACGCCGAACAGGTCGAGATTGATTACAAAGGAGCTGCCCCGTAAAGGGGTTTCCCCGCCTTGGCGAATTCCACGAGCAGAGCCCGCGCAAGAGTTGACGCCGGCATCCCGACCAGCTGCCTCGTCTTCGATTGGATTCCGTACGAAAGAATGAGCGTCTCACCATCCAGGGCATAGAGGCCCTGCACCTGGCGCCCCTCATGCTCGGCTGTGACGTTGATCCACTGCGGGGATTTCTCGCTCATCGGGCGGGCCTCCCGGGCATCTTCAGCAGGTTCGCCAGATCCAGGGCCGCGACGGGCTTCAGGAGATAGCGCTCGAAGCCGGCTACGCGGGCCAGCTCACGATCCTGGTGCTCGCGGGTCGTCGTCAGCGCGATCAATCGCAGCTCCCGCGTGCGTGCGCGTTCACGCAACGCCTGCGCCAGCTCGTAGCCGCTGACATCCGACAGGTCCACTTCCAGCAGAATGATACGGGGCTCAAACACCGCGGCGATCGCCAGCGCAGCCTCGCCGGAGTAGGCGACGCGGGTCTCGTGCTGGCCCGCCGCGTGCAACATGAGCTCGAGCGAGGATGCGGAGCTCACATCGTTGTCGATGATGAGAATCGGCACGGGCGCGGAGGTAGCCGGCATCTGACTGCCCTCATCCTGCAAGGTGAGATTGCGCGAGAACGTACTGTGCAAGCTCTCCCTGCGATAGATTTTCTCGCTGACATCGACGGCAGCCGGGTCGGCGCGAACTAGGTGTTCGCCGTCCGTCTCGTGCATAAGGCTCATGGAAATTCTTCCCTATTCAAGACTGCCGCGCGCCGTTCGCGAGACATCAGTATGGCCCCTATGTGCCTGTGCCGTACGCCTGTAGCTCTCGGGTCGGGCAGAGTGCCGCACCTGGCAAGATCGCAGAAAGGCAAGCAGTGGCGGGGGAAAGCGAGTACCCTGTCCAGCGGCTCGTAATCTTCCGACTTTGTCTGTCTTGCCTGCGCTGCGCTCCCTGCGCTTCCGTCACGGCAGTCTTTCACCCTCGCAAGTTTTGACGAACCAGGCGGCAGGTGTTACCTGCTCATTCATTCTTCTATTCGTGAGTACTTTGCCAGTGACCAAGTTATACGTAGGAAATTTGCCCTTTACTGCGACCGATGAAGCGGTGAACGCTCTGTTCTCCAAGCACGGCACCGTCGAGAAGGTTTCTTTGATCAGCGATCGCGATACCGGTCGCCCGCGCGGTTTCGGTTTCGTTGAGATGTCGAACGCCGATGCGTCGCGTGCGATGCAGGCTCTGAACGGCGCCGACTTCGACGGTCGAGCCCTCAAGGTCAGCGAAGCGCAGGAGCGCGAGCGCTCGGGCGGCGGCAGGCCGCGTCGCTACTGAAGCGAGACTGATGCGGCGGGCCACTGAGTGACCGATGGCTTGGCGTAGGTCAGGGCTGTTTCATCCAGCCGAGGAAATCCTCGTCGTGACGTGCGATGTGTGCGAACGCGACATCGGCTACGAAGACGGGCGCCGGCCGCACGAGCACTTTCGCATCACCCGGCACCCCAATCCGGGCGCCATCGACCAGCAGGAGCCCGCGGTCGTCATCTGTTCGCGCGAATGTCTGCGGGCGTTTGCGGCGAACACGCCGGGTCCGGACCGTGCGGCTTCTTTGCCAAGCGGCGGCCGGCCGCGCGGCAAGCGCACGACCTAGCCACGGCACGAGGGCAGCGCGGGACCGGACGCTCGACACAAAATCCGGGTGATCCGATCCGCGCGAGTCGTGCCAGACCTCAGATTTGCACGTGACTGGAGTACAGATGCGCAAGAACTATAGCCAGGTACGCAGACAAAGGGAGCTCGCCAAGAAGGTACGGCAGCAGGAAAAACAGCAACGCCGTACCGCGCGTCTGACACCGGCCGCCGCGACAGCGGATCCTGCAACGCCGCAGGATGAGGCGGCCCCGGCGGCGAAGCCGATCGTGCACGACGCATCATGAAGCTCGCCCTGGTGAGCCCCGCCATGGCACGCCAGGAGCGGCGCGAGCGCTTACGGCGCGATCGGGCCGCGGCGCAGGCGTTACGCGAGGTGTACCCCGCAGTGCTGCAGCTGCGGCTGGACCTGGTGTTTCAGGGCTCGACCGCCAATAACCCCGCCCCACAATCGCACACGCTGCACGCACCAGCGCGGGCCTTCTTCGAGTTTCCCTGTCCCTACGCGGACTGTGACGGGCATTTCGATCTCGGCGCCGCGGTTCAGACGGCCGTTTGCGACCCCAGGCGCCATGCCGCGGGAGAACTGCGATGTTCCGGCATGCGTTCAGTGCACGTTGGCGGCAAAGAGTCCTGTCAGCTGCTGCTCGGTTACCACGTCACCGCAACTCTCGAAGCTGATGCATGAGGCAAGCGCAGGCCCGGCACACCTGGTGGAGGCTACGATGAGCCAATACGAGTTCACCGCTTCGCTGCGTATGCGTCATCCGCACATCGATCCGGCCGCGATCACACAGGCGCTCGGCATCAAGCCGCAGCATACCTGGCAGTCCGGCACGCCCCGCATGGGCGCGGCGGGCGAATCCCTGGAAGGGCTGTATCGCGAGAGCTATTGGATGGGCCGGCTGATGGAGACCCCGCAGCTTTCAGGGCAGGTCTCGGTTGAAGCCGTGCTACGGGATACTCTCGCGCACCTGCGACGCTCTCAGGCTTTCCTCGAGCGCATACAGGAGGAAGGCGGCGTCGCGGAGCTGCACGTGAGCCTCTTCGCCCGCGCGAACTTCGGGCTGGAGTTGCCGGCATCGACTCTGGCGCTGCTCGGCCGGCTCGGCGTGGGACTCGCGCTCGAAATCAACACCCAATCTGCGCAAGCAGCCGAACCACAAAAACAGGCAACCTGATCATGTGGACAGCTACATCGCGGCATCGCTTATGACGGAAAGACCTTCGGTTGCGCACCCTGTCGGCGACATCATCCGTACTCACGCCGAACGGCTGGCCGAAGCCGCGGAGGAGCGGCTGCGCCAGCGGCAGCGGGAGCTCGCCGAGCAGAGCTCGACCGCCAATTCCGCCGACGTTCGAATCCGCGTCTGGGAAAAAGTCCACGCACTGCGCATGCCCGGTGACGCAGCACATCCGGTGCTGGATGTGATCTCACACGGTACCGGCCTGGCACTCGAGCAGATACACGAAGAGCAACGCGCGCGCCTCGCGCTGCGCACCAAACGCTCCGCTGACCAGCGCTCGAGTGAGCTCGCCGAGAGCAATGCCTCCAAGTCGGAGGGTGGCACGCAGATCCCGTAGGATCTCCCGGCGTGCCGCTACCGGTTCGCTCCATTTGACATTTCGACAATACTAGTAATAACGTTACAGTGTGGATGCGACCCGGACCATCGAAGCATTCGGAGCGCTCGCCCATGAGCACCGCCTGGCCATCTACCGGCTGCTGGTGGAGGCGGGGCCGGGCGGGATGCCCGCGGGACATATCGGCGAGCGAATCGGGCTCGCGCCATCCTCGCTCACCTTCCACGTGCAGTCTTTGCAGCGAGCGGGCTTGATCACGCAGCGACGTGCCAGTCGACAGTTGTTCTACGCGGCCGATTTCGGGGCGATGAATGGGCTCGTCGATTACCTGACGAAGAACTGTTGTGGCGGGGCGCCATGCGGGAAGTCGAATTCGAGATCGCGCAAAGCCGCATGACGGGTATCGGGCGGTGACCGGTGAGTGATCAGCCTGAGATCCGCCGCGGCACGGCGGCGGATCTGCCCGCAGTGGCCGCACTGCTGGCGAATGCCGGGCTGCCGACTGCGGATCTCGGTACCGCCGGCCTGCAGTCGTGGCTGGTCGAGGCAGGCGGCGCTCTGGTCGGCGTGATTGCGCTCGAGCGTTTCGGGTCCGAAGCACTGCTGCGATCGCTGGCGGTGGCGCCCGCGTACCGCAAGCTCGGCGTCGGCCGCCGGCTCGTGGCGCGGCTCGAAGAGGACGCACGCGCCGATGGCGTGAGGCAACTGGTCCTCCTGACCGAGACTGCCGAGACTTTCTTTCGGACGCTGGGTTACCGCGTGACCGACCGCGGCTCGGTGGGCGAGGCGTCGCGGCAGAGCGCGGAGTTCCGCTCGCTGTGTCCGGTCTCCGCCATCTGCATGTCGAAGAGGCTCGCCGGTGCGCGGCCTCGGGCGCCCGCATGAACGAGCGGGCTTACAACGTTCTGTTTCTGTGCACCGGGAATTCGGCGCGCAGCATCATCGCCGAGGTCCTCATGAACCAGTGGGGCGGCGGCCGCTTCCACGGATTCAGCGCCGGCAGCCACCCCAGGGGAGCCGTGCATCCGATCGCTCTCGAGCTACTGAAGCGCATGAACCTGTCCACCGCGGGACTGCGCAGCAAGAGCTGGGAGGAGTTTGCCGCGCCAGGCGCGCCGCAGCTGGATTTTGTGTTTACCGTCTGCGACAACGCCGCCAACGAGACCTGTCCCTACTGGCCAGGCCAACCGATGACTGCGCATTGGGGCGTTCCGGACCCCGCGGCCGTGAAGGGCTCCGATAAGGATCAGTGGTTGGCGTTTCGCGATACCTTCCGGCTGCTCGACAACCGTATCAAGATCTTCACGAGTCTGCCGCTCGCCTCTCTCGACCGGATCAAACTTCAGGAGCGGCTGGACGCAATCGGCAAAGCGAGGGCGCCGGAGCTGTCGGAATGAGGCTGCGCCGGCGCCTGGGCGCAGAAGCCCTGGGATCAGTGCTCCTCGCGGCTGCTGTGGTTGGGTCCGGAATCATGGCGCAGCGGCTGGCCGGCGGGAACACCGCGATTGCACTGCTCGCCAATACCGCAGCGACGGTCGCCGTGCTGGCGACGCTGATTGCGCTGCTGGGACCCCTGAGCGGCGCGCACTTCAATCCCGTCGTTTCGTGGATCGAGGCGCTTCGCGGCCGGCTGTCGTGGTCCGACGCCGCCGCCTATGTGCTCGTCCAGATCGCCGGCTGTTGTGCAGGGGCGTTGCTCGCGCACGCGATGTTCGAGCTAAGGATCCTGCAAGCCTCGGGGCACGTCAGAACCGGCCCCGCTCAGTGGCTGGCGGAGGCGGTGGCCACTCTCGGGCTGGTGCTGGTCGTACTGGGGCACCGGCGCTCCGAAGATGCACCGTGGATGGTCGCCGCATGGATCGGGGGCGCCTACTGGTTCACCGCCTCGACGTCGTTTGCGAATCCGGCGATCACGATCGCCCGCTCGCTCTCGGACACGTTTGCAGGCATTCGTCCGCTCGATGTGCCGGCGTTCATTGCGGCTCAGATCGGCGGGGCACTGGCAGCGCTCTTTCTCGGGCGATTCCTCTTCGGGCCGACGGCCCATCCGCTCGCCCGACCCGAAGGCGGCGATATCCGGTTGTATGGAGACCGCCAAGCCTAAGCCCGCGAGGCTCGCGAGCCCGCTCGCTTGCGCCTACGCGATTGGCTCTGCGGGGCGAGGTACTATCGCAGGCCTGCAATGTCGGAGCCAAAGACATGTCACGACATTTCCTGCTGTTGACCGTCGGTGCCGCGATCCTGTCACTTGGAGCGGTGCGCGCCTCGCCGGCTCAGCCGGCCGACACGATCTCGCATGCCGGTTTGCCGTCCATCGCCCACGAGGCGAGCGCAGGCACTTCTCCCGAGATCCCCGCTGTGGCGGTGACGCCCGCGGCCGCTCCTGCCGGGCAGCAACTGGCGGGACACAGCCTGTCGGAATTCATCTTGCATCACGCGACGGTGCGCTATGTGAGCACCGGCTCGACGCGCAACCTGGCGCGTTGGCGCGGAGGCAGGCAGAGCATTTGCCCGGTGACGGTCGGGCTCTCACCGCAGGACGACGCGCTCGTGACGGCGCGACTTCGCGCGGTGGCCGCCTACGTCGGCGCACCCGTGCAGTCGGACCTGCGATGCAAGGAGAACGTGCAGATCATTTTCACGAGCAACCCGCAGGAGAAAATGGATGAAGTCCTGGAATGGGCGACGCGTGCCTTCGGCACCCGCTATTCCGGAGGAATGAGGGATCTCATCGCCTATCGAAGCGGGCACCCGATCGAGGGCTTCTACATCACAACGAGAGGCGGCTCCATCGTCCTGAATACCGATGTGGCATTGGTCGGGCTCGACGTTCTGCCCATCTGGCCGCGCGTCGAGCAGAAGTACCTCGGCAGTCAGGCCGTGGGGACGCGTTTGGGCGGCAGCAGCGGCAGTGGAATCGGCATCGGCGTCGTCGTCCTGGTCGTCGACACGACGAAGATCGCCGGCTACGCCCTCGGGACGATCGCGGACTACCTGACGATGTTGACCCTGACGGTGGTTCAGTCGCCCGGCCACTGCGATGCACTCCCGAGCATTCTCGACTCGATGACATCGAGCTGCGGCACGGCTGAGAAGCCTGCCGCGATGACAGCCGGCGATCTGGCGTTCCTGAAGGCGCTCTATTACCTCAACACGGGCCTCGGGCCATCGCTTTCACGAGATGTCATCCGGGACAACATGGCCAGCCAGTTCGGCCTTCATTGAGCTCACTTCAATAGATCGTGTAGTCGATTCGTCCGTAGACGAATCGGCCACGCGGATCTCCGTAGGAGAGGTCATAGCCGCCGACGAAGTTGTTGGCGGAGGCCGCGTAGTTGGCGTACGGAGGATCCTTGTCGAAGACATTATGGGCGCCGACGCTGAACCTGAGCGACTTGGGGCCGCTCCACGACAGCTGCACGTCGGTCGTCTCGTAAGCAGACACGAACCGAGGTACCTGCGTGACGGACGATGGGATATCTATATAGCGCTTCTGGTAGTTTCCCGTGACCGAGAATTCCCAGGCGCCGATGTCATACAGGGCCGTCGCGTTGCCGCGGAATCGTGAGATCACGCCGCCGATGCCATTCACTCCCCGGTCGACCTGGGAGGTGAAGCTGCCGTCGAAGTTCTGCGTGTCGTACTTATAGAAGTAGGTCCCGCCGGCAAGCAGTGTAATCCGTCCCCCGTGCTCGCCAAGGTTGAACCCGTACCTTGCGCTCGCATCGGCGCCGCTCACGTCGGTCTTGAACAGGTTGGCGTTCGTCTGGCTGATCGAGATGATGTTGCCGTTCGCATCGCGGGTGATCAGGCCGGCGAACTCCGTCGCCGTCTGCGCATTCAGCAGGATCTCCGTATAGCTCAGGCCGCCGACCACGATCTGGTTCCTGAGAAAGATCCAGAAGGAGTCCACCGTGACGTTCAGGTCCGCCGTGGGCTGGAAGATGAGCCCGAGGGTGTACTCCTTGGATTTCTCCGGCTTGAGGTTGGGGTTGCCGCCCAGCACGGTCGTGAACTGGAAGCTGCAGGCCGAATTGTTGGGGTCGAACACCGGACACTTGATCGGATCGCGCGTGCCATTGGAGGTGACGCTGGTCGCCTGGGAGGCGTAGAGGTCGGTGAGCGAGGGTGCACGGAAGCCGGTGCCGGCGGATCCGCGGAACAGCAGCCAGCTCAGCGGCTGCCAGCGCAGTGAGGCTTTTGGATTGACGGTGTTGCCGATATTCTGATAGTTGTCGTAGCGCACGGCTGCATCCGCCTGCAGTCCCTGCAGCAGGTCGGCGTTGAGCTCGACGAAAGCGGACTCGACGTTCCTCGAGGCATTCTCGGGCAGCTGATTGCCGCCCTGTCCGGCGATGTCGCCGGTCTGGACTGCGGCGGCCGGATCGTACTCGAAGGTCTCGTGGCGGATCTCAGCGCCCACCGCGGCACTCAGTTTGCCCGCGGGCAGCGGCACGATTTCCCGGCTTGCCGTGCCCGCGAGACTCGTCAGCGAAGTCCAGCTCGCGAAGTCCTGTCCGACGAACTCGGTGGCCTTGGCTGCCGCCAGGGCGGACGGGTCGGTGGTCGGCCCGAAGGGATTGATCGTGCCCGTGTCGAGGAGCGGCATGATCTTGGAATATTGCGGATAACCCGCCTCCAGGTTCTCGTGCACCCAGACCTTGCTCCAGAGGAGCGAGGCATCGTAGTCCCAGCCCAAGCCGTTTCCCCTGGCTCCGGCCACGGCGCGAAAGGTTTCCGCGGTATCGAGCGTCTCGCGAGTGCCGTTGGCAAAGTCGCGGTAGATGAGGTTCAGCGGCTCCCCGGCCTGGCCGTTGGCTGCCGCGAACGCGGCCGGATAGTAGGGGCTCGTCGGAGGAAGGAGGAACGCCCCTTCCCCGGGCACGACGGCCGGGTTGTGGTAGTTCGGATACTGCGTGGCGAGCAGGTTTGCGAGGTAAGCGACGTAGGGATTGCTCGCCAGCAGCGGGTTCTGGAATGAGAGCGGCACCGGCTGCACGAAGGTCGTTGTCTTGGTTTGCGCGTAGCTTGCCTCGCCGTAGAGCTGACTCTTGTCCGACAGCGCCTGCGCACCGGTCAGATAGAAATTGATCTTCTGTTGCTCGGGCTGGAGGGAATCGAACGGCGAGTTGTCGAAGCGGCACTGCTTGGGAAAGTCGGCGTCGAAGAGCGAGTCCGGGCCGCAATTCGGGGTCTCGGGATTACGCGTCCCGAGGCCGGGAACCGCGACGTTCGCGGGGAAGGCGAAGGATGAGGTCACATCATTCCCGTAGGCCGGTGAATAGCGTTGCGCAAAGGCACGCGATGCGCCGAGGATTGGCTGCATGTGATCGAAATTGACGCCGAGGGCGACGTTGTAGCGGTCGGACTGCAGATCGCCGTGCCCAACGTAGCCGTTGACGTTCTCCTCGGTGCCGCCGCCCTTGCGCGAGGGTGCGCCCGCATAGGCGCTGAGCTGTGCTCCCTGGTAGTCCTTCTTCAGAATGAAATTGACCACCCCGGCGATCGCATCGCTCCCGTAGATCGCCGAGGCACCGTCTTTCAGGATCTCCACGCGCTCGACCATGGCGATGGGAATCGAGCTGATGTCGACCGAGTTGCCGGCGGTCCCGACCGAGCCGCCACCATAGGGAGCGGACCGGCGGCCGTTGATCAGAACGAGCGTACGCGCGCTGTCGAGGCCGCGCAGCGAGATCGTGGAGATGGCACCGGTCTGGAAGCCGGTGGCCTGCGCCGCATTGGTGAGTCCGGAGCTGCTGGCCGCGCTGATCTGCTGGAAGAGCTCTTCCGCGGTCGTGGCGCCGGTTCTGGCAATGTCCTCGGATTTCAACACCTGCACCGGGAGTGAGGTCTCGGCGTTGATGCCCTTGATGGAAGTGCCGGTGACGACGATCTCTTCGAGGGGCGCGGCGGCCGGCTCGGCCGCGGCCGACTGCGCGAGGGCGACATCCGGTCGCGCTGCCACAGCCAAGCCCAAGCCGGCGGCGAGAGCGGCGAGCGCCCTGAACGACGATCCGAGACTGACGACCCTGCCTGCATTCATTGTTAGAACTCCCTGCCCGACCGCCCGGCATTTTGAATAAGCCCGGAGATTCTTACGAGCCGGCGTGTTGATTCTTGCGTTCCCGGACCGCGCGCTATTTCGCGCCACCGATTGCGCGGATGTCCATAGGAGAAGACCTACGGACGGGGCGGGAGCGGCTTTCCGGGGAATTTCGGGCTGCCCGGGGTACTATCGCCGGCAACAACAACGGGCGCAGAACTCGCCTTACCCCCCCCCGGAGGATGGACATGCATTGGTCTTTTTTTGACGCATGGCAGGCCAGATTCGCCCGTGGCGCCTTCGCGCTGGCGGCACTCATCGGGTGCGCTCTGTGCGCGCATGCTGCGCCGCCCACCACCGGTGCCGGCCCCTCGGTGGACGAGAGTCTCTTCAAGGCGCTGCAATGGCGCTGCATCGGGCCTTACCGTGGCGGCCGGGCACTGGCGGTCAGCGGCATTGCCGGGGATGCTGACACCTTCTTCTTCGGGGCGGTCGCGGGCGGGGTCTGGAAGACGACCGACGGCGGCGCCACCTGGCGACCGCTCACTGACGGCACCGCCATCTCCTCGGTCGGCGCCTTGGGCGTCGCACCTTCCAACCCGAACGTCATGTACGTCGGCACGGGCGAGGCGGCGCCGCGCGGCAACATGACCTACGGAGATGGTGTCTACAAGTCAGTCGACGGCGGCCAGACCTGGAGCCATATGGGGCTCGAGGATACCCGCCAGATTGGCGCGCTGATCGTCGACCCGAAGAATGCCGACATCGTGCTCGTCGCCGCACTCGGCCATGCCTTCGGACCCAACCGCGAGCGCGGTGTCTATCGCAGCTCCGACGGTGGGCGATCCTGGGCGAAGGTGCTCTATCGGGACGAGCAGACCGGCGCCATCGATGTCACCTTCGATCCCAATGACTCGCACATCGTCTATGCGGCACTGTGGCAGGCCCGCCGGCTGCCGTGGAATTTCTCGAGCGGGGGTCCCGGCAGCGGGCTCTACCGATCCACCGACGGCGGCGTCAGCTGGACGCAGCTCTCCGGCAACGGGCTGCCGGCCGGAATTCTCGGCCGCATCCACGTGTCCGTCTCCGCCGCCGATTCGAAGCGCATCTACGCCATGATCGAGGCGAAGGAGGGCGGGCTCTACCGCTCGGACGACGGCGGCGCGCACTGGCGGCGCATCAATGACGACGGGCGCCTCACGCAGCGGGCGTGGTACTTCTCCACCGTGCTCGCCGACCCGAAGAAGGTCGACACCGTGTATGCGGCGAACACGGGACTCTTCCGCTCGACCGACGGCGGCCGCACGTTCACTCTGCTGCCCGCGAGGCACGGCGACCATCACGGCATCTGGATAGACCCCACCAGCCCCGACCGAATCATCGAGGCGAGCGATGGGGGCGCTTCGATCTCGTTCGACCAGGGGAAGACCTGGACCAGCCAGAACAATCAGCCGACGGCGCAGTTCTATCACGTCTCGGTCGACACCCGCTTCCCCTATTACGTCTACGGCGCGCAGCAGGACAACTCCAGCATCGCGATCGCGAGCATGGATGACGAAGGTGCCATCGTCGAGCGCGATTGGTACAGCACGCGCGGCGGCGAGAGCGGCTTCCAGCTCGCAGACCCGCGCGACGCCGACATCGTCTACGGCACGGCCGAGAACTTCATCGATCGTTTCAACATGCACAACATGCAGACCCAGGTGATCTCGGCGTGGCCGATCGACGCCTCCGGTCACGCCGCCAGCGATCTCGAGCATCGCTTCAACTGGACCTCGCCGCTCGCCATGTCGCCGTTCGATCCCGACACTCTTTATTACGGCATGGAGCGGCTCTACAAGACGACCAATGACGGCGGCAGCTGGAGCGCGATCAGCGCGGACCTCACCCGCAACGACAAGTCCAAGCAGCAGGCCTCCGGCGGCCCGATCACCAAGGACATCACCAGCGTCGAGTACTACGACACCATCTTCACCATCGCAGAGTCGCCGCTGCGGCGGGGGATGATCTGGGTGGGAACCGACGACGGCCTCATCCAGCTCACCCACGATGGCGGTGGCGCCTGGGCAAACGTCACGCCGCGCGAGATGCCGCAGTGGAGCACGGTGAGCATGATCGAGCCCTCGCGCTACGACGCCGACACCGCCTACGCCGCCATCGATCGCCACAAGCTCGATGATCTGAAGGCTTACGTCTACATGACGACCAATGGCGGGAGGAGCTGGGCGCGCATCGATGCGGGCCTTCCCGAGGGGTCGTTCGTGCACGCGGTGCGCGAGGACAGCGTGCGGCGCGAGCTCCTCTATGCGGCCACCGAGACCGGGGTGTTCGTGTCCTTCGATACGGGTGCGCACTGGCAGCCCCTGAAGCTCAACCTTCCACGCACGCCGGTTCACGACCTCGTGGTCAAGGGCGATGACCTGGTCGCCGCGACGCACGGGCGCTCGTTCTGGATTCTCGATGACGTCACGCCGCTGCGCGAGGTCGCGGCCGCGGCCGCGGCCAGATCCGCTTACCTCTATAAGCCGGCCGTGGGCTTGCGGCTCTACTATCCGGACGAGGTCGACGCACGTCCGCCTTCGGGGCAGAACCCGCCGGCGGGAGTCCTGATCGATTACTACCTGCGCTCAGCCCCAAGCAGCGCGCTGAAGCTCGAGATCGTGGATGCCAGGGGCGCCGTCGTGCGCCACTTGAGCAGCGAGACCAGCGGGGAGGGCGAGCAACCGCCCGAGTGGCCGGACCGGGTGCACCCGATGAAGACGCTGCCCGCGGAGCGCGGTATGAATCGCTTCGTCTGGGACCTGCGCTACGACGATCCGGTGCAGATTCCGGATGCGTTCTACGCAGGCCAGCCGCCGCGCGGGCCGCTGGTTCTGCCGGGCCACTACACCGTCAGGCTCAGTGACGGGCCGGACACGCAGAGTGCGCCGCTCACCATCCAGGCCGATCCTCGCGACACCGGCCCGCTGGCGGGCCTGCAACAGAAGTTCGCTCTGTCGATGCAGGTCTATCACGACCAGGATGCGCTGCATCGCGCGGTGAATGACATCCGCGCAGTGAAGACCGCAGTGAGCGCCGCCGGCGCTGCGGCAGACCCCGAGCTCCTCAAGCAGGCATCGCAGATCGAACGGCAGCTGATGCAGGTCGACATCAAGGGGTCGGAAGCCAACCTCAACTACCCCGGGATGCTCAACGAGCAGATCTACTCTTTCGCCGGTCTCCTCGATGATGCCGATACGGCCCCGAACGCGCAGGAGCTCGAGATGTACACGGCGCTCCATGCCCGGCTCACGCAGCAGCTGGCCGCCTGGAGCGCGCTCAAGAGCACCCGGGTCGCCGCATTCTGCGCGCGTGCACCGAAGGCGAAGGGCGTTTGTCCGTGAGCGTGAGCTAGAAGTTGCGCCGCTTCGGAGGCGGCGGTGTGTACTGGTAGAGCCAGGTCTCGGTGAGCGGCTGCCCATCGAAGGACAGATAGAGCCGCAGGTCGATCGGCTCGGTGCTCGGGTCCGTGAGGGCCAGATCGAACATCGCGCGCCAGCCGTTGAGCGGGCGCAGCGGGCGGGCCGAGGCGATCTCGATGCGCCCGCGCGAGGCATGGATGACGGGCGTCACGCGGGCGGCGTCCGTGAGCAGGGGCAGATTGCCGCCGAAGAAGTCCACCACGAACCGCCAGGAGAAGTGCGTGCGGGCCTGCCCGACGACGCCTCCGATGCCGGTGCGTGTGGCGCCCGTCGTGGCGAGCGGCGTGGTGACGGGGTTCGAGCGGCACCAGTAGAGGCGGTAGCCGAAGAGCAGCTCCGTGCCGCGCTGCGGCTTGTCCGCCGGATTCCAGAACGCGACGATGTTGTCGAGCGTCTCATCGCGTGTCGGGATCTCGACCAGCATCACCGCGCCCTTGCCCCAGTTGCCCTTGGGCTCGACCCACACCGAGGGACGCTTGTCGTAGAAGACGCCGTCGTCCTGGTAGGCGGCGAAACTGCGCTCGCGCTGCATCAGGCCGAAGCCCCGCGGTCCGTTGTCGAGGAAGCTGTTGACCCGCACGACACTCGGATTGATCAGCGGCCGCCAGATCCATTCCCCGCTCCCGGTCAGGATCTGCAGACCGTCCGAATCGTGGATCTCGGGCCGCCAGTCCTCGGAGATGTCGCGCTGATTCTTGCCGACGAAGAACATGCTGGTGCCGGGGGCGATGCCGATCCGCTCGATTTCCTGCCGCGGATAGAGCGCCGCATCCACGTCCATGAGCAGCGTATCGGCGACACGCAGGATGAATCGGTAGGCGCCGCTCACGCTCGGCGAATCGAGCAGCGCGTAGATCGTGAGCTCGCTCGAGTCCTTCGGCGGACGCTCGAGATAGAAGGCCACAAAGTCGGGGAACTCTTCGGTGACCGGCATCCCGGTGTTGATGGCGAGCCCGCGATGCGACATGCCGTACTGCAGATCTCCGTCGATCGCGCGGAAATACGAGGCGCCCTGGAACACGGCGCAATCGCGCACCCAGTCGGTATCGTAGAAGATGCGAAAGCCGCCGAAGCCGAGCGTCGGCGGCAGGTCGTTGGGATTGAGGCCCGCGTGGCTGTAGTCCCACATGGCGGGGTCGTAGGCGATCTCCTGTGCGCTGCCGTTCTCCACCGCGTACATACGCACCGGCTTGACGATGCGCATGCCCAGATGTGCGAAGCGAATCTGGTATCGCAGCCCCTGGCCCGCCCACAGCGAATGCTCATCCCGGTAGCGAATGGCTTCCCAGTGGTCCCAGTCGAGGCGCGCGAGAGCCGGCGGCAGCTTGTCGGGCGGCGCCTTGTAAGGCTGGCTGCTCAGCGTGCGGGCGATGCCCTTCAGGCGCGCGTAATCGAAGGGCTCACTCGCTCCGAGCCGCTTGAGTCCATGGGGCGCGGGTGCGCCGGCCGCCCGCAGCCAAGCTCCCGCTGCCGTGACGGACATCGCCGCCACACTTCCCTGCAGAAATCGACGCCGCGACATCGATCCAAATTCCTTTCTGGCCGGCGGCCACGGCAAGCCGCAGCTGCCAAAGGTACCATCATCAAACGCTGGCGCAGAGCATTTGTTGCAGTCGCCCGCACGTCGTATATAACAGGCAGTTGACTCAAGGGAGCCTCCATGAGAATTCCAGGCACTCTGATCGCCGTGGCCGTGATCTCAACTGTGCTCGTGCAGAGTGCCGAAGCAGCGCACAAGGACGGCAAAGTACTCGCCGCGGCCCAGGCGGCGCGCGCTTCCGAGCTCGAGCTCCTCGAGCAGGTCGTGAACATCGACTCCGGCACCGGCGACGTCGAAGGCGGCCGCAAGGTGGCGGCCGTGCTCATCCCGCACCTCAAGGCTCTCGGGATGACGGTCGAGTCGGTTCCCGCGGAGGAAGCAGGTCTTGCGGAAAACACCGTGGCGACGCTGGCCGGCCGCGGCAAGACGCGTATTCTCATGATCGGACACATCGACACCGTGTTCGAACCGGGTACCGCGCAACACCGGCCATTCCGCATGGATGACAAGCGCGCCCATGGCCCAGGCGTGTCGGATGAGAAGGGCGGCGTGATCGAGGGCCTCTGCGCCCTCGAGATCCTGCACGACCTCGGGTTCACGAATTTCAGCAAGATCGTTTTCCTGATGGAGACTTCCGAGGAGCGCGGCTCACCGGGAACACGCGCGCTGATCGGCAGACTCCTCAAGGATGCCGACGTGGAGCTGAACCTCGAGCCCGGCGACCTTCCCGACACTCTCACCGTGTGGCGCAAGGGCTCCACCACTTTTCGCATCGATGTGAAGGGACGGGCCGCGCATGCCGGGGTGGCGCCGCAAGATGGCCGCAATGCCGCGCTCGAGCTGATCCATCAGATCTCGGGGCTCGAGGCATTTCCCAAATCCGGCGACGGTCTGACCGCGAATCTCACGGTGATGCATGCCGGTACGCGCGGCAACATCATTCCGGAAGATGCCTGGGCGCTGGTGAACGTGCGGGTGCGGGACAAGGCCGATTTCGGCCGCGTCGAGCAGGTGCTGCGCAGGAACGCCGAGACCACCGTGATTCCCGACACCCACGTGACGGTGAGCGGTGGAGACGGCTTCCCGCCGCTGCCCAACAATCCGGCAACCGACAAGCTCGCGGCACGCGCGCAGCGCATCTACGCCGGCATCGGGCGCACGTTGTCCGCGGGTGGCAATGGAGGCGCATCCGAATCGGCGCTGGCGGCGGATGCCGGGGTCGCAGCGCTCGACGGCCTCGGCCCCGTCGGCGGCGGATTTCACTCGGAAAAGGAGTTTCTCGAGCTCGATACGGTAACGCCCCGGCTCTACCTGCTGACGATGTTGCTCATGGACCTCGGGCAGAACCCTC